>CASEWT010000019.1:6828-21833 GCA_949291655.1 uncultured Bacillota bacterium
CCTTTCGGCGGCCGTCTTCTCCGGCGGGGTCGGGGTTATCCTTTCCCTATACGGCCTCCTAGCCGCCTTCCAACGGGGGAAGAGGCCGAAATTCGCCTTGGCGGACATTGCCTCTTTCGCCGTGCCGGGGGTCGCCTTCCTTCTTTCTCTCGTCGCCTTTTTGCCCGGAATCATCCTCTGAGCGAGCAAGCGCGCAATGAAAAAGTTTACAAGCAGCGCTTGATTTGCCTTTCCATGCGCCCGGGCGAGGATAAAATAAGCGTTACTAAGGGAACTGCCCAGAAAGGAACAAAAATGATCAAGTGCCCGAAATGCGGCGCCGAGCTCGCGGACGGAACGACCGTCTGCCCGAAATGCGGCGCACCCATGGCCCCTTCCCCCGCGACTTTGAAAGCCGAAACGGCTCCCGCCGCCGGAAAGGCTCCGCTCGATAGCAAAATCGCCGGCGCCCTCGCCGGAGGGATCATCGGCATCGTCGCCTGTATCATCGGCATCTTCTTCGCCGGAATCATCTGCGGCTGCATTGCCATCGCGACCGGCATCACCGGCATCATCACCTCGACCAAGGCGATGAAGGAAGGGAAGCGGGGCGGCCTCACGATGGCGGCCCTCATCGTCTCGATTGTCTCCGTCGGCTTCGGTGCCATCATCCTCATCCTCTCGATCATCTCGACGATCCTCTTGACCATGGCCGCGGTCGCCTGAGGTAATCCCGAAAGCGAAGCAGGCTTCGGCCTGCTTTTTTTGTTTCTTTGGCCCTTCTCCCGCCAAGCGAGGGGCGGGGCAGTTTCGGAAGGCCCACCAAAAATTGAAATTAGGGCTCACTTTGTTAATATGTGACTACCAAGGGGAATTTACATGGACAGAAAACAAGGCTCTTTGACGAAACTCGGTTGCGCGGCGGTGGCCGTTTTGGCTTTGACCGCGACCTCTTGCGGCGAGCAGGGGCCGGCCGCTGACGGCTCCGACCTCGTCGGGGCCTTCGCGGAGGTCGCCTGGAACGCGGCCGCTCCCCACTTCGAGGGGCTCGAACCCTTCGCCGGGGACGCCTTCCGCGACGCTACCCGGAAGGGGAGCCCTGCCCGGAGCTTGACGACATCGTGATCCACGGCGGCATTTACCAGAAGATCAAGGTATCGCCCGAGGCCCCCTTCGCTCCGTCGATGGGCTTCATCGGCCACGAGGTGGACTGTCTCATGCTCGTCGTCCCGGGCATGTACGGCTCGACCTGGTACATGAACATGTACGGCGAGCTTTACAAAACCGACTATGCGATCCTCTTCCTCATGAGCGACGGCTCCTCGCTCTTTGCCGGCCTCGAGTGGGACTCGGGCTACGTCACCTCGCTATACGAGTACGACGGACATCCGATGAACTACCTCCTTAACAAAACCAGGTTGTATTACACGGCTTCCATGATCCAATCGGCCGTCGGGCGGGTGCCGAATTTCGCCCTTCATGATTTTGGGGTGTCCTTTAGCCTCAACGAGGAGAGAACCGCCATCGACGGCGCCTTCTTCAAGGCCAACTGGCCTGAGGAAGTGGGGAATGGCGGCACGAGGTTCGGGGAAGGCGAAATCGAGATCGTCGGCGGGCTGAGCGAGGCGGTCTTCGAGGAAAGCATCGACGTCGAGAGCCTCCGCGAGGAATACGGCCCGGAAGACGAGAAAGCCGAGCGACTAGAAGCGAGCTCTGAGGGACTGGCGGCTAGTATCTAGAAACCATTTTTAGGGTAAAATGAGCCCATGGAACGGAAACGGGAGCCGAAGGCAGCAGGAAAGACAAGCGCTTTCCTTTCGACCGCCGGGCTCTCGTTTTCCTTTGGCCCCTCGGCCTCGATCGCCTTCCCGGACCTTTCCCTTAAGGCCCCGGGCCTTTATTTCCTCGTCGGGCCGAACGGCTCCGGGAAATCGACTTTCCTGCGCCTCCTGTCCGGCCTTGAGGGCTCTTACGAGGGGGAGGCTTCCCTCTTTGGGGAAACTAATCCTTCGTCTTGGGCCGACTTGGCCTCCTACGTGTGCCAGGAACCGATTGCCTTCGAGGAGAAAAGCGTTCTTGCCAATTTCCTCCTCCCTACCGGGAAAAAGGGGCTTTCTCACGCCGAGGAACTCCTGAAAGCCGTCGGCCTCGCCGAACTCAAGGACGAGAAAGCCGCCTCCCTCTCGAGCGGCGAGAGGGCCCGCCTCGCCCTGGCGATGGGGCTCTACAAAGACCCGCTCCTCCTGGCGGTCGACGAGCCGTTTGCCTATCTTGATTCAGAGAATCAGAAGCGCCTTATGGACATCTTCCGGGAAGAGGGGAAGAAGCGCCTCGTCATCGTCGCGACCCACGAACGCCCGATGGCCCTAGGAGGGGGCGAGATGAAGGAACTCGCCTCTTCGCCCTTTGCCGTGATCGGCGCCTCCTATCCAGGCACGATCGAAAGAAAAGTCCGCGCCGGGCGCGCCTACGCGCCTACGTTAACGATGGGAGTCTATTCGGCTATCATGTGTGCTTTTTTGACTCTCTCCCCGACCTTGCCCTCCCTTTCCTATCCCTATGACGGGAAGGGGATCGGCGCCATCTTCGAATTGGCTGCCACCCTCTATCTCGAGCACGCCCCGGCCTACGAGGTGGACTCGGAGGAGGCGCCGCTATCCATCGAGCGGCAGGCCCGGGACTCCGGCTACGGCGACGATGCTTTCGCCTACGTCGTCAAAGCCGACGCCGATGCCTTTTCGGCCTTCTACCGGCTCGAAGAGGGATGCTATCCCTCCGCCCCGGGGGAGTTTTTGGTCCCTTCCGCCTTGCTCGACGGGTTTTTGCGGGAATATGCCGGCCGCGCCTCGATAAGCTACGAGGAGGCCTCGTCTTCCTTCCTCGGCGTCCAAGGATCGCTCTTCGACCCGGGCCTCACTCCGGTCGGGGTCTACGAGACGCCTGCCCTTTCCTCTCTCGAAGGCTTCGTCCTCGGAAGGGGCCTTCGCTCGGACGAGGCCGCTTACGTGGCCCTGAGCTATGCCCTTGTCCTCCCGAAGGACGAAGCTATGTCTTCCTCTTCCGTCTACTTGGCTTCCCGCGAGAGCTGCCCCGGCGGGGAAGGGGTCGCCCCATCGCCCGTCACGGCCGTCGGGGCGAGCCTTTTGAGCGAGCACCCCACGGCCCTCTCGATTCCCTTCGCGGTTAGGCAAAACAACCCCCTGTGGGGGCGAAACGACCCCCTCCTAAGCTCGCATGGCGCCCTGAGCTTCCTCATCGGCTCCTACCTTCTCGCCCTTCTTTTCCCGCTGGCTTTCTACTTTGGATACCGAAACCGCTACCTGGCCCTCCTCATGGTCGGGGCGAAGCGGGGACGCCTCTTTGCCCGCGGAGCCGCCGTCGCCGGCTTCTTCCTCCTCGGGGCCGCCCTTCTCGGGCTCGCCATCTCGCTTGCCGCCTCCCTATTGCCGGGCTTCTACCTGTCCGCGCTTTTCGAGACGTCCCTCTTCATGGCCCGCTACGACGCCCTTTTCTACCTCGCGGCCCTTCCTTCGATATTTCTCGGTTTCCTGCTCGTCCTTCTAAGCCTGCGCCTCTTGTTGCCCCACGACGTCATGCGGGCGGTCCGGAGGAAGGAAGAATGAAAGGCCTCGAAGCGAAGGACGTTTCCTTCTACTACAGGAAAAAGCGGCCCCTCATCGAACGCTTGAGCCTCGCCTTCCCCCAGCGCGGCCTCTACCTTGCCGAAGGGCCCTCCGGAAGCGGCAAGTCGACCCTTTTGGCCTTGCTGCTCGGCTTCCTTTCCCCGCGGGAAGGGACGATCGAGATCGGCGGGCAAAGCGTCTGCCGCCTCCGGAAGGAAGGGAAGCTGAGCGCCTATTTTGCCTATCTCGGCCCCCGGGCCCATTACCCGGGTTCCTTCTCCTTCGCCAAGCTATCGGAAACCTTCCTGGCCCCGGAGGAAAGGGAAAAGGCCGCCTCGCTCCTCGCCCTTTTTTGTCTCGGCGGGAAAGCAGGGCGGAAGATTTCCGCTCTCTCCGGCGGGGAAAGGAAGGCCGCCCTTTTGGCCATCACCTTGGCTAAGAAGGCTCCTTACCTCCTTCTCGACGAGCCTTTTTCCTCCCTCGACAGCCGCCGGAAGAGGATCCTTTCCGACCTTCTCTCCGAGGAGCGGAAGGAGCGCTTCCTCCTTCTCGTCAACCACGACTGCGAAATCGACCTTTTGCCCGACGAGCGCCTCCTTTTCCCTTTGGCCGTCTCCTCTTCCTTCTTCCAAGAAGAAGACACGGACATCGAGCCGCGCCAATCTTTCCGCCCGGCTTTCCGGGTCGCCCTCGGGCTATCCTTTCTGGCCCTCAAAGGCCCATCCATCCTCTCGTTCTTCCTTTTCCTTGCGACCTTCCTGGCCTTCACCTTCGCCTTCCAGTCCTCGGAAAAACTCAACGAAAAGGCCCTTTCTCGGACCGCGATGGAAGAAAGCGGGGCGGTGCTCTTCGGCCTTGCCATGGGATCGGAAGTGAAAACGGAAGCCTATGGGGAACTTCCCTCCTATCTCCCGATGGAGGGCTATTTCTCCCGAGGTAAGACGGTTGCCGCCTTCGTCCTCGACGGGCTCGGGGAAGAAGGAATCTTCCTTCTTCCCGGGAGCAAGGGGGAAGGGGATTTCTATCTCGAGGGCGCAAAGCTAAGCCTCGAGGAGGCCTCCTCCTTTCCTTCCTTCCCCGGCCTCGGCTCCTTCCTCGATGGCGGCGGGGCGGCGGTGGCCATTTCCCGCTCCTATTTCCTTCTGAACGCCCCTTCCCTCATCACCACCCTTTCCTATGGGGACGGCGGCTCTTCTACCCGCCTTTTCCCCTCTTTCGCCCTCGAAAGGGGGAAACGAGGCTCCTCTTATGTCTGGCGAGCCGATGAAAGCGGGGAAGCGGGCCTCCAGGTCGATCCCGGCTTAAATGATGGAATATCCGTTCCCTTCCTCCCCGCCGGGGAAGGGGAAGCCTCCTTCTTCGAAAAGCCGATTCCCTTCTTTAACGACGGCGGGGAGAAGGGGCTTTCCCTCTCCTACTACCGGCAGCTTTCCTTCCTGCTCGGGGGAAGCTACATGGGGAGCCTCGATAGCGGGTTTTCCTACCTGCCCTACGCATCAGCTGGCGATGCCCTCTCCGCATCCGGGAGCCACCTGGTGGTCGCCGATGTCTATCTTCCCCGCCTGACGGCCGGGCTGAGCGAGACTTTCTTCCTCGGCGGCGGGGTCATCGCCCTCGTCTCCCTCCTCGTCTTCTTCCTGGCCGGGCTTTCCTTTCCCTCGAGGGGGCGGCGCCTCCGCTCGCTCCTTTCCTTGAACGGCTTGAGCGAGCCGCTCGCCCTTCTTTCGAGTCTCCTCCCTTCGCTCCTCTCTCTCCTTTTGCCCCTCCTTCTTTCCTACCTTGCCGGGGCTTCGGCTTTCTTTCCGATCCTCTCCGCGCTCGCCCTCCAAGGGGGCTACCGTCCGAGCTTCCCCTTCCTTTTGCCCCAAGCGGCCCTCTACCCCGCCGCGGCCTATCCTTTCTTTGCCTTCTCGCCCTGGTCGCTCCTCCTTTTGCCCTTTGCCTTCCTTTTGTCCCTTGCGCCCCTCATCCCTTCCAAGAAGGGGGAATAGGCCCTCCCTATTTATCTTCCGGCGGCGAAAGGCTAAAATCAGCCTCGTTAAGGAAAAAGGAAAAAGACAATGAAGAAAACCTTCGAAATCGATTTCGCCGGACGTCATCTAAGCGTCGAGACCGGCGAGATCGCCAAGCAAGCCGACGGGGCTGCCCTCGTCCGCTTCGGGGAAACCGTCACCCTTTCCACGGCCGTCGCGAGCGACAAGCCGCGGGACGGGGATTTCTTCCCCCTCACCGTCGACTACATCGAGAAAATGTACGCCGGCGGAAGGATCCCGCAGTCCTTCCTTCGCCGGGAAGGACGCCCGGATGCGCACGGGACCCTTTCGGCCCGCCTCATCGACCGGCCGATCCGCCCCCTCTTCCCGGAAGGCTTCCGCAACGACGTCCAAGTCGTCAACATGGTCCTCTCGTGCGACCCTGACAACAGCCCGGAGATGAGCGCCATGCTCGGGGCCTCGATCGCCCTTTCGATTTCCGACATCCCTTTTGATGGCCCCATCGCCGGGGTCCGTATCGGCCGCGTCGACGGAAAGCTCATCGTCGATCCGAGTGTCGAGGAAGAGGCGAAGAGCGACATCGACCTCACGGTCGCCGGCACCAAGGACGCCATCATGATGGTCGAGGGCGGGGCCGACCAAGTCCCCGAGGAAGAGATGCTCGACGCCATCATGTTCGCCCACGAGGCCATCAAGGAACTTTGCGCCTTCGAGGAGAAGATCATCGCCGAGGTCGGGAAGGAAAAGCGCCATTTCGACCTCTATGAGCCCGACCCCCTCATCAAGGAAGACATCGAGAAAAGGATCGGCGAGCGGATGGTCAAGGCCATCTCCATCTTCGATAAGCTCGAGCGCCAGCATGCCATCGACGCCCTCGAAGACGAGATCCGCGCCGATTACGACGGGCGGAAGTACGAGACCGAGAAAGTCCATGCCAAGACGATGAGCATGGTCAACGACATCCTCGAGCATATGGTGGCCGCCGAGGTCCGGCGCCTCATCACCGAGGAAAAGATCCGTCCCGACGGCCGGAAGGTCGACGAGATCCGCCCCCTCGATGCCCAGATCGACCTCCTCCCGCGGGCCCACGGCTCCGGCCTCTTCACCCGCGGCCAGACCCAGGTCCTCTCGACGACGACCCTCGGGGCTTTAAGCGACGCCCAGATCATCGATAACCTCACCGTCGAAAAGGAAAAGCGCTTCATGCACCAGTACAACTTCCCGCCCTTCTCGGTCGGGGAGACCGGACGGATGGGGAGCCCCGGCCGAAGGGAAATCGGCCACGGGATGCTCGGGGAACGCGCCCTCAAATACGTCATCCCGAGCAAGGAAGAATTCCCCTATGCCATCCGCTGCGTGGCCGACGTCATGGAGAGCAACGGCTCTTCTTCCCAGGCCTCGATCTGCGCCTCCTGCCTCTCCCTTATGGCGGCCGGAGTCCCGATCAAGGCGGTAGTGAGCGGCATCGCCATGGGCCTTATCTCCAGCGGTCCCCTCGATGGTAAACACCCCTACACGATCCTTACCGACATCCAGGGGCTTGAGGACCACTTCGGCGACATGGACTTCAAATGCGCCGGGACGGAGAACGGCCTCACCGCCCTCCAGATGGACATCAAGATCCACGGCGTCACCCGCGAAGTCCTTTCCGAGGCCCTCGCCCAGGCCCACAAGGCCCGAGCCGAGATCCGGAAGGTCATGACCGACTGCATTGCCGAGCCGCGGAAGGAAGTGAGCAAGTACGCTCCGAAGATGCTCACCTTCAAGATCGACCCCGACAAGATCCGCGAGGTCATCGGCACCGGCGGCAAGGTCATCAACGACATCATCGCCCAGTGCGACCAGATCCAGATCGACGTCGAGGACGACGGGACGATCACCCTCTATCACCATAACCAGGAGATGATCGACAAGGCCAAGGCCATCATCGACGGCATCGTCCGCGAGGCCAAGGTCGGGGAAATCTTCGAAGGGACCGTCAACCGGGTCGAGGACTACGGCTGCTTCGTCAACCTCTTCGGGGACACCGACGGCCTTTGCCACGTTTCCCGCCTCGCCTGGAACTACGTCGACAACGCCAACGACGTCGTCAAGCTCGGCGACAAGCTGAAGGTCGTCGTCATCGGGATCGACGAGAAGGGCAAGGTCAAGCTCTCCCACCGCGAATTCCTCGAGAAGCCGGAAGGCTATGTCGAGCGCCCCGAGCGCCCGGCCCGTTCCGGCGCCCCCCGGCGCGAAGGGGGACACGGCCCCTCGCGAGGCGGCCACGGGCCTTCCCGCGGCGGCCGCCACTAAGCCGTCAAGCCATCCGAAGGCACCCCTCAGGGTGCCTTTTCCTTTTCCTCCTCAGGGCGTCAGGGTGGAAGAAAGGGGTCCCAGAGGGTAAAATCTAACCATGCATAAGACGATTTACGGGGCTTTTGCCGGCGATATTTGCGGTTCCCGGGGCCCCGAAGGCCATAGTCCGGCCTCCCTTCCCCTCTTCGCGGAGACGATGGGGATCACCGACGACTCGATCCTCACCGTCGCGACGATGGATGCCCTCCTCCGGGCCGGTCCCTTCGAGGAGGGAGAAGGCTACAAGAAGAAGCTCCAAGCCGCCCTCGTCGAAAGCTACGTCCGCTATTACGAGGAGAATCCCGAGCCGCTCGACGGCTACGGGCCGATGTTCGCCTACTGGTGCCGAAACGACGACCATTCTCCCTACGGCTCGAAGGGAAACGGGGCGGCGATGCGCGTCTCCCCGGTTGCCTATTGGGCCCGGAGCGTCCGGGAATGCCTCCTCCTCGCCTCCTACGTCGCCGGGGTGACCCACGACGACCCGGAGGGGATGAAAGGGGCCGAAGCGGTGGCCCTCGCCGTCTATTTGGCCCTCCATCGCCGTTCCAAGGAAGAAATCGGGGCGGCGATGGAAAGCTACTATCCCGGCTGCTACCTCAAGGCCGAGGAAACCTATCGGAGCGGGCATTGCTCGGCCCTCGCGAGCCTTTCGGTCCCCGAGGCCCTCGCCGCCTTCTTCCTTTCCTCGAGCTACGAGGAGGCCATCCGCCTCGCCGTGGCCCGGGACGGGGATAGCGATACCGAAGGAGCCATCGCCGGGGCCATCGCCGAGGCCTACTACGGAAGCTCTTCCTTCCCCCTTGCCGCGGAAAAGGTGCCTTCCTTCCTCGGGCCGATGTATCTTCCGGTCGTCGAGAAGTTCGAGGAAGCGGTGGAACATAGCTACGACGTCATCGTCATCGGGGCCGGGAGCACCGGGTGCCTTCTCGCCCGCGAGCTTTCCTTCTACGAGCTCAAGGTCCTCGTCATCGAGAAGTCGCTCGACGTCGGGGATGCCACGACGGCGGCCAATAGCGCCATCGCCCATAGCGGATACGACCCCCTGCCCGGGACGAAGAAGGCCTTCCATAACGTCCGCGGCAACCGGATGATGGCCCCTCTTTGCGAGAAACTCGACGTCCCCTACGAAAAAATCGGAACCTTGACCGTGGCCCGAAGCCAAGAGGAAAAGGAACTTCTCCTTCCCCTCCTTGAGCGGGCGAAGGCGAACGGGGTCGAAGCCCGGATCGTCGACGCGGCCTGGCTCAGGGAAAACGAGCCGAATCTCACTAAGGAAGCCGTCGCCGCCCTCCTTTGCCCGACCGGCGGGATCGTCAATCCCTTCCTCCTTGCCGCCCACGCGATGGAAAACGCCCTCGACAACGGGGTTTTCCTCCGCCTCGGGGAAGAGGTTACTTCCATCGAAAGGGAAGAAAAGGGCTTTTTGGTGCATACCAACCTCGGGAAATACGGCTCGAAAGTCCTCATCGACGCGGCCGGGACGAAGGCCGACGAAGTGGCAAAGATGCTCGACGGCGAGCTCGATTGGCACCTCATCCCCCGGAAGGGCGAGTACTTCGTCTTCGACCATTTCGCGGAGGGCTTCGTCCGCCATGTCCTCTTCCCCCTCCCGAGTCAAAAGGGAAAGGGAATCCTCGTCGCTCCGACGAGCAGCGGGAACTACCTCGCCGGCCCAAGCAGCGAGCCCGAGGAGGATCCCGAGGATGCTTCGACCGACGCCCCGACCCTCGAAGAGGTAAGGAAGGCCGCCTCCTCCCTTGTTCCTTCCCTTCCTTGGAAGGAAGCCATCCGCGTCTATGCCGGGGTCCGGGCCACCCCCTCGACCCACGATTTCATCATCGGCCCGAGCCGGAAGGACCCGCGCTTCCTTTTAGCCGCCGGCATCGAGTCCCCGGGCCTTGTCTCGGCTCCCTCGATCGCCCTCGAGCTCCGGGACGAAGTCGGGAAGATCCTTCCCGTCGTAAGAAAAGAAGAGGCGAAGGAGGGAATCCGGCCTTACGTCCATCCCCTCTCCCTTCCGCCTGAGGAGCGGGATCGCCTTTTGAAGGAAAGGCCCGCCTACGGGAAGATCGTCTGCAGCTGCGAGAAGGTGAGCCTCGGTGAAATCGAGGACCTTTTCGGCCGCTCCCTTCCGTGCCTTACCGTCAAGGCCGTGAAGAAAAGGACCCGGGCCGGCTTTGGGAAGTGCCAGGGCGGCTTTTGTCAGCCCCAGGTCCTCCTTCTTTTGGCCAAGCACGGCGGAATCGACCCGACGGAGGTCGCTTACGGCAGCCCCAAGAGCCCGGTCCTCCTTATGAAGGCCAAGAAAGGAGAAGGCGAATGAGCGGGAAAGTAGCGGTGATCGGCGGCGGGGCGGCCGGGATGGCGGCCTCTTTAAGCGCCGCCCGGGAAGGGGCCGAAGTCGTCCTCTTCGAGAAGGGGAACGCCCTCGGGGGCATCCTCAACCAGTGCATCCATAACGGCTTCGGGCTTTCCTACTTCAAGGAAGAGCTGACCGGGCCCGAATTCGCCGAGCGGCTCGCCCGCGAGGTGCTAGAAAGCCCGATCGACGTCCGCCTCGAGGCGACGGTCCTTTCGATCGGAAAGGACCTTTCCCTTACCTACGAAAGCCCGCAAGGCGGGGGGACCTTCCGCCCGGACGCCATCGTCTATACCTCCGGCTCCCTCGAGCGGAGCGCCGGGGCCATCGCCCTTCCGGGCGACCGGCCTTCGGGGATCCTCACGGCCGGGCAGGCCCAACTCTACCTCAACCATTACGGCTACCTCCCGGGCAAGAACGTCTTCATCCTTGGCTCCGGGGACATCGGCCTCATCATGGCCCGGCGCCTTACCCTCGAAGGGGCGAAGGTCCTCGGGGTGGCCGAGCTTTGCCCTTATCCCAACGGACTTAACCGGAACATCGTCCAGTGCCTCGAGGACTTTAACATCCCTCTCTACCTCAGCCACACGGTGACGCGGGCTTACGGAAAGAGCCGCCTCGAGGGCATCGAGCTAAGCGAAGTCGGGCCCGACCGGAAAGCCCTTCCGGGAACCGGCCGCTTCATTGCCTGCGATACCCTCGTCCTCTCGATCGGCCTCCTTCCGCTTCTTAGCCTCCTTCGACCCTTGGGCTTAGAAACGAACGGGGCCGGGCAAATTGCGGTGGACGATTCTTTGATGTCTTCGCTTCCTGGCCTCTTCCTCGCCGGGAACGCCCTCCACGTCCATGACCTCGTCGATAACGTCGCCCTGGAAGCCGAGGCGGCAGGGCGGGAGGCGGCCTTGATGGCGGAAGGGAAGCGTCCCAAGGCCGGCAAGGAGCTACGCGCGGTTCCCGGGGAGGGAATCGGCTACCTCATTCCGGGAAAGATCCGCGAGGGCGGGGAGGAAGAGGTCCTCTTCCGCTTCCGTTCGCGCTATCCGGATAAGGATTGCTTCCTTGTCTTTTCCCAAGGGGACAACGCATTGAAGAAGATACAGAAAATTTCGATTATTCCTAGTGAAATGGAATTCGTGAAAATTCCTAAGAAATCACTAGATTTCAACCAAGAAACGACTATTGAGGTGAAACTATGCCATTAAGGGAGCTCGTTTGCATCCGCTGTCCCCGGGGGTGCCGCCTGACCGTCGACGAGGAGAGCCTAACGGTGAGCGGGAACTTCTGCCCGCGGGGGAAGGAATACGGCATCAAGGAAGTTTCCGCCCCCGAGCGGATCCTCACCTCGACTGTCGCCCTTTCCGGGGCCTTTCTCCCCCTTTGTCCGGTCAAGACCTCGGCCCCGATCCCGAAGGGCAAGCTCTTCGAAGGGATGGCGGCCCTGTCCCGGATAAAGGTCGAAGCCCCGATTGAAGCCGGGGAAGTGCTCGCGAAGGACTTCCTTGGCCTTAAGGGCGTCGACCTCGTCGCGACCCGCAGCTTCAAAAAGGAGGAAAACTAGCCATGGATGTCCTATCGAAAGCGCTTGTCTTCAGCGATCTCCACGGACGGACAGGCGCTTGCCAAGAGCTTTTGGCCGCCATCGAGCGGGAAAGCCCCGACCTTGTCATCGGTCTTGGGGACTTCCTCTACAACGGCCCCCGGAACGGAGTGCCCGACGACTACGAGCCGATGGAATGCGCGAAGATGCTCAACTCCATTCAGGCGCGGAAGCTCTTCGTCGCGGGAAACTGCGACTCCCGGGTCGATGGGATGGTCCTTTCTGACCCTCTCCTCCCTAACGCCCTCGTCGAGCTCTTCGGGCGGCGGTGCGCCCTTTTCCACGGGGACGCCCCTTCCTTCGAGGGCCTGGCCGGAAAGGGAGCCGACCTCTATATGTTCGGGCATAGCCACGTCTATCTCCTCGAGAAGAAGGATTTCGCCTCTTTCCTGAACCCCGGGAGCGTCGGCTTCCCGAAGGGCGGGAACCCGGCAACCTATGCCGTCCTCGACCCGGAGGGCATCGCTATTTTCCCGCTTAGCGGGGGGGCCTGCCTCCTCCGCCGGGGGTGGGAAAGCATCTGAAAGCATCTGAAAGAGGTTCCAAATGGCCTTGACCCCCTGTCGAAAGGGGGTTTCTTGATTATAATCAAGGGGAAGGAACCCCCTGAGCGGGGCTTTTCATAGGAATGCACATGAACGAAACTGTCAAGATTTTGTCTCTCGGCGGCCTCGACGAGGAAGGGAAGAACTGCCTCGTCGTCGACATCGACGGCGCCCTCTACGTCATCGAATGCGGCTCCCGGGAGCCCGACCGCCGGATGCCCGGGGTCGACTACGTCATCCCCAACTTCGATTGGCTCAAGGAAAACAAGGACCGGGTGAAGGCCTATTTCATCCTCCACGGGCACGCCGACGAGCTCGGCGCCCTCCCTTACGTCTATCGCGACGTCCCGGCTCCCGTCTACCTGAGCGAGGTATCCAAGGCGATGCTTACTTCCTTCGCCGCCTCGAGCCGGGCCATCGACCCGAAGGAATTCGACCTCCATGTCGTCGCCCCGACCTCGAGCTTCCTCGTCAACGGGCGGAAGGTGTCCTTCTACCGGACTTCCCATAACATCGCCAATAGCTCCGGCATCGCCATAGCGACGAGCCGCGGAAACGTCGTCTATACCTCCGACTACGTAATCGAGAACAACTGCGACAAGAACTTCCTAAGCGACCTCAACGCCCTCGCCCGCCTCGCCGAGGAAAAGACCCTCGTTCTCTTGACCGAGTCCCTTTACGCCTCGCGGAAGGGCTACACGGCCCCTCTATATAAGCTCACCCCCCACATCGCCGAGCCGATGAAGAACGCCAAGGGGCGCTTCTACCTTGCCATCGCCTCGAGCAACTTCTACAACGTGACCGAAGCGGTGGGCCTCGCCCTTTCCCTCGGGAAGAAGATCGTGCCCTACGATCAAGAGACGGCCTCCCTCATCAAGGCCATGCAGTCCTCGGGGCAACTGCTCATCCCCCGGGATTCCTACGCCCCGAGCGAGGACATCAACCGCCTTCGTTCCCTCGACGTCTTCTGCCTCATGCTCGCGAGCAAGCGGAAGCTCTTCGGGAAGATCGCCCTCCTTGCCGCCGGGCAAAACGAGGGGACCCAGGCCCGCCTCTCCCCGGAAGATACCTTCGCCGTCGGGACCCTTTCCGACGACAACAACGAACTCGAGGCGACCGATGCCCTCGACGCCCTTTACCGGAGCGGGGCCTCGATCGTCACCCTTCCCCGGAAGGGCTTCCTCCGGATGCACGCTTCCGAAGAGGACCTCAAGACGGTCATCGCCCTTTTGAAGCCGAAGTACTACGTCCCGGCCAAGGGCCTTTACAAGGACATGCTCGCCAACGCCGAGATCGCCCTCTCGATGGGCCTCGGCCTCAACCACAATTCCGTCTTCCTCCTCGAAAACGGCACGAGCCTCATCATCGACGAAACCGGCGCCCGCCTCTTCTCCGAGGGGGTCAAGGTCGGCGACGTCTACATCGACGGCATCGGCGTCGGCGACGTCCAATCCTCGGTCATCGCCGACCGGGAACGCCTCTCCCAGGGGGTCGTCCTCATGGCCCTTACCGTCTCGAAGGGGCGGCGGAAGATCCTCGCCGGGCCCGACGTCCAGCTCCGGGGCCTCGTCTTCCTCAAGGATTCGGATGCCATCGTCAAGGAAGTCTCGCGCCACTTCCTAAGCGAGGTCGAGGACGGCCTCAAGGCCGGCTCGAAGCTCGAGGACATCAAGCAGAAAGCCTACGACCGGGTCAACCGGCTCATCCGGCGGACGA
This sequence comes from uncultured Bacillota bacterium, assembly GCA_949291655.1. Taxonomy (GTDB): domain Bacteria; phylum Bacillota_I; class Bacilli_A; order RFN20; family CAG-826; genus UBA4951. Next base: position 20,982 of record CASEWT010000019.1, read on the forward strand.
CCGGGAAGGAACCCCTTGTCCTGCCGCTCATCGTCGAGGCGGAGTGAGATGAAGAAGCGGGGCAACTATTCCCGGAAGAGCCTTTTCCGGAGCCTCGGGCTCCTTCTCTTCCTTTGCGCTCTCTTCCTCCTCCTTTCCCCTCTCGGGGCCTTCTACCCCCTCGCCTACGGGCTCTCCTACCTTTTCGGCCTCTCCTATTTCTATGTGCTCACCCCTTACCTTCTTTTCACCGGGCTTTCGCTCGCCCTTTTCGGCCGCCCCTACCCGGGAAAGAAAGGCGGGCTCCGTCTTTTCCTGAGCGTCCTCCTTTTGGCTTTCTTCGAGGAGGCCGCGGCGGCCTACGCTAGGGGAGCGGGCGCCTTCGTCGACCTCCGCCTTGCCGGGGGTCTTATCGTGACCCCGGGGGCTTCTTCCCTCGCCATGAGCGCCGGGAACTTCCTTTCGGCCCTCATCGGCTGCTTCCTTGCCCTCGCCGCCCTCATTCTCTTCCTTTACCCCTACATCGCTTCCTATTGCTCGAAGCTCGATGCCCGGGTAAAGGAAGCCCGGGCCCGGCGCTCCGAGGCCCCTTCCTTCGAGGCTCCCTCCCTCGGGAAGGAAGAGAAAGGGAGCGTCTATTTCCAGACGCCGCCAACCCTCGTAAGCGAGGGCGAAGGGAAGGTGAACGGCCTCCGCTACGCCCCCGAGGCCGAAGGAGCCCTCCCGAAGGAAGTCGCCCCCTCGCCCCTTCCCGATTACATCCCCCGGGAAGCCATCCGCTTCCCCGGGCTCCAAGAGGCCCGCTTCGCCTTCCCCGAGGAGGAAAAGCCGAGTGCCATGCGGAAAGTCGAGCCCTTGATTCCTCCCGAGAGG
>CASEWT010000020.1 GCA_949291655.1 uncultured Bacillota bacterium
ATTTTGGCTGATATGTCCGACCCTCGCGGGCTTTTCTCCCTTTCCCGCATTCGGAACGCCTTGGCGGAAGAGAGCGAGGAAAAAGAAAAATCGCCCCCGGAAGCCCCGGGGGCGGGAGTCTTCAAACCCTCAATAGATGGGATAGGGAACCTTCTTCAGGCGGAGGCTAGGAACCTCCCCGCGGCCTTCCTTGGCCTCGGGGCGGCCGTCGAGCTCGACGAGGTCGCCGGTATAGCCGACCGTCGAATTCACGACGAGGGAGGTGCCGACCCCGTAGGTGTCGACCGGGACCCCTTCCTTCGTCCATTCGTCGATCTTCTTGGCCGTGAAGCCGGAGGAGACGGTGATCCTCACGAAGGGGAAGCCGGCCTCGTCAAGGGCCTTCCGGAGGGCGTAGATCAGCTCCTTGCACACCCCGTGGGGGTCGAAGCCGGAGGTGTCCTTGCCGTCGAAATAATGGTCGACAAGGGATTTGGAGGTATCGACCCGGACCCCGCGGAGGCGTTTTCCGAGGGCCTTGGCGAGCATTACGGAATCGGAAACGACGTCGTTATGGTAGTCGATGAGGGCGGTAACACCGTTCTCCGGGAAGGTGGCCTCGTAATACTCGGCCGCCTTGGCGATGTCGCCCCCGCAGATCTCGATGAGGGCGTGGGGCATCGTCCCCATCCCCTTGACCCCGACCCAAGCCCCTTGGGCGTCGGTCGAGAACTTCTTGATGCCGGCGACGTAGGTCGCGTAGCCGTCGCCCGGCTGGGTGAGGTAGTCGTCCTGGCGGTCGGCCATCGAGAAGCAGTCGGTCCCCCGAAGGGCCTTCACCACTTTGTAGGCATTCGTCGCGACGGAGGTCCGGCGGGTCAAGATGCCGTCGATGATGCTTTCGAGGAAGCCGAAGTCCTCGTAGCGCCCCCGGACCTTGAGGACCGGTTCACCGGCCGCGATGAGGTCGCCGTCGTCGAGGGCATAGATCTCGAGGTTTTCGGGATGGCGGGCGAACTTATGGAGGATGGCGATGGCCTCGTCGAGCCCGCAGGCCATGACCCCGTCCTTCCGCTGGAACCACTGCTCGAGGACGACGTGCCCCGGGAGGTGGCGCTCGACGATTTCCCGGCTCTTCAGGAAGTAGTTGGCCGAGAAATAGCCGCTCCCAATCCTCTCGTCGAGGCGGAAAGTCCTATCGGTGAGACGGGCGATCTTCCCTTCTTCCTTCAGCTTGATTTCGAGTTGTTCCATACCCTTATTTCCTTTCCGCGAAGAAATCGCTACCGACTTCGAGGCTGGAATCGACGTAGGCTTCCTTGGTCCCTTCTGGGGCCCCGAGTTCCCATTTCGAGGCGATGAGGCACTGAAGGGGGATGTTCTTCTCAAGGTGGGAAACAAACTTCCGCCCGTCCCGGCCGATCCGCCCGCTTTCGAGATAGACGGCCAGCGATCCGACCTCGAGCCCCGTTAGGCCCGAGACCGTCTCGAGGCGCTCATGGCCCCGGCCCTCGAGGGCGTAGATATAAGTCCCTTCGTAGAGGGGGTGCTCCTCTTTGGAAAGGACCTTGCCGACGAAATAGCCGGAGTCTTTCTCGAAGGAGGGGACGGGGAAGCCGGCTCCCTCGATTTCCTTCCTCACGATGGAAAGGACCTCTTCGGGCGGGTTGAAGAGGATCCCGTTGGCCTTGACCTTGCATTTCCGCGAGAAGGAAAAGAGGTTATAGCCGATTACCTCGCCTTCCTCTCCGAAGACAGCGCTCACCTCGCCGCGGAGGGCGGAGGAAAAAGCCTTCTTCTCGGGGTCGATGAGGACGAGGAGGACGTCCCCTAAGGAAGCGTGGGGATAGAAAAGCCGTGCCATGTCAGATCCTTTCCAGGTATGCCCGGTGGATGGGCATCCCTTCCGCGCGGAAGCGCTCCTCGTACTCGCTCATGGCCTCCTCGGGGGGATAGGGCCCTTCGAGGAGTCTTCCCCCGGCCAGGGGATAGCTTTCGAGGAAATAGGCGTAGAGAGCGTCGTTGTCGGTCCGGAACTCGAGGCGGCCGCCCGGAGCGAGGAGGGAGAGGATCTTCCGCAGCCGCTCGGGATAGAGAAGCCGTCTTTTCTCATGCCGCCTTTTCGGCCACGGGTCGGGGAAATGGACGTGGATTTCCTCGAAGGAGAGTCCCTTGAGGTCTTCGTAGGCCTCGTCGAAGTCGAGGTTGCAGATCCGGACGTTAGTAAGCTCGGCCTCCACCGCTTTCTTGACCCCCGAGCCGCAGCTCGAGACGTCGCGCTCGAGGCCGAGGAAGCGGACATCGGGATGGAGGGAGGCCTTCCTTACGAGGTAGCCGCCCTTCCCGCTTCCGATCTCGAGGACGAGGCGCCCCCGGTAAAAGGGGTCGGAAGGGTCGATGGAGCGCGGGGAGAAGGAAGGGTGGGCGTCGATATAAAGGGGCGTCCAGCTTTTGTAACGGCCTCTCACTTGGAGCGGGCCGCCTTCCCGAGGGCGTCGATCGCGTGGGCGTAGATGGCGATGTCCTTATGGAAATCGTCCATGTAGATGTATTCGTCGGGGGCGTGCATCCGTCCGTCGTGGCCGGGGAAGGCGGCCCCGAAGGCCACGCAGTTCTTCACGTGCTTGGCGTAGGTGTTCCCACCGATGGCGAGGGGCTTGGCAAAGAGCTTCAGCGTCTCGGCCCGGTAGACTTTCATGAGGGTTTTCACGAGGAGGCCGTCCTTCGGGGAGAAAAGGGCGGGCGAGCGGGAAAGGAGGGAAAGCTCGGCCCCGGTCGCTTCCTTCAGCTTTCCTTCGGCCTTCTCGTAGTCGCAGTCTTCCCCGTAACGGAAGTCGACGGTGAAGCGGAGGGTCTTCCCGTCGTAGGAGAAAAGGCCGTAATTGAAGGTCGAGGGCCCAAGCTCCTTCGCGACGTGGTCGCCCCCGAAGGAGGAACCGAGGGGATGGCGGAGGGCATCGTAAATCTTGGCGAGTTCCTCGTTACGATAGAAATCGGAAAGGGCCTTGAGGGCGGAAAGCCCGGCGTTTACGCCCTTCTCCGGCTCGGCCCCGTGGGCCGCCCGGCCTTTGAAGGTCACCATGAGGAGGACGTCGCTACTGGCGATGTCGCAATCGACCTTCTTCTCCTCGAGGTAGGAAACGAACTTCTCGTCGGGGGGAAGGGTCACGAGGCAGGAGTCGCAGACGGCGTTCACGGCCGTTCCGCCGGAAAGGGCGATGACCGGGGAGAGGTCAATGGCCCGGCTAAGGGAAAGCTGGTCGACGCCCTTCTCGGCATAGATGAGCGGATAGTCGGCATCCGGGGTGAAGGCGAGGGCTGGCTCTTCCCCGCGGCCTTCCTTGAAATAGTGCTCGAGGCACGAGGAGCCGCGCTCCTCGTCGCCGCCGACGACGAGCTTGACCCGGTAGCCGCTCACAAGGCCGTGGTCCTTGAGGAGCTTGAGGCCGAAAAGGGCGGCCACTAAGGGCCCTTTGTCGTCGCTGGTTCCCCGGCCGATCATCTTCCCTTCCCCGTCGATGGCCGGCTTGAAGGGCGGGACGCTCCATTTCCCGCTGGCCGGCACGACGTCGGCGTGGGCATACACCCCGACGAGGGGCCCGCTATGGCCGTAGGAGATCTCGACGGCCCGGCCGAGCACCTTCCGTCCTTCGAAGCCGTATTCCTTGGCGAGCTTCAGAAGGTAGTCGAAGGCCTTGTCGACCCCGGCCCCGTAGGGCCGATCCTTGGCAATGGTGCTTTCGTCGTAATGGGAGTCGATGCTCACGAGCTTCTGGAGGGCCATCGTGGCCGTCTTGTAATAGGGTTTCGCGAGACGGGTGAATTTGCTCATTTCTCTTACCTTCTTTCTTGATCTATTGCGGGCGCGCGCTTTCCATTTTCCTCAAAGGCCGGTCGATGAGGGGCACCATCGCCGCGGCGAGGGCCGCTTCCCCGAGGGCCCCGAGGAGGACCGAGACGAGGAAGGTGATGGCCACCCCCTCGGCCACCGGGTCGCTGCTCGCGAAGTAGCCGGCGATCTCGCCCGGGTAAAAGGCATACAGGGTGAGGAAGACGAGGCCGGTGTGGAGGACGGTAAGGAGGAAGGAAAGGATGCCCTTCCCCAAACCACCGGATAGTTTAGGACTTCTTTTGGTGAGAGAAAAGGAAAGCCCGGCGAGGAAGCCGAAGACGATCCGCGGCGGAAGGGCGATCCAAGGATAGACGAAGAAGGCGTTGAGGCCGGCGCCGTTCATCGCCGCCTGGGCCATCGAGGTGAGGCCGAAGACGAGGCCGTAAAGGGCGCCGCGCCTGGCCCCGCCGATGCTTGCCCCGACGAGGACGGGGATATGGAGCAAGGTGAGGGCGAGCCACGGAAGGATGAAGAGATAGCCGACCTGGGGGATGAGGCCCATGACGAGGATGATGGCGATGATGATGGCGTCGAAGGCGATGTTCTTCGTCTTCCGCTCGGCGCGGAAGCTCGCCTGGTAGAAAGCGAGGGCCCCCAAAAGGAAGGCAAAGACGAGGATCCAGGTCAAAATCGAGTTCCAGTCCATCTTCATTCCTCCCGGTTCCGGTCGTGGATGCGGCTCAGTCCCTTCATCAAGAGATCGGGCTCGTAGGCAAAGGAAGGGAGAAGGCTTTTCACGAAGCGGGCGTTCCCCCCGGTGAGGTAGGGCGTCATTTCCTCCCCGGCGATGGCCTCGAAGTCCCTCAGGAAGCCGCGGCAGGCGTAGGAAGTCCCGTAAAGGAGGCCGGCGTTGAGGCTATCGAAGGTGTTCTTTCCTAAAGGCGAGGGCGGAAGGGAAAGGGAGGCCTCGGGCAAGGAAGAGGTCCTCTCGCGGAGGGAAAGGGCCCCGCCCCGGATCCCCGGGGCGATGGCCACCCCGCGGAAGGCGCCGTCCCGATCGACATAGATGAACTTGCTGGCCGTCCCGAGGTCGGCGACGAAAGCCGGGAGCTTCCCGAGGTAGACGGCCCCGGAAGCGGCAGCGACGAGGTCGCTTCCGACCTCGAGGGGATGGTCGACCTTCAGGGCGATGCCGGTCCGGGCGTTCCCACCAAGGAGGAGCGGCTTCTTCCCGCTGAGGTGCTCGAGGACGAAAAGGAAGTTCCCCGTGAGGGAACTCACGACCGAAGAAAGGACGGCTCCCTCGACGCCTTCTTTCTTGATGAGGGCTCCGAGGGGGCTATAGACGATGCGCTCGAGATACTCGTCCGCGCTTTTTCTCCTCTCCGTCTCGAGGGAAAGGCGGGCGACGACGTTCCCTTCCTTTAGAAGGGCGATCTTGACGAAAGAGTTGCCGATGTCGACGGCAAGTAGCATAAAGGTGACCTCCGCTCCAGTCCCGACAGGGTACCGGGCAAGCGGAAGTATAGGAAAACAAAGGCAGAGAAGGAAGACTTAAGATAAACTAGGTCCATGAAGCAAATCGATGTTTACGGGGTCAGGCGCGCCATCCTCCTTTATGCCTTGGCCCTCGGCCTCTCGGCGCTCGGAATCGCGGCCTTCACGGCCTTCTACCTCGTCTTTGGGCAAGATTGGCTATTCTGGTGCATCTTCCTCATGGTCGTCGTGACCCTCTACATGGGCTACCTTCTGGCCTACGAGGCTTTCTTCCGCTATGGGAAAGAGATTGCCCTCAAGGGCCATTTCGTCGTCGCCGAGGTGTCCTGGCACGATCCCTTCGGGCGGCCCCGCGAGAAAATCTCGGCCATCTATGCGACGGAAAAGGGCGAATTGGTAGGCCTTTTGCTGGGAAATTTCAGCCTGTACCGCCAAAACCTGGAGGAAGGGAGCAAGATCTATTGCTTCCTCCTCGACGACGGGAGGTTCCTCGCCGTCGACCCCCGCTCGAAGCTCTACAAGGACCCCGCGGACTGAATCGTCGAAAGGTGCTCCCGCCTGGCCTCCCCGAGGGAGAGGCGGAGCTTCCCCCAGTCGAAATAGGCATAGTCGGTCCCTTCCTCGTCGAAGAGCCAGGCTTCCTTGAAGAGGGGCCGGAGGGCGTCGCCGAAGGGATCGACCTCGTCCGGGGAGGCGTCGGCGGGCAGGGCAGGTCTATTCCGTTCGCGCGACGCGTTTCTCTTAAGAGGGTCATTCCCTTGATTTCGTAAAGAGGGAGGAACCGCCCTTCCCCTTTGAAGGGGGAAGAAGCGCTGAGAAACGGGGCTTGGGCGTAGCTTCCCTTTCCCTGCAGTCCTCTCGGCCCGGAAAGGACGAGGCCTTCGTATTTTTCGAAGACCCTCCGTTCGGATGCGTAGGCGCTGACGGCCGCCGCTAGTTCGATATCGTCACCCCGATCGAAGGAAGAAAGGGAAGAAAGGGGGTTTCCCTCCTCGTCGAGGATGAGGCGGGCAAGGAGGTAATGGCTTTCTCTTCGTTCCTCGGAAAGGACGAGATCGTATTCGACGGCCGCTTCCCGCCGCTCGAAGAGGCCGACCAGCTCGTATTCCCCGTCCCCGAGGGGTACCTCGGAAAGCTCGTCGAAGGCCATCATCTTGAGGAGGGAATCCTGCCCTTCGAGGCTGTTCATCCAAATGTAGCGGCCGTCGTAAAGGCCGACCTCCTCGGGGCCGAAGAGGGAATGCCTCTCGCTTTCGTAGAAGCTATGGAGCCCTTCTTTCAAAGCGGCAACCCGGGCCGAGGGAAGGTAATAGGCGAGGTAGTCGGTTTCCCTAGAAAGGCGGGCTTCCACCGCCCCATAAGGATGCTCGGGGCTTCCAAGGTCGCGATAAACGTAGGGCTCGTCGTCGTTTATGTCGTCGTAGCCTTGATAGAAAACGAGGTTCGTCGTCGCGATTCGCTCAGTCCCGCCGATGATGCCGATTCGGTTGGCCGAGGGATCGAGGGAGGGAACGTAGGTTTCTTCCTCGAAAGACCACGCAAAAGCCGTCTCTTCGCTCGGCAAAGAAGAACGGTCGGAGATCCCCCCGGGAAGCGAGCAAGAAGAGAGGACGAGCGAAATGAGAAGCCACGTTTTCCTGAACATCGATGTTCCTCCCAAAACGGGTGGAAGATGGAAACTTCCTGTGGGAATCTTTTCCCTCCGCCCCTTTCACCGTATGGGAATTGAAAAAAATGTCAAAGACAATTTCGCCACCTTTCCTGGGGATGGAGGCTAAGAAAAGCAAAGAAAAGCGGCCCGCAGGGGGGCGCGAGGGATTAACGCTCGGCTCAGCCGACGACGACGTTCACGATGCGCCCGGGGACGTAGATGAACTTCCGGATGTTCTTGCCGTCAAGATACGGCTTGGCTTTCGCGGAGAGGAAGGCGGCCTTCCGGGCCGTTTCCTCGTCGGCGTCCTTCGGAAGGAGGAGGACGTCGCGGACCTTCCCGTTGACCGAGAGGGCGACCTTGACAGTCGCCTCGGCGAGCTTGCTCTCGTCGTAGGTCGGCCAAGGCTCGTAATCGATAAGGCCCTGATGGCCGAGCTTCTCCCACATCTCTTCCCCGATGAAGGGGGCGATGCAAGAGAGGATTTTCACGAACCCCTCGAGGTAGGGCCGATAGAGGGTTTCGGCCTTGTAGCAGTCGTTGACGAAGACCATCATCGCCGCGATGGCCGTGTTGAAGGAAAGACTCTCGAAGTCGGAGGTGCACTTCTTCACCATCGCATGGTAGGACCGCTCGAGCGAGCCATCGTCCTTGTCACTTATCCTTGAGGTGTAGGGTTCCTCGTCGACGAGGCGGTAGACCCGCTCGATGAAGCGCCGGGCCCCGGCCAGGCCCGTCGTCGACCACGGCTTCACCTCGTTCAAGGGGCCGGCGAACATCTCGAAGAGGCGGAGGCTATCGGCTCCGTAATCGGCTACGATGTCGTCGGGATTGACGACGTTGCCGCGACTTTTCGACATCTTCTCCCCGTTTTCCCCGAGGATCATCCCCTGATGGACGAGCCGCTTGAAAGGCTCGGTGCCGCTTACCGCCCCGATATCGTGGAGGAACTTGTACCAGAAGCGGGCGTAAAGGAGGTGAAGGACGGCGTGCTCGGCCCCGCCGACGTAGAGGTCGACCGGCATCCAGTGGTCGGAGAGGCGCTTGTCGCAAAGGCACTTGTCGTTATGGGGATCGATGTAGCGGAGATAGTACCAGGACGAACCGGCCCACTGGGGCATCGTGTTCGTCTCCCGGATATAGTCCTTGCCGTCTTTCTTCGCGTGGAGCCAGCTTTCCGGGGCCCGAGACAGGGGCGGCTTCCCGTCGCGGGTCGGGGTGAAGTCCTCAAGCGGCGGGAGGGTGAGCGGGAGCTCTTCTTCCGAAAGGGGGATTTCCTTGCCCTTCCCGTCGGAAAGCATCGGGATCGGCTCGCCCCAGTAGCGCTGGCGGGAGAAGATCCAGTCGCGGAGCTTGTAGTTCACTTTCTCCTCGCCCCGCCTCATCTCGACGAGCTTATTGAGGATGGCCTTCTTGGCCCCGGCGATGTCAAGGCCGTCGGCAAAGGCGCTGTTGATGTGCTTCCCGTCGCCTTCGTAGGCGTGCTCGGAGACATCGCCCTCGATGACCTGGACCATCTCGAGGCCGTGGGCTTTCGCGAACTGATAGTCGCGCTCATCGTGAGCCGGGACGGCCATCACGGCCCCGGAGCCGTAGCTCCCGAGGACGTAGTCGGCAACGTAGATCGGGATCTTCCGCCCGTTGATGGGATTGACGGCATAGGCGCCGGTGAAAACCCCCGTTTTCTCTTTTTCCGAGGCGGAAATGCGGGCCAAATCGCTCTTCGCGGCGGCTTCCTTCAAATAGGCGTCGACAGCCTTTTTGCAGTCCGGATGGACGATCGACTTGAGGAGGGGATGCTCGGGGGCCAAGCAGCAATAGGTGCAGCCGAAGAGGGTATCGACCCGGGTGGTGAAAACCTTGAAGGAGAGGTCGGTAAAGGCGACCCCGAAGGCAATCTCGACCCCGGAGGAGCGCCCGATCCAGTTCTTCTGCATCTCGAGGGTCGACTTCGGCCAATCGAGGCCTTCGAGCCCCTTCTCGAGCTCCTCGGCGTAGGCGGTGATCTTCAAAATCCACTGCCGCATCGGCATCCTTACGACGGGGTAGCCGCCGCGCTCGCTTTTCCCGTCGACGACCTCTTCGTTAGCCAAAACGGTCCCCAGTTCCGGGCAATAGTTGACCGGAACGTCGGAAACGTAGGCCAAGTCGTGCTTGAAAAGCTCGACGAAGATCCATTGGGTCCACTTGTAATAATCCGGATCGATGGTCGCGATTTCCCGCGACCAGTCGTAGGAAAAGCCGAGCATTTTCAGCTGCTCGCGGAAATGTTCGATGTTTTTCCTTGTGAAAGCTTCCGGGTGCTTGTTGTTCTTGATGGCGAATTGCTCAGCCGGGAGGCCGAAGGCATCCCAGCCCATCGGGTGGAGGACGTTGTAGCCCTGCATCCGCTTCATCCGCGAGACGATGTCGGTCGCCGTATAGCCTTCCGGGTGCCCGACGTGGAGCCCTTGCCCCGAGGGGAAGGGGAACATGTCGAGGGCGTAGAACTTCGGCTTCGAGAAGTCGCCGACGTCGCAGCGGTAAGGCTCCTTTTCCTCGTAGGCGGCGCGCCACTTGCTCTCGATGCGCTTATGGTCGTAACTCATAAAAGACCTCCCTGCGGGGGCCTAGGCGATCGAACGGTAGAGGTCGCGGTAACGCGCGGCCGATTTCTTCCACGAGCGGTCGAGGCCCATGGCCCAGCGCGCCATCTCGTAATAGAGCCCCTGGTTGGAATAGGCTTCCTCCGCGAGGCCGATGGCGTAGTCGAGGCCTTGCTCATTATAGTCGCGGAAAGCCAGCCCGTCAGGCCTCGAAGAGCCGAGGTCGCGGTAGCCGTGGACAGTATCGGAAAGGCCGCCGGTGTAGCGGACGATCGGAAGGGTGCCGTAGCGCTGGGCGATCATCTGGGAAATCCCGCACGGCTCGAAGAGGCTCGGCATGAGGAAGAAGTCGCTCCCGGCGTAGATTTTGTGGGCGAGGGCGTTGTTGTAGCCGATGTAGATGCCCATCGTCCCCGAATAGTCGCGCCGGAGCTCCTCGAGTTCCTGCTCGAGCTCGTACTCGCCGCTCCCGACGACGAGGAAGTTGGCCCCGTGGGCCAAGGCCCGCCGCATCGAGCGGATGGCGAGGCCGATGCCCTTCTGGAAGGAAAGGCGGGAGACGAGCCCGTAGACGGGCCCGCCCATCCAGTTGACCCCAAAGGAAGAAAGGAGGTCGCTTTGGTTGAGGTGCTTGGCGTCCTCGAGGTCCTTGCCCTTCCCGTAGTTCTGGGCGATGTAGACGTCGGTCCGGGGGTTCCATTCCTCGGTATCGATCCCGTTGAGGATCCCGACGAAATCCCTTTCCCGGAGGCGGAGCACCCCGTCGAGGCCTTGGGAGAAGGCCGGGGTAAGCAGCTCTTCCCGGTGGGTCGGGGACACCGTCGTCACCTTGTCGGCGAAGACGATGCCGGACTTGAGGGTCGAGACCATCCCTTCGAAGCGGACGGCCCCCGAATCGAAGAGGACGTCGCTCAAGCCGTAGAAATCGTTCAGGAAGTACTTGTCGAGCATCCCCTTGAAGGCCGGGTTATGGATGGTAAGGACCGTCTTCGCGTGGTCGAAGTAGGGATCCTCCCGGTTCTTGAGAAGGCAAGGGATCATCGCGCTTTGCCAGTCGTGGACGTGGATGACGTCGGGCCGGAAGCCGGCGACTTTCAGGGCCTCGAGGGCCCCGAGGGAGAAGAAGGCGAAGCGCTCGCCGTCGTCGTTGTAGCCGTAAAGGGATTCCCGGGAGAAGTAGTAATCGTTCTGGATGAGAAGGAACCTCACCCCCTCGTGCTCGTAGGAGAAGACGGCGGCCCCCTGCTGGCGCCAAGACATCTGGACGAAGAAGCCCCCGAGCTTTTGAAGCTTCAGGTGGCGGTCGGCAATCGCCTGGTAGAAAGGCAAAACGACGACGACCTCGTCCCCGGCCTTCACGAGGGCCTTGCTAAGGGAAAAGGCAACGTCGGCGAGCCCCCCGGTCTTGCATAGGGGGAGGGACTCGCTGGCGACCATGGCGATTTTCATAGGATGGCTCCTTGCTTGAGGTAAATCGGCGTCTTGGCATCGCCCTCGATGGCATGGCGGGCGGTGATGATCGAGTATTTGTCGATGACGCAGTTCTTGACCGTCGCCTTGTCGCCGATCGAGACGTTGGAGAAGACGATCGAGTCTTCCACCACCGCGTCCTTCCCGACTTTCACGTCCCGGCAGACGATCGAGTGGCGGACCGTCCCCTCGACGATGCAGCCGTTCGAGACGAAGGAGTCGGTCACGTTGGCCTTGGCCCCGTAGATGGCCGGCGGGGTGTCGTGGGTCAAAGTGTAGATCGGGCGGTCCTTGACGAAGAGGGAAGAGGCGATTTCCGGGTTAAGCATCTCGAAGGAATAGTCGATGTAATGCTTGAAGGAGTCGAAGCGCCGAGCGTAGCCGGTCCACGGGACGGCCCGGAACTTGAACTTCCCGGTCTTGAGGAGGTACTCCATCGTCTCCCGAAAGCCGAAGGACATGTCGACCCGCTCATGGGCCCGGAGGATCTCGAAGAGGACGTCCCGCTTCATGATCCAGACCTCGAGGGAGACGTTGGCCTCCTTCTTCCGCCCGGCGTTCTTCGCCGTCTCAAGGACGTAGCCGTCTTTGTCGACCTTGAAGACGTAGGAGCCGATGAATTCCTTGTCGGCGTCCTTGATCGGCTTGTAGACGAAGGTGGCGTCCTCGCCCCGGGCAAGATGCTCCTCAATGATAGGGCGAAGGTCGATGTTGGCTACGACGTGGGGAGCGGCCACCACGATGGTCGAGGCTTGCGAATCGTAGAGGACCCAGTCGTTTTCCTTGACGTTGGCCACGTCGGTGTTGTAGGCGGGATTGAGGATCCCGCGCTCGTTGTAGAAGATGACCTCGCGGCCGATCTTCGTGTTGTTGGTCCAGCTCGAGAGGTTGCCCATGTGCTTGAGCATCGAGCGCTGATGATCCTTGACGAGGACCCCGATGGCGTCGATGCCGGCGTTGCAGAAGTTGCTGAGGGCGAAATCGCAGAAGGCAAAGCGCCCGAGGAAGGAAGTCGAGGCCAGGGGACGGGAGGAAGTGAGCCCCCCGAGCTCGGGGGAATTGTGGCAATTGAGGAGTCCGATGATCTGGCTCATAGTCTGGCCGCCTTTCCGTTGACGACGAGGGCGATCCCGTCGCGCTCGACGTTGACTTTTTCGTTGTAGTCGACAAGGGTGTCGGGCCCGACGATGGAATCGTAGACGATGGCCCCCTTCCGGATGACGGCCCCGTTCATGAGAACGGAGTTGACGACCGTGGCCCCCTCCTCGACGAGGGTATCCCCGGAAACGACCGAGTGGCGGACATTCCCGAGGATTTGGGCCCCTTGGTTGATGAGCGAGTCGCTCACCGAGGCCTTGGCCCCGATGTACTGCGGGGTCGAATGGGCGTCCTCGCTGTAAATGCGGTTGTCGCCCTGGACGGTATAGAGGTTCGTCGTCCCGGCGCTCATGAGGAGGTCCATGTTGGCCTGATGGAGGCTCGCGACGGTGCCGACGTCCTTCCAATAGCCTTCATAGAGGTATACCGAGAGCTTCCGCTTCTCGGCAAGCATCGTCGGGATGATGTCCTTCCCGAAGTCGTGGGAGGAACCTTCCCTCCGGTGGTCGGCCAAAAGGGCGGCCCGGAGAACCTTGTAGGTAAAGATGTAGATGCCCATCGAGGCGAGGTTCGAGATCGGCTTCTTCGGCTTTTCGACGAACTGGACGATCTCGTCCTTGTCGTTGGCGACGAGGATCCCGAAGCGGGAGGCCTCTTCGATGGGGACGCGGTAGACGCTGATCGTGCAATCGCTTCCGGTCTGGATGTGCTTGCGGAGCATCGGCTCGTAAGAACAGCTGTAGATGTGGTCGCCCGAAAGGATAAGGACGTACTCGGGGTCGACGCGGTCAAGCCAATCGATGTTCTGATAGATGGCGTCGGCCGTCCCGAGATACCAGTTGCTGCCTTCTTCCGTCTCCTTGGGAGTGAGGACGGAGGTGAGGGAGCGGACGCCGTTGAGGCCCCACTTCTCCCCGTTTCCGATGTAGGTATTGAGCTCGCTGCTCTCGTATTGGGTGAGGACCCCGACCGAGGTGATGCCGCTATTGGCGCAGTTCGATAAGGGGAAATCGATGATCCGGTACTTGCCGCCGTAGGTCACGGCGGGCTTCGCCACTTTCTTGGTCAGCGACTGAAGCCTCGTGCCCTTGCCGCCCGCCAAGATCATGGCCGCTAGTCTGGTGCCCATGTCTTTTCCTTGCTTGCCTCCATGTGTTCGGCTTCATGATACCGCTTTCAATTGCCCTTTTTGATAGAAAAAATGGGAATGTTGAGGAAAAAGAAGGCTTTCTTGTGCGCTTCCGCGAAAGGAAAGAGAAAATCGGAGCCTTTCCTGGCGGCTTTCCCAAGAAGGGAATACACCTCTTCCATTAGTCAAACGGAAAAAGGAAGCGGGTTTTGCTGCCGCTTCCTATTCCGCTCGACACTCAAGATGGCCCAAAAACGAACAAATGAGGCCGAGCCCGCTTGAGCAAGGGAGGAAAAGCGGCTCTTCGTTCCCCGATAAGCCTTCTGCAATTACCCTTTGCTTGCCTTTCGTGCGCGTGATAAAATCAGCCCCGCGCAATCAGCGTGTTAGAGAGGTGAAAGCATGTCAAGAGTCTGCCCGATTACCGGAAAAGGTCCCCTCAGCGGCAACAACCGCAGCCACAGCGTCCGTGCGACCCGCCGCGTCTGGAATGCCAATCTCCAGAAGTACCGCATCAACATCAACGGCAAGATGGTCCAGGTTCGCATGAGCGCCCGCGCCTACCGTTCGCTCACCAAGTCGACCAAAGGCGAATAAGGAACCAAGCTAGGATAAAAGGCGGCCGGCGGCCGCCTTTTCTTTATCCTCAGCCCGCTTAGAGGGTCGGGACGACATAAGCGAGGTAAAGGGCCCCCGCAGATAGGGCCAAGGCCGCAAGAAGGCGGGCGGCCACCACCGCCCATTCCCCGTAGGCCAAGGCGTTATGGTGGGGACGGACGTAGAGGTCGACACCGCTCGGATCTTCGACCTTCTCGACCTTGAGGCCTTTAGCCGCCTTCGGGTTGAGTTCGGGAAGGATGGAAACGACGGCCAGAAGGAAGAGGACGATGGCGGCGGCAAGGGAACCGCCAAGCCGGGTCGTCGCCTCGGCATAGAAACGGAGGAAAAGGACCCCGCCGATGACTGAGTGGAGGGCCGTCGCTCCCGAATGGAAGAGGGAGAAGGTGAGGTGGCGCTTTTCCTCGACGAGATCCCCGTGGGAGAAAAGAAGCCCCTCGAAGATGCCGGAAACAAGGGAGAGAAGGAGGCCGAGGATGGCTAGGACAAGAAGGGAGAGATTCCCCGCCAGAATGGTGGCTAAGGTCAGGAAGGCCAGGGCTGACGCGGCGCTCGGAAGGAAGGAGACGAGCCACTGGAGGCTCTCCTTGAAGGCCGGGTTCGCCCCGCGGTAAGTACCCCCGTAAAGCTCGTAAGGGAAGTGCGAAAGATAGGAAAAGCGCTCGGCCATCGCCCGTAAGTACACCTTCGGGAGCCAAAGCCCAAGGAAAAGGGCGACGGCAAGCGAAAGCAAAGAGAGGGTCAAGGCCGCCTCAGCCATCGATGAGCCCCCTTAAGCGCGATGCGAAATCGCTATGTCCGTAAAGATAAGAACCGGCCACCAAAATATCAACGCCGGAGGCTAGGGCTTTCTTGGCCGTCGCCCCGTTGATCCCACCGTCGATCGAAAGAAGGACGCGGTATCCTCCTTCCTTGATTATCCCTTTGACCGCCGCCGCCCGTTCCGGGCTAGCTTCGAGGAAGGCTTGGCCGCCCTTTCCCGGTTCGACCGACATAAGAAGGACAAGGTCGACATAGGGAAGGTAGGGCTTCAGCCGCTCGACCGGGGTATGGGGGCGGAGGGAAATCCCAAGGTAGGTCGAAGGCAAAAGTTTCCGAAGCTCCTCCGGGGCGATGCCCTTTTCCTCGAGGGCCTCGAGGTGAAGGGTCAAGCAATCGGCCCCGAGGGCCGCGAATTCCCGCGCCGCGGGAATCGGGTCCTCGACCATCAGGTGGACGTCCCGGAAAAGGGGGCAGGAAGGAAGGACGGAATCGAGTTCGCCGTTCCAAAAGCTCGTGGCCGGGACGAAGCGCCCGTCCATGACGTCGAAATGAATGAGTTCGGCCCCCGAGGAGAGGGCGCGGGCAATCTCGGAAGGGAGGTTCTTTTGATCGGCCGCGAGAAGAGAGGGGGAAACGGCCGGAAGATTGATCGAGAAAAGGTCTTTCATCATTTGAAACCGAAAATCCGCGACAAAAGTCCCTTCTTCGTCTTGAAATTGTCCCCGTCTTTGAGGGTTTCGAGAATCGCTTCCTTCATCTGCTCGGCCGTCCGGTAACGCTCCTCCGGCCGCTTGCGGCAAGCCCGGACGACGATCCGATCGATGGCTTTGCTTACGTCAGGCATCGTCTTCGAGGGCTCGGGGAAGTGCTTCTTGATTTGCTCGACGGCCACCTCTTCCGGGGTCGGGGCATCGAAGGGAACCGTCCCGGTCAAAAGCTCGTAATAAACGATTCCCATCGAATAGATGTCACTTTCGACCCGGGCTTTCTCCCCCATTAAGATCTCGGGGGCCGTGTAATGGACGGTTCCGGCGATCGCGTCCTCACTCGCGGAAGAGTCGCCGATCGGGCTCGAGATGCCGAAGTCGGCGATCTTGATCGAGCCGTCGGGAAGGTAAAAGAGATTGTCGGGCTTGATGTCCCGGTGCAGGAGGCCGTGCCGGTGGATATAGCTTACCCCTGAGCAGAGCTGGACCATGATTTCGCTCGCCTCGAGGGGACTTAGGAAGTGGCCGGCGACGACGTTCAGCTTGTCGCGGAGGGTCCTTCCGTCCACGTACTCGTTGACCATGTAGGGGCGCCCGTCGACGCTCCCCTCCCCGTAGACCTTCACGATGTTCGGGTCGTTGAGGGAGGCCGCCGCGACGCATTCCCGGTGGAAGCGCTCGACGTTTTTTTCGCTCCCCATCATGTCCTTCCGCATGATCTTGATGGCCACTGCCCGCTTGTAGACGATGTCGTATCCTTCGTAGACGTCGGCCATCCCCCCGTGGGCGATGCGGCTGACGACCCGGTAACGGCCGTCGATCTTGTCGCCGAGCTCAATCATTGCCGAGGGCCTCCCAATAGGCGACGGCGATGTTGTCGCTCCCGCCGGTGCCGTTGGCTTCGTAAACGTAGGCTAGGGCCTTCTGGTCAGCCCGCTCGTCGGTCGAGGCGATGGCGACGATCGAAGAGAGGGGCAGCTGGTTGTAGAGCCCATCCGAGCAAAGGAGGAGGCTCTCGCCTTCGTAACGGTAGCTATAGAGATCGAGGGAAAGGGAAGGATAAATCCCGAGAGCATTCATGAGAACGTGGCGGTCGGGGTGGGTCAAGGCTTCCTCCGGCCGGATCTTCCCGGCCCGAAGAAGGAAGTTGACGTAGGTCTGGTCGGCGGTCAGCTGCCGGCCTTCGCGTCCTTTGATGGCATAGGCCCGGGAGTCCCCGACGTTGGCGACGAGTAGCCGCTTGCCCGAAAGGAGGGCGGCGACGAGGGTCGTTCCCATCCCCTTGGCCTCGGGATGGGCGTCCTGGTAGGCGTAGATGGCCCGGTTGGCTTTCCGGTAAGCTTTCCGTAACCACGTCCGATCTCCGCGGGCGAAGAGATGGGGTTTCTTGTTCTTGAATAAGGAGGCGATGATGTCGACGGCCATCTTCGAGGCGACGTCGCCTTTGTTAGCCCCGCCCATGCCGTCGGCGACGACCAAAAGGACCTCCCCCGCCGCGTTCATGAGAACGAGGGAACGGTCTTCGTCGTCCTTCCTTACCTTGCCCCGGTCGGTCCGGTAGGCATATGTCCCGTGGATTGAATAGCGGTTCATGTCATTTGTCTTTCTGGTATTTGGCCCTAAGCTGCCCGCAGGCCGCGTCGATGTCGGTACCGAATTCCTTGCGGACGGTGCAATTGATGCCCCGGGCGTTGAGGATGCCCATGAAGCGCCGGGCGTTCTTCGAGCGGCGGAAGGGCTTCTCCTTGACCGGGTTCAAGGGGATGAGGTTGACGTAGCAGAAGATTCCCTTAAGAAGGGAAGCGAGCTCGTAGGCGTTTTCGTCGGAGTCGTTGACCCCATCGATGAGAATGTACTCGAAGGTGAGGCGCCGCCCGCTCGAGGAAACGTAATCCCGGCAGGCGTCCATCAGCTCGTCCATCGAATAGCCCCGGGCGATCGGCATGAGCTCCCGGCGGGTCTTCTCGTTGCTGGCGTGGAGGGAGATGGCGAGATTGATCTGCAGCCCTTCCTTCCCGTAACGACGGATTTTGTCGAGGATCCCGCAGGTCGAGACGGTGATGTGCCGAGCCCCGATCCCAAGGCCCCGGTCGTCGTTGATCGTCCGGATGAAATCCATGACGTTGTCATAGTTGTCGAAGGGTTCCCCCGTCCCCATCACGACGACGTGGGAAAGGCGTTCGCCGGATTCCTTGAGCATGTCGTCGACGACGAGGCACTCCCCCACCATTTCCCCGGAAGTCAAAACCCGGGTCCGCTTGAGGAGGCCGGAGGCACAGAAGGCGCAGCCCATCGAGCAGCCGACCTCGCTGCTCACGCAGGCGACGTTCCCGTAGTCGTAGCGCATGAGGACGGTCTCGACGAGGGAGCCGTCCTCCATCTTGAGGAGGAACTTGACCGTTCCGTCGGAAGCTTCCTGCCTAGCCGCGACTTCGGGCAGAGCAAAGGAAAAAGCCGCCCCGAGGCGTTCGCGGTAGCTTTTCGAGACATCGGTCATCATCTCGGGATCATAGACCCGCTTTTTGTAGACCCACTCGAAAAGCTGCCTGGCCCGGTAAGGCTTTTCCCCTTCCTCGACGACGGCTTTTTCAAGCTTGGGGAGGGGGTAGTCGAAGAATAGGCGCTTCCCTCCGTCCATGGGATCGCTCCCTTATTTGCCTTGGAGGGAAGCCGGCATCGCCGGATCGACGTAGGAAGGAGCCGGCGGGACCGGGGCGACCGGGGTCTCTTCGACCTTGCCCTCCGGAGTCTCCGGGTCGACGGCAAGCTCCTGCTTGGTCAACACCGCATAGTAGAGGGCGGTGTCGAGGTCCTCGAACGGGAAGATCTGGCGCTCGCTCTCGAGATGGAACTCGGGGTGGGCCATGATGAAGTTGTTGACGGTCCGGTGCCCTTCGAGCATCGAGATCGTGTAGACCATGTAGACGAGCTTCCCGCCGGTGACGACGAACTTGCCGACGGCCTCGAGGGTCGCCTTTTCCTCGGCGAGGACCTTTTCCATCTCCTCGTTCTTGAAGTGGAGAAGGAAGTCCGGGCTCTCGCGAATCTGGTCGAAGCTCGAGGAAAGGGGAGCGCAGATGGCGAGGTCGACCGGCCTGGAAACGGCGGCCGTGAGAAGGGCGTCGTTGGCTTCGCCCTCGAAGAAATTGACGGTCTTGAGTTCCTTGGACTTGATGAGGCGGCTGACCGCGACATGGCTGTTCTTCGACTTGCAGCCGAGATTGAGGGCGACGTTGGAATAGCGTTCCACCGCTTCGAGGAGCAAAGAGGAATCCTCGAGCCCGCTATAGACCAAGGCCTCGGCCGGGGTCTCGAGCGGGAGAAGGTCGAGCACGTACTTGGTGGCCGGCCGTTCGAGCCAAATCGTCCCGTTGACATAGTCAGGGAGGCGGCGAAGCGGCGACTTGCCGGTGTAATAGGCGATACCTTCAACCGCGGAGGGTTTGAAATCGGGGTTGGCCTCGTAGAAGCTCGCCGGGTCGATCGGAGCGCCGAGGCGGACCGAAATCGTGCCGGGGCGGGCGTTCTTGCGGAGGATTTTGCCCATCACGCCCTTGCCGTAGTGCGACCAGATGCGCATCGCCCATTCGGGGCAGTTGTAGCGAAGGGAGAGATATTGGTCGGTCCAGCTCTGCCCGGCATCTTCCGGCATGAAGTCGTGGACGTCGGAAAGGGCCTTCTGGAAGAGCGGCTCCACGAGGACGAATTTCTCCTCGCCAAGGCGCGACTTAACGCAAGAGACCATCTCATCGTAGCCGACGCGCTTGTAGTAATAGACGTCGGCCAGGCCGAGGGCGACCAACCGCTTCTCGGCTTCGTCGAGCCCTTCGACATTCTTGAGAAGGGCCGCGAAAAGCAAATGGTGGCGCAGCTCGCAGCCGACAAGGCCGGCGACGAAGGAGCGGTATTTCCTGAGCGGCTCGTTTTCCCGCGGCTGGAATTTCTTCCTGAGCGCCTCGTTGAACGGAACGTCCTCGACGGTTATGTCCTTGAGGATTTCCTCCGCGAGGGAGATTTGAAGTTCGGTCTCTTCCATGGTTATATACGCCGCCAGATCGGCGGCAGCCTTTTCCTCGAGGGCATCCATCTTGCCCTCGAAGGCGTTGCCGAGATAGATGCCGCCTTCCTCGCCCGGAATCCCTTCCGAGGGCAAGGGGGCATCGAAGGCTTCCGCGGCCGCCTCGTCGGCAGCCATCTCGGCTTCCTTGATGTTCTCGGCCTTGAGGAAGCGCGGATAATCCGGATTGTGCCGACGGTACTCGTGCCCGTGGAAATACTCGAAGCGAAGATCGACGTTGACCGAGAAATCGGTCATCGTCCGGAGGAGGTATTCGGCAACCTTGTCCTCCACCGCTTCGTACTTCGCGTCGGCGTGCACGAGAATGAGGCAATTCCAGGAAATCTGCTCGACCCCGTCATGGAAGAGCGTGCTGTTCGGCGAATAGAAGGCGATTTCGTCCTCGCTCACCTCGAAAAGGGAGGCGAGGTTCTTCTCGTGTTCGCGGCTGTAATGGCCCGCCACGTACTGGTCGAGCCCCAGGATGTCGATGGTTATCATACTCTTCCGTCCGTGCATTATAGCACGCGCGCAGGGCAGTCCAAAGGTTTTTGCTGCCGCGAGCGCCCCAAAAGTATCG
>CASEWT010000021.1 GCA_949291655.1 uncultured Bacillota bacterium
CACCGTTTACCTCTCCTTCACGAACATGGGGATCTACAACTACTACGACTACACCCTCATCGGGATCGAGAACTACGTCGATGCCTTCTCGCTTGGAAGCGCGAGCTTCCTCCGAAGCCTTGGGATTACCATCCTTTGGACGGCCGTCAACATGATCCTCCAGTTGGTCATTGCCTATGTCCTGGCCGTCCTCCTGAACTCCCCCCGACTCAAGGGGCGGAAGATCTACAAGGCTCTTCTTATGATCCCTTGGGCAATGCCGGGCTACGTGAGCATCCTCCTATGGAAGAACGGGATGTTCAACGGCCAGTTCGGCTACCTCAGCAAGATCCTCGCCCTCCTCGGGGTCGAGGCCGACTTCCTCTCCAACGACGTGATGGCCTTCGTTTCGTGCACCATCGTGAATCTTTGGCTGGCCCTTCCCTTCATGATCATGATCATCGACGGGGCCCTCCAAAGCGTGAACAAGGAACTCTTCGAAAGCGCCGCCCTCGACGGCTGCAATGCCTTCGAGAAGCACGTCTTCGTCTCCATTCCCTCGATCGTCCCGATCGTCGCCCCGGCCGTCCTCATCACCCTCTTCACGACCTTCAAGCAGTTCGACATCGTCAACCTCATGACCATTTCCCCGGTCGGGACCGGGGCCCACATCGAGACGGTCATCGTCTACGCCTACCAGCAAGCCTTCATCACCGGGAACTACGGCTATAGCGGGGCGGTCGCGACCATCATCTTCGTCCTCGTCGTCCTCTCGACCGTCCTCTTCGACCCGTCCTTCCGGAAGAAAGGAGGAAAACATGCCGCAAAAGGCGCCCGTTAAGGCGGAAATCGCCCGCCGAAAGAGCATCAAGAAAGCCAAAGACATCGCCAAGGCGAGCGGCCTTCAGATTTTCTTCATCGCCCTTTGCTTTTTGACCTTGCTCCCGATCATCTATGCCCTTGGGATCAGCTTCGGGGAGAGCAATTCCCTCCTTTCTTCCTCCCTCTCCCTTTTCCCGGAGAAATGGACGATTGGCAATTACGTTTCCCTTTTTACCGACTACGACATCCTGACGTGGTTCGGGAACACCCTCCTCCTCGCCGTTTCGACGGTCGTCCTCGTTTTGACCATCTCGATCCCGGCGGCCTACGCCTTCTCGCGCTTTCGTTTCCGCCTCAAGGGCGCGGCCATCCGCTTCCTCATTGTCCTTAACGCCTTCCCGAGCGTCCTCTCCCTTTATTCGGTCTATACCCTCATCCGGGAGCTCCGCCTTTCCAATAGCATCTACGGCCTCCTTTTGGTCTATGTCGGGACGATGGCCATCTTCGGCCTCTACAACCTCAAAGGCTACTTCGACACCATTCCCTACGAAATCGAGGAAGCGGCCCGGATGGACGGCTGCTCGACCTTCCAGGTCATCATGCGGATTCTCCTTCCCTTGGCCCGGCCGGCCCTCGCCGTCACCGGCGTCATGGTCCTCATCTACGTCTGGAACGAGTACATCTTCGCGACGACTTTCATATCCGACCCCGACTTCTACACCTTGGCTAGCGGCCTTTACGGCCTCCAAGCTCAGGAATCGACCGGGAGCTGGCCCGTCTTCTTCGCGGCATCCCTCCTCGTCAGCGCGCCGATCCTCGTCGTCTTCATGCTGGCCCAGCGCCACATGGTAAGCGGGCTTTCCGCCGGCGGGGTCAAGGAGTAAGACATGGACTTAAGCGCTATCCTTCACCGTTCCCTTTCGGAAATGGCCTATAGCCCCCGCCCCGGGCGTTTTGCTTTCCGCCTCCGCGCCCGCTCGGGCGACCTTCAAGACGTTTTCTTCCTCTATGGCGATACGGCCTACCCGGCCCCGGTCGTGAAGATGGAGCGCCTCGCGATGGAAAAGACCTTTGCGACGCCCCTCTACGATTACTTCGAGGTTGAGGTCGTAACGCCCCTTGTCCGCCTCGTCTACGCCTTCGAGCTCATCGACGTCGAGGGAAGGCGCCTTTATTACTACGGGGAAGGCTTCCACCCCGACCTTTCCGAGGAACGGAACGACCTATTCAAGTTCCCTTACCGCTTCCGCTCATTCGGTCATGAAGGGCCGAAGTGGCTTTCGGAAGCTGTCTTCTATAACGTCTTCCCCGATAGTTTCCTCGCCCCGGGCGTTGCCCCCTGCCTTACGCGGAACGCCCACCATGGCGGTAGCCTCAAGGCCATCGAGGAAAGCCTCGATTACATCTCTTCCCTCGGCTGCAACGCCATCTATTTGAACCCGATCTTCAAGGCGATGAGCTATCACCGTTACGACACCGAGGATTACCTCCAAATCGACCCCTCCCTCGGAAGCGAGGAAGACTTCGCCCGCCTTGTCGAGAAGGTTCATAAGCGGGGGATGCATCTAATCATCGACGGGGTCTTTAACCACTGCGGCCCTTCCTTCTTCGCCTTCCAAGACGTCTTGGAAAGGCAAGAGGCCTCCCCGTATCGGGATTGGTTCTATTCCCTTTCCTTCCCGGTCTCCTACCCAGCGAAGAAGGGGGAACGCCCCTCCTATGCGACCTTCGGCTACGAGGCCCACATGCCGAAGCTCGACCTCGATTGCCCCGCGGTCCGCGCCTATTTCCTGAAGGTCCTCCGCAAGTGGGTCGGCGAATTTAAGGTCGACGGCTTCCGGATGGATACGGCCGATGAATGCTCGCCGTCCTTCTGGCGCTTTTTCTCCGCGGCCCTCAAGGAAGTGAACCCCGAGGCCTGCCTTTTGGCCGAAACGTGGCAAAACCCCCGCCCGATGCTTCTTGAGGAAGGCTTCGACGGGGCGATGGACTATGACTTCCGGCGGGCTGTCCTTGCCTACCTCTCCCCCGGGGGAAGAAGCGACGAGCTCCTCGAAAGGACGGCCTATCTTTTCAACCGGATTCCTTCTGCCTACCACGGGGGGATGCTCTCCCTCCTTTCGACCCACGACGTCCCACGTTTCCTCACCCTCATGGGCGGGGACAAGGAAAGGATGGCCCTCGCCTTCGTTCTCCAATTCACCTATCCAGGGCCGATCAATCTCCTTTACGGAGATGAGCGCGGCTTCCTCGGCCTCCGGGAAGAGGAGTACCGCCGGCCGATGGAATGGGACGGGGAATGTCCTTTCGTGGCTCTTTTGGCCGCTCTTTCGGCCCTCCGGAAGGAACACCCTTCCCTTCGCGGGAGTTCCTTCCATGCCCTCCATAGCGAAAGGGGCGGGCTTTTCGCCTATCTCCGGAAGGGAGAAGAAGAGGCGGTGGGCGTCTATTTGAACGCTTCGGAAGAAAGCCGGGCCCTCGAGCCTCTACCCGGAAAGATCCTCCTTTCGAAAGGCTACGAGGCGGGAAAGCTTGCCCCCAAGGGCTATCTTCTCATCGAAAGGGTAGAATAAGGCCATGTCGATCACCATCAAGGACGTTGCGAAGGAAGCCGGGGTCTCGACGGCCTCCGTCTCCCGGGTCGTCAATTCCTTCCCGAGCGTCTCTCCCGAGGTCCGGGAAAAAGTCGAGCGGGCCATGAAGAAGCTCCGCTTCGTCCCCGATAGGAAGGCCAAAAGCCTCGCGACCGGGAAGACGGGGTCGGTCGTTTTCCTAACCTCCTACGAGACCCTCTTCGAGGATCCCCACAAGTTCGCCATCCTCTCGGGGATCGAGCATAGCCTGGCCCGCTACAAGTACCGGGTCTATTTCCTCCAGGTCGAGCGGGGCGACCTCGCGCCTTTAAGGAAGATGGCCTCCCAGAAGGAGATGGACGGCCTCGTCGTCCACGGCATCGAGATCACCCCGTCCCTCCTCGACATCGTCCATGAATTCGCCATCCCGACCCTCCTCATCGGGGAGCCGAAGGAGAAGTGCTCATTGTCATGGATCGACAACAACAACGAGGTGTGCGGGGAAGTGGCGGCCAATTGCCTCCTTTCCCACGGCCGCACGCATTTCCTCTTCGTCGGGGGCGAGGAAGCCGACAACATTTCCCTTTCGCGCCTCCACGGGGTGAAGCGGGCCTTGGCCAAAAAGGACATCGAGCTGGAAGAGAGGAGGGTCCTTTCTCTCGAGCCGGTGGCCATTCAGGCCGAGAAGGCGGTGAGGACCGCTCTATCTTCTTTCGAGATCGACGCGGTGGTGGCGGCCAACAACTTCCTGGCCCTCGGGGCGCTACGGGCTCTCCAGGATGCCAAGAAGAAGGTCCCGAGCGAAGTCTCGATCATTACCTTCGACGATTACCCGTTGGCCCTCTACACCAAGCCGAAGCTCTCGAGCGTCTCGATCGACGTCCATTCCCTCGGCCTATCGGCCGGGCGGGCCATCGTCGAGCAGATGCGCCATCCCGAGCAGGTGAGCGAGACTTACATCGCCTTTCCCCGCTTAAATGAGCGATCTTCGACGCGTTATGACAAATAAAGCCGGGAAAAGAGGCCCTTTTTGCGGCGATTTTCCGTGGATCATCAGCTTACGCGAAGATTACTCTTGAACGGCCGCCCCTTCTTAATTATGATTTTTATCGCCGCAAGGCAATGCCCCGCTAGTTAAGCGGTATAACGGATCCATGGTAAGGATCAATTCGTAGTTCGACTCTGCGGCGGGGCACCATAAAAGTACGACATGTCTGCCACAAACTTAGTCGAAGACCATGGGTGTGCAGGCTTTTTTTGTTTTTAGGCTTAGATGGCCGCTTTTTGAAATCACGCCGTTGCGATAGCGGAAAACCGAAACCCTAAAAATCATCAAAAACCATCTTTTTTCATGTGAAAAACGCGTAATAGTTTGGCTCAAATAGAAAGCGTTCGGATTCCATGTTCCCTAAAATCGATTTTTTAACAAGCGCCTTGTCATAGCTATATTTTGTAAGGGTTGCCATTGCGAGAGCGTGTAATGAGCAAAATAAGTATCATGTCGGCATCACGGCCTATCACGCCCGATACATCGGAAGGAGCACGCGAAACTTTTTGGAATCCCAAGCGTGCCTAAGGACTGGGATTTTGATTTCCGGTTAGAAAACGAGCATTGCCAAAAGGACGATTGCCTTCGCAATCGCGATGGTTGTGACGATGAGGCTTGCGGCGTTGGCGCCACGTTCATCGCTTTCGAACGTGCCTATCAAACTGGCGAAGAACAGCATTACCGAAGCGACAACAACGGGCAGGGCAACGAAAATCAAAGTAATGGCGCAAAGGGCCGTGCCAATGATGAAGCGCCCATTTCAATGAATGTGCCAAGGGCGAACGGCCTAAGGCAGTTCATCGCCCCATCTCTTTTTTGCCTTGCAATCCCAACTGGAAGTGTCATAGTAGTAATAACCATTACGACTATTTGCCGCGTTTGAAGGAGGTACTGTAGATGCCGGTAAAGGAAAGCAAAGAAGAAAAGGCCGCGGAAAGGAAAAGAAGGCGGCTCGAGAGGCAACTCGCTTCCGAGGCGAAAGAATTGCCCCGCCGGGAGCGCCAGGCCCTTTGGAAGGAAAGCAAGGCATATATCTTCTATCTCTTCATGATCCTGGCCATCGTCTACATCACCGATGAAATCGCCTCGACGATCGGGATCCAGTTCCAAAGCAACATCCTCAACGAAATCTACCTCGAGGGTCTTGGGCTGGGAAGCTATGGGGAAGCCCAATCGCTATCGACCGCCCTCGGCTTCATCACTTACCCGATATCCCTCCTCATGGTCCTCTACCGGCCACTCGCCGATCGCTTCGGCCGGAAGCCGTTCCTCATCCTCAACACCTTCTCGATGGCCCTTGGCATGTTCATCATCTTCCTGTCCCGGGACGTCGTGAGCTACATGATCGGCTCGACGTTAATGGGATTCATGGTGAGCCACGACATGCAGTGCGTCTACATCTTGGAATGCTCCAACGAGAAAACGCGGGCCCGGAATTACGCCATCGTCAAGTCGATTGCCATCCTCGGCACTCTCCTCATCCCCCTTCTCCGCGATACCCTCATGCAAAACGCCTCGGAGCGGTGGCACTACGTCTATCTGGTGCCGGCCATCATCGGCTTCGTGACTGCCTTCCTCTCCTTCTTCTTCGCCAAGGAAACCCATACCTTCCTCGAAAAGCGCATCGCCTATTTGAAGACCCCCCTCGAAGAAAGGGAGAAGGCCAGCAAGGAGGAGAAGGAGCGCAACGCCCAGGGCGGGATTGTCAAGGCCGTCAAATTTTCCTTCAAGCACCATCAGCTGCGCTGGCTCATCATCGCCTGTTCCTTCTTCTACGTGGCCTCGGTCGCCACCGGGACTTACAACACCGTCATGGCCGAGAGTTACCACATGTCCGAGGCCGACATAACATTAGCCCTCTACCTTTATCCGGTGGGGAATGCGGTGGCGACCTTCGCCGCCGGCTTCCTATCCGACCGTTTCGGGCGGCGGGCCACCATCCTCTCGATGTCCGTGTCGGCCCTTGTTGCCTACCTATGCTTCATCCTCTGCCTCGTCGGCTACAAGGCCAACGAGGGCGTCCGGGTCTGGATTCCCTATGTCATGGGATTCGCCATCGGCACTTTCCAGGGTTCTTACTGGGGAGCCGGCGATACGATTGGGGGCATCATGTTCTCCGAGAGCGCCCCGACCAACCTCCGGAGCTCGGTGACGACGATCAACACCTTGCTCAACGGCATCGTCGGAGGCCTTCTCTCCATCGTCGGGATGTTCGTCTTCCCGGTGATTCCGGTCGAGGTCCAGGGTTGGTATAACCTCGCCATAACCGTCCCCGGCCTGGTCGGGGCCATCGTCGTCGTCTATCTTTGCATCGGGGAAACGCGCGGCCTCGACCTCAGCAAGGTCACCGGCCTCGAATGGGACAAAAAGAAGGTAATCGAACAATGAACATGAAAGGTTTCATCGTCGCCGAGGGAGAGAAACCCCTTGACGAAATCAAGCCCGACTGCGGCTTCCTATCGATCTTCCATGAAGTCGGGGTCATCGGGGATTCGCTTTCCTCGGGGGAATTCGAGTCGACCGACCAGGGCGGAAAAGTCGTTTACCATGACATGTACGAGTATTCCTGGCCGAGCATCCTCGGGCGGATCACCGGGGCCGATTGGCAAAACTATTCGCGCGGTGGGATGACCGCGAAGGAATTCATGACCGGCTGGGCCGATGCCCACGGATATTGGAAAAGGCGGCAGGCCTATGTGATCGAACTCGGGAACAACGACGTCTTCGTCTTCCACCAAGAGCCGGGCTCCGCCCTCGATATCGACCCCTCGAACCCGGAAAGGAACCCCGATACCTTCTTCGGGTGGCTGGGTCGGATCATTTCCAAGTGCAAAAGCCTCGAACCGGATAGCCGCATCTTCCTCGTCGGCTTGATGAAAGACGGCACAAGCCCGGAAAAGGATGCCCTGGCCGTTTACATGACTGAGGAACTCAAAAAGGCCGCTTCCAAGTTTTCCCACACCTACGTCCTCGACATGGCGACTCACGGCATCCTCTATGACGGGGAAGCCAGGGAGAAGTTCGCGATGGGTTACCACCCGAACGCCATGGGCTATTACGCCTATGCCCTCATGGTCGGCAATTACATCGATTACATCGTCAGAAGCGATTTCGAGTCCTTCAAGGAGGTGCCCTTCATCGGGAAGGGACTGGGCAATGCCGGAGTGAAAACCCGGCACGGCCGTTGAAGAAAGGCCCTGTCTCGGCAATACTATCCCCGATGAACGGCGACTTCTCTTTTCTCACCGATCTCGGCTTCTCGATCAACGAGGCCAAGGTCTATTTGTCGTTGGTCGAAAACGGCACCATGAACGGCTATGAGATCGCCAAGGCCTCAGGTGTCTCGCGTTCGCTGGTCTACGGGGTCATCGAACGGCTTTCTTCCAAGGGCTACGTCCTTCCGATCAAAGGCGACTCCTCCTTTTACGAGGCCCTTCCCTGGTCCGACCTTATCAGGGGATTGAAGCGGGAAGGCGAAGGCCGCCTCCGCCGGGCCGAGGAAGCGCTATCGCGCTTTTCGGGGTCGGGTTCGAACCGCGACTTCGCCTACAACCTCGTCGGCTACGGGCGTTTCCTCGAAAAAGCCCGTGAACTGATCAACGGGGCGAAAAGGGAAATCTCCCTTTCGATCTGGCCAGAGGAACTCGAGACGCTTCGGGATGAGCTCTCATCCGCGATGTCCCGCGGGGTGAAGGTCTATGCCTTCTCCTTCGGCCGCCTTAGCCTCCCCGGGGCCGTGATCCATTCCTACGCCCTCAAGGACGCCGATTCGCTTTTTCCCTACCGGAGGGATTCCTTCGTGGCCGACGGGGAAGCGTCCCTCATCGGGGAATACCGGGGGGACGACACCATTTCGATCTACAGCCGCAACCACGTCTTCGTCTCGGTTGTGACCGACGAAATCGTCCTCAATACCATTTGCTACCATTTCCTAAAGGCCAAGGGATCCCTCGGGGAGGTCGATGACGTTTCCTCTTTCCTCCGCGTCCACGAAGCGATGCGGCGGGAGCTCCACATCTCGACGGACATCGGCAAGAACCTCATGGTCTATGACTTCCAGACCGGGAAAAGGGAGCGAGACGGGGATTGAGATCCCCTTTTAGCGGCCGGGCCCACCTTTCCTTTCTAGGCAAAACCGCCCGAGCCTAGAGGCCGATTCCCGGATTTTCCTTTCTTCGAGAAGGCCGTTTTCGACGGCCTCCGCCAATTCCTTTTCCATCGCCCCGTTCCCCGGCATGATGATGTCGGTCCCGGCGGCAATGGCCTCATGGGGAATGGCTTGCCCGGCGGCGACGCTTCCCCAGTCGGTCATCACGATTCCGTCGAACCCCCATTCCTCGCGCAAGACGGTCGTCACGAGGTCAACGGAGGAATTGGCGTAGATCCCGTTAACCTTGTTGTAACTGGTCATGACCGCCGCCCCCTCGCCTTCCCTAATGGCGATTCGGAAACCCCTCAGGTAGATTTCCCGGAGGGCCCTTTCGTGGACGCGGGAATCGGATTTCAAGCGGTTGTCTTCCTGGTTGTTGCAGCAAAAGTGCTTGAAGGTGACGGTGTGGCGGGGGTTGCTCCCGACGCCGCGGGAGATGGCGGCCGCCAGTTTCCCAGTGAGGACGGGGTCCTCGGAAAAGTACTCGAAATTCCGTCCGCAGAGCGGGTGGCGCATTATGTTGAGTCCCGGGGCCAGCCATATATCGACGCCGAAAGCATCCATCTCCCTACTTACTCCTTTCCCGATTTCCTCGAGGAGACCCACGCCGAAGCTCTGGGCCAGGACGATGCCGACCGGGAAGGCGGTGGCGAAGCGGTAAACCCGCGGTTTGAAGGAAATGCGGCGGAAGATTTCCCTGATGGCGAAGTAGCGGCTGGCCAAGGTGAGTTTTTCTGAGCAGGGGACCGCCTCGGCCTTGGACTTCCCGTCACCGTGAAAGAAAGGAACCAGCCGAAGGCCGGCCGGGCCATCGGCCATCGCGAGGACCGGAAGGCCATACTTCAACGAGGGGAAGGGATTGCTCTTGCCGGCGCACCCGGGGCGACATAGGGCTCCTCCTCGTCGTCATAGGCCTCGTAGCCATGGACGAAGGCCGAGAGTTCCCCGATGTCCATCCTGGCCGCCGGACCCTGGATTGGGGTCGGCTTACCGTATTCGTGGGTAAGGGTCGGGATGTCTTTTGCATTGATGCGGAATCCTTTGGCGGAGAGGGGGCGGATTTACTCCGTGGGGCCTCGATTTCCGGAAAGCCGTCCTTGAGCGGGGCGATGTTGACCGCTTGTTCGGTTTTGGCGCGCCCTTCCAATATCAGCTGCCCGACCGGGATGAGGTCGCGGCCGTTGTCGCTTACATAGACCGGATAATTCCCTTCGTCGAGGAAATAGGCGGCCTCGGCTTCGTCGTAGTAGGCGAAATCCGTCAAGTCAAAGGAGATGGCAACGGTCTCGGATTGCCAGCTTTCCAGCTCTCCGGTCCGGGCGAAACCGACCAGGGCCTTCTTTTCGCGTGGAAGCCTTCCATCCGGGAAGCCGACGTAGGCCTCCACGACCTCCGCTCCCATGCGCTTCCCGACGTTATCGACTTCCACTTCCAAGGAAACCGTCGTCTTCTCGACTTCCATCCTCCCCTTGATGGCGAAGGAAGTGTAGGAGAGCCCATATCCGAAAGGATAAAGGGGCTCTTGGCCAAAGGCGTCGCAATATCGGTACCCGACGTAGATGTCCTCGGCATATTCCTCGTAATCGGTCTGCCCGGAAAGGTGGGAGAAGCGCTTGGAGAGGGGATGGTCCTCGGCTTTTTGTACCAAGTGGCCGTCAATTTGCCGGAAAAATAGCATTCCCCGGCCAGAAGGGCGGCCAAGGCGTTCCCGCCTTCCTCCCCGGGTTGTCCGAAGAAGACGATGTCCTTCAAGGGCAGGTCGGTGAGCGGGAGAGGTCGCAAGAAGAGCCGGCGTTGATCACCAGGATGCTTTTCCTATAGTGGTGCGCGACGAAGGTGATGTTGGCGATCTCGTTCTCGCTCAGCCGGAAGTCGCCGGGGGCGTCACGACGATCCCGCCCTTCCCCGGCTTGCCGGGTCAGGACGTAAATGGCGGTGGAACACCCGGATTCCCGGAAATCCTCCTCGTCGATCTTCCGCCCATCGGGGAAGGGTTCCTTCACCGGGTCGAGAGCCCAAAAGCAATCGTGCTCGTTCAGCCAGGAAATCCCCTTCATGGCCTTCCTGAGCTTGCCCTTGAAGCGCTTCCTGGCCTCCCTGGCCGTTTTCTCATAGTCGCTCAGGTATCGCGGGGTGGTTATCTCGAAACCGTGGTTCCGGAGGCCCTGCAAGACGTTTACCGAGTCGCGGTTGTTGACTTCGCCCGACCCGGTTCCCCCTTTGGTCGAATGGGCCGCCCCGGCCCCTTAAAGGGCGACCCGCCTTTCCGTTAGTGGAAGGCAAGAGGAATCGTTTTTCAGGAGCACCATCCCCTCGACGGCCGCCTTGAAGGCCAAACGGCGTTTGGCCAATTCCAGTTCGCTAGGAAGCGGTTTCCTTTTCATGCTTTCCCCCTTGCCACTCCTTTGCGGCATCGCTCACCGACGGACGTTTCATCCCTAGCCAATATGATATCCGATGCGGTGAGGAAAACGAGGGGCTGCCGGCGGCCGCGGGCAAGGGACGGCGAGGAACTACGAGGAAGGGGTCTGCCAGAAGAAATGGGAAACCTTCAATGGCTCGTCGAAGCCGATCACCGGGGCGACGATCGTCGAGATTGCCAAAACCATAGCCGAACGGCTGCCATTTTCTAAACTCTCATCTTTGTTTTAGACAAGAAATAAGGGTTTTACGAGGATTTTGCCTTTCATTCCCTCATCAAAACCCCTATGAATATGCAAATAAGACCGCTTTCTTGCGGCCGCCCGTCGCATTTTGATTTGGCCCTCGGTATAGTTGGCTCATGAAGAAAATTACCTATCCATTGTTCTTGGCCGCGGCCTTATTGGCCTCGTGCTCCTCACCCTCTTTTTCCTCGACTTCTTCCTCACTCGAAACGGAAGATTCTTCTTCGCTTCCGACCTCGCCCGAAAGTTCCTCTTCTTCGCTGGAGGCCTCTTCCAATAGCTCTTCCTCTGACGCGCCTACGATTAGCTCTTCCTCCGAAGACTCGAGGGAATGGGAGACCATCTTCGAAAAGTCCTTCGCCGGCTACGAGGGCAATGAACTCGCCTTCTTCGAGGAAGGATATTCGACCGTCAACTCGAAATTCGGGAGCAACTATCTCAACCTCATCGATTCCGAAGGCTATATGCGGACCCCTGCAATCGAGGGCCTCGCCGGCGAGGTGAAAGTCGAACTTTTTTCCCACGTTACCAACTTGAACAACCTTGCCTCGTCCGCGGTCGGGGAGACCTTTGGCTTCTCTATATCGACCATCGCCTACAGCATTGACGAGGACGGCTTCTCGACCTCGACCCCGACTGATACCTATAGCTACAGCCATACGGTGACCGCCGAGGATGTCGCGAACAAAACCCTTCCCGACATTCCACCCTATACCCCTGACTTCTCGGCCGAGCCGATCGTCGCCTACCTCGATGCCGATGGGTCCGACCGCCTTCTTGTCGAGATGGATGACAAAATAGAGTTCGACGGGCAGGGCTGCAATTTCGCTATGGGGCGAATCGTGGTAAGCAAGGCGGTCTGAAACGTCGAATAACTTCTCTTGGTAGATCCCGGATCCGCTAAATGCGGACCGGGTTTTTTAACCAATGATTGCTTTTGGCGGCTCAATAATGAAATTTGATAACGCATTCGAGGGCACGGCGGGACTCCGGCAGACTATTAGGAATTGAAACGGAAGGAGTCATTCAATTGCAATGCGACATTCGAGATTTATAATGAAGTGTATAAAAAATACAGTAAAGCGAGGAAAACTTATGTTGGAAAGAATTGCCATCCGCAATGTCAATTCGATTGACTACTGTGAACTGGATTTGACTAAGGCAAATTACCGCTATGCCGAAGAAAACGTTGATGGCCCTGTTGTAAACCCGATAGCTATCTATGGCCATAATGGCAGCGGGAAAAGTTCCATTTTTGGAGCAATTGCACATTTTATTTCTATGATGAGCGTGCCGCCCGAGGCCGTTTCTCCTTTCGTTGTTAACAATTTCCTCTTCGAGAAATATCATTCCGACGGAAGAACGGATAGTTCTCTTATTAGAGGAAGCGTTGAATTGTTCTTCGACATTTCCGGTAA
This sequence comes from uncultured Bacillota bacterium, assembly GCA_949291655.1. GTDB lineage: Bacteria > Bacillota_I > Bacilli_A > RFN20 > CAG-826 > UBA4951. The sequence goes on from CASEWT010000021.1 coordinate 12,657, forward strand.
TAAATATGACTATTTTCTAGAAACAAGCCGCGACAATTATGTTTCTAGGGAATTTTTGAAAATCGATGGGGCAACCTATTTTGAGAACAACGAAGGCCAATATTCTTTGAATGGGTCATCCTATGATATCAACAGCAAAACAACGTCTCGCATTATTCCTTTTCTTCGGATTCTCGCTTCCTCAGAAATCGTTGATTCAACCATTCAGACCGTTTTCAACTACGTCAAGTCATTCACCCATGTAAATGCCGCTTTGATTAACCGCGGAGCTTGCGTTACTTCCAACATTTTTAACAACACGAATTCCTTTGACTTAATGGTCAGCCACTCCGAAGAGGTTAAGAAAATGCTTAAGGAGTATTCCGACTTTCCGGTTTACTCAATTGTCAAAGACAACGTCGCTTTGCCGAACGGGCTCGTTTCTCAGCAGTACAACGTCGTTCTAGAAGACGGGGACTTTAAGGGGAAATTGCCTTACCAAATGATTTCTCTTGGAATGCAAAGTCAAAGCTTTCTTCTCTCAATTCTCCTCTCAATGCCGAGACAAAGCGCCCTTTTCATCGACGAGGCAGACATTGCTTTGCACCCTTCTTCCATTAAAGGCTTTTTCAATGTCATTAGGGCCAATAGGATTGTTATTAGTTGCAGAAGTTTTTCCTTTAAAATATAGAGGAAGCGCTATGAGTATAGCTATTTTATCGAA
>CASEWT010000022.1 GCA_949291655.1 uncultured Bacillota bacterium
GTCGATGGTCACCTTCCCGTCCTCGAAGACGTAGACAAAGCTGAAGGTCGACCATATCTCGCTATATTGGCTAATGAGGCGATGGGCCGGCCCGTCGATGGTGAAGACCCGAACGAGGGGCGAGCCGATATCAAGGCTATCGTCGGCCCAGGCGTAGGTTCCCGAGAGGTCGATTTCCTCAAGCGGGAGAACTTCGACTTCGATGTTTTTCCTAAAGGCCGGGTTTCCCTTGAGGTAAACCCCGATTTCGTAGGTTCCGGGCTCGTCCGGGTCATAGGAGGCGAGATCGATCCCGATTTCGCTTTCCTTGGCGGCCCTCGAGCTGCCGTCGTCAAGTTCTTTGGCGAGGGCGAAGTCAGCAGGGATGGGGGTTTCGCCTTGGTAGTAGGCTTCTTTGAAGAGAGTCACTCGGATGGCGGTCACCTCTTCTTCGACCACCTCGATATCGAAACTGGCCTCGTCGCCCTCTTCCGAGACGAGGCGGACTTTGTAACTCCCCGGCGTCCCGGCCGCGAAATCGCTTTCGGCCGAGGCGGCAACCAAGGAAGGCTTCCCGGCGGCATCGAGCTTCTTGATCATCAGCCCGTCGGAGACGAAGGAAAGGTTCTTTTCATAGACCGTTTGGACCTTCGAGCGGTTGGCCACCGTCTTAGTGTTGAGATAGGTAGCCGTCGTCGGGACGAGGACCCCGGGGGCTTCTTGATTGCTGCTTGAAGAATTCCCGGTCCCCCATCCGCTCAGGGAGATGGGGAGAACGATGGCCATGACGAGGACAAAGGAAGCCGCCCCGGCCGCGAGGCCGATCCGCCTCCGATTCCAGAAAGGAGTCCGCTCGTTCTTTTCTACTTCGATTCCTTCTGCGGCCGCATCGTAGGCCCGAAGGAAGTCCTTTTCGCTTTTTCTCATCTTTTCTTTCCCTCCGTCCGGAGTTTTTTCAAGGCCCGGTAGTAACGCGTCTTGAGCTTGGCAGCCCTCTCGCCCTTAAGAAAGGCGAGTTCCTCGAAGGAATAGCCGGCCAAGAGGTGCAGGGCGACGAGGTTCCATTCCTCGTTCCCGAGGACGGAAGAGGCCCACCGCTCGAAGGCGATGGCCCGGGGGTTGAGGGGCTCTTCGGGAAGGGCCTCGTCTTTGACAAGTTCCGTCTCGCCCCGCCTTTTCCTTATGAGGTCGATGGCCCGGTTGGCGCTCGCGCGGGCCAAATACCCCTTGAGGGAGGTCGAGACGCCTTCGGCCTTCCGGTAGAAGTCGGCAAAGACTTCCTGAGAAAGGTCTTCGACGTCGGCGGAACTCGGCAGGTAACGGAAGAGGACGCTCCGGACGAGGAGGCGGTATTCGCTATAGATACGCGAAAACGCGCGCTGGGCGTCGTCCTTGCGACCCTCTTTGAGGGCCTTCTTGAGCTCTAGCAAATCGCGATCCATGGGCCCTACGTTCATCAAGACGGAAGAAAGCGCCGATTCGTTTCTAGGAAAGAAGCCGCGCAATGCCTTTGACGAGGCGAAGCTCGGCATCCTCGAAATGGTTCCCTGGGTTCAGCTCGAGGTCGACGGCAATGCCTTTGTCGCGGAGGGCCGAAGCAATGTCCTCGGTCCTTCTCCCGACGGTTTGAAGGATGGGATTCCGGCTCTCCGGTTCCTTTTTCCCATAAGAAAGATAGACGTAGGAGAGGGAAGAGGGCCTAGGAGCCGCCTGGACCCAATCGAGAAAGCCGGGGTACCAAAGGGAACCGGAGACGGAAGCGGCCTTAGCAAAAAGGTTTTCCTCCAAGGCGGCATAGAGGGCGAAAAGCCCGGCCAGGGAATAGCCAGCCAGATAGTAGACGGAAGGCCGAATCCCCATTTCCCTCTCGGCTCTGGGAAGGACTTCGTTTTCAAGGAAGCGAAGGTAGGTCCGGCCCTCGCCCTTCATCGGGGAAAGGCCGCGGCCGAGGCCGGCGGCCGGCCAGGGGGTCAGCTCGCGATTCCAATCGAGGTTCGAGACGACGGCCAGATGGAAATCGGCGTCGACGCGGGAATAAACATCGGAAAAGATCCCCGCGGCCGAGCCGCCCTGGCCGTTGGCCAAGACGAGGGGAGAGGCCGCGTCCTTCCCCTTGAACAGATCGAGATGTTTGCTTCCGAGTTCCATTTTCGCCCTCTAGCAGCGGGGTTTGAGGCCCCTGCCGGGGAACCCCTCCATTCTAGGCGATTGCCCCTTCCCCTCAAAGCCGGGGGCGGCAATAATACGGTGATGCTTAGCCGGGTGAAGGGGTTTTTCTTGAGCCATCCAGCTTGCGGCAAGGCCGCGATATCTTTCCTTCTCGCCTTCCTCCTCGTGACCCTTTGCTCGACTTCGACCTCTTTCCTCTACCCGGCCGTCAATAGCGACTCAATCAACGTCGACAGCAATTTCTTCCTCTACGAAGGCTACCTCCTCGTCCAAGGGAAGACGCCGTACGTCGACTTCTACGACCACAAGGGCCTCTACCACGTGCTCGTCGATGCCTTGGCCGTCCTCATGGGCGGGCGTTACGCCCTCTTTTTCCTTCAGGTCATCTATCTCGCCGTAACTCTCTTTTTCCTCGTTTCCACGATGGAACTCCTTGCCCTTCCGAAGGGAGCAGCCTTCTTTGCCCTCATGGTCTACGCCCTCCTCCTCTCCTTCATGAGCGGAGGCAATTCGGAAGGGGAATTCCTCATGCCCTTCATCGCCGCCTCCCAGTTTTTCTATACGAGGGGTATCGTCAAAAACGACCGCAAAAGCTTCTTCATCGGTTCCTTTTTCCTCGGATTTGAGATGGGTTTGGCCCTCAATTCGAGGCCGACCGACATCATGTGGGGCGGAGCCATCGCCATCTATTGCATCGTCTATTCCATCCGCCATAAAAGGGGGATCGACATCCTCTACAACGGCCTGATCGCCGTCCTCGGCCTCCTCATCCCGGTCGGGATCATTACCGCCTACGCCTTCTCCAGCAGCTTCTTCTTCGAGATGATCGATGCCGTCTACGCCGGCGGCTTTGCCTACCTGAAGGAAGGAGCCGTCGACTTCCAGACCCTCGCCAACCGCGTCGGGCTCGCTATCGTCCTCGGCCTCCTCATCGTTTCCTACGTCTTTCTCCGCAAGGACGAAAAACTTAGCCTCGACGTCTACGAATTTCCCTTCGTCGCCCTCGTGGTTGCCGTCGTGGCCTATCTCGTCATCGCCCGCTACACGACGTATTACTGGACATCGATCACCTTCGTTGCCGAATACCTGACGTATTTCCTCTTCACCCGAGGCTTCGCCTCTAGGAAAGGGGCCTCCCGATTGGCCCTCGTCCCCGCTTCCCTTTCCCTCCTTTGGGCCGTCGTCCTGACCTCCCTTTACTACACTTCGGGGGTCATGGGCTTTTCCTACGCCGATAGCCGCCTCATCGAGGAAGCCGTCCTCGCCATTCCCGCGGAGGCCCGTTCCCAGGAAGGAGAGGTCTACGCCCTCAACTGCAACGCGGCCGTCTACCTCATGGGCGATATCGAGACTTCCTTCCCCTATTTCGTCAACCAGTCCTGGTGGGGGAGTTCCCGGCCGGAAGTGATCGCGAAAACGGCCGCCTATCTCTCGGGGGAGGACCGCCCCCTCTATCTCCTCGCCGGAAAGGAAGAAGGGACCGAAAAAGATTTCGGGGCGGTCATCGACGCCTATTACGAAGAAGCGGCGAACCAAATCGAAAACCCGGCTTTTATCCTTTATGTCGCCCTTCCCTAGCGGCGGGCGAAGGCCCCGCGGCCGTAGATGACGACGCCCTTGGAAAGCTTGAGGGGCGAATAGAAAACATAGACCCGTTCGCCGGGCGCAAAGCTTTTCGCCCCGCCGAAGGGGGAGAGGACATTCCCCTGAAGGACGAGGCTATCCCGCCCAACCCTCACGAGGACCGGGATGGACGGCACTTTGTTCGAGGCATAGCGGTGCCCGGCTTCGTAAAGGGCCCTCCGGGCCTCTTCCGGGCTCAGGATCGTCCCTTCGACGATATCCCCCTCGACCCCGAAGAAAGTCGATACGCGGTTGAAGACCTTCGAGAAGACCGCCATGAAGAGGATGAGCGAGAAAAGAAGGACAAAGAGGCAGCCGTAGAAGAGGTAGGCATAGACACCGGTGCCGAAAAGGCCAAGAAGATAAATCGAAAGAAGACCGCCTCCGGAAAGGAAGATGAGCCCCCAGGAAAGAAGCGAGAAGGCCAGAAAGGCGGGATGGCCATAGACGTTGATGAGGCGGAGCTTTTCGTTCACCATCACATTATAGGAAGAAAGCCTGCCCTCTAGGGCAGGAAAATGGGCCGGGTAACCATTTTTCCTTCTTCGGGCCGGAAGTCTTGCCCCTTCCAAGGGAAAACGCCGATAATGATACCATGTGCACCGGGCTTTTCCGCTTCGGGGAGCATCCCCTCTTCGGGCGCAACCTCGACCTCGGCCTCAGCTATGGCGAACGGCCTCTTTTCACCCCGCGCGGGGCCAAGATTCCCACCCATCACGAAGGAGAGATTTCTCCTTTGCATGCCATGCTCGGGACCGGGCTTTATCTTTTCGGGCGGCCCCTTTATTTCGACGCGATGAATGAGAAGGGGCTCGCCGTCGCCGGGCTGAACTTCCCCGGCTACGCCCGGGAAGGGAAGCCGGTCGAAGGAAAAGTAAACCTCACTCCCTACGAGTTCATTCCCTTCCTTTTGGGCCGTTATGCCTCCTTAGAGGAGGCGAGACCGTTCCTCGAACGGCTGAACTTCACCGACGAGGCCGTCGACCCCTCGATGGGAATCGCCCCGCTCCACTACCTCATCGCCGATCGTTCCGGGGCCCTCGTCCTCGAGGCGACCGACGAAGGAGTCCGCCTCTACCAAAATCCCTATGGGGTATTGACCAATAACCCGCCCTTCCCCTTCATGGAGGAAATCCTCCGCCGCTACCTCAACGTCTCTTCTTCTTATCCGGTTAACCGCTTCGGGAGTTCCCTTGCCCCGACTTCCGTCGGGATGGGCGGTATCGGCCTCCCCGGGGACTATTCCGCCTCCTCCCGTTTCGTGAAGGCCGCCTTTCTTAACCTCAACGTTCCCCCTTCTTCCGACGAAAAAGAAAACGCCGACCGCTTCTATGCCATCCTCGACGCCGTCGCCTTCTTGCCGGGCGCAGCCTATAACGAGGACGGAACAAGCGAAACGACTGTCTACCAAGCCATGATGGACCTTAAACGCGGCAAATATTCAATTCGCCGGGGGCAAAGTACGGCCCCGAGGAGCCTTTCCTTCGCTGAGCTCGATCTCGACGGCCCTTCCATCGAACTCCTCTAAGCGAGGCTTTGGATGGCTAGGTAATACTTCGACTCATAGACGGTCGCCTCGCGTTCGGCCTCGCGGTCGACGACCTCGCCCTCATAGTAGTAATCCTCGGTCCGCCCCGCCATTTCGAGGGCGACGCCTTTCCCGTCGGAGACCATCGAAGTCGTGCCGTTGATCGAGGTCCAGTAAACCTCCTCGGTATAGGCGCGGAAGCGCTCGAGGGCCGTAAGATAAGGATGCTGGGCGTCGACGATCCCTTGGCTCGTCTTGTTCCTCCGCTCGAGCCCGGACATGATGAAGACGAGGTCGGGTTCGACGAAGGAAAGAAGGGCATCGGTATTCGAGTCCTTGGAACCATGGTGGCAAGCCTTGAGGACGTTGAAAGAAGAAGAGGCGAAGTAATCGGGGTCTTCCTCCTTGATGCTAGCCACGAGATCATCCTCGAGGCTACCGGGCAAATCCCCCGCAAAAAGCCATTTTGTTTCCCCATATGCAAGGGCAAAAGCCAAGGAGGAATTGTTCTGGTCGCCCCCATAGGAGGTGCCGGGAGCGCGCGAAAAGCCGGTATCGAAGAACTCGATGCTCATCCCCTCGTGCCCCGCGATTTCCCATTTCTTCCCAGGGTCGGAACCGTTGAGGAGATCGTAAACCGGATAGTACTTGCTTCCCCCGTCGACGAGCTCGTCCCGCATGGCCCGGAAGTTTTCGGCCACCTTGCTCGAGGCGACGACCCCTGGGTCGACGATGGAGGTTACCGAAAGACCCTCGAAGAAGGAGACGTCGGTCATCCCTCCGATATGGTCGGCATGGAAATGGGTAAGGACGAGGAGTTCAAGGACGCCGTCCTCGACGTAGGAATCGAGGGCCGACCTGACCGTATCGCCGTCGACGGTCGTGCCGGCATCGACGAGGATCTCGAAGTCGCCCTGCTTGATGAGGAAGCTGTCGCCGTAGGTACTCTTCATCTCGAGGGCAATGACCGAAAGGGGCGCTAAGGCCTCGGCCTCGCTCGAGGAACTATCTTCCGCGCTGATGGAAGAGGAGGAAGTTCCGTCCGTCGAGGAGGAAAGGGGACCCTCATCGGAAGAGGAACTTTCGGAAACGCTGCTCGAGGAGGCTTCAATCGAGGATGATTGGAAAGACGAATCGGAAGATACGTCCGTCGGCCCGCACGAGGAAAGAAGGAAAAGGGCGATCACTCCCAACGAAGGAAAGCGCATGGCCAGTCTCCTTTCCCGGCCGTAGGAAGGCGGCCGTCAGTAGAGGTCTTGAAGGACGACCTCGACGTAAGGCGTCGGGCCGCCGGGGGCTACTTCGTCGATTTCCCCGCCGGCGGTGACGTTCCCGAAAATCGTGCCCCAGCCTTCGAAGTAGTTCAAGTACTCCTGGAAGTCGTTGTAATGGTTGTAAGTGTAGAAGAGGTGGCGGTCGGAGGCGGCAATCTCCTCCCCGAGGCGGTACTTGGCATAGACGATCCGCGCCCCGCCGCGGGTGATGGTATGGCCGTCGTTGTAGATGCGGACTGGGTAGGAAGGCCCGGTGTAAGTACCGGTCGTCCCGATGTCGACTTCGTAGTAATCGGTAAGGCCGCCTTCCCCCGAGATGTCCGGCAAAAGGGGCTCATACGGATAGCGGTCGGTATCGCCGGAGAAATAGCTGTCGTTCAAGCGCAGGTACTCGCCCCAGGGGCTGACCTCGGGGCTCGGGTAATCGTAACGGTCCTCGTAATAGTTGGCCGGGACCTTCCCGAAGGCCTGGATGTAGGCCGCGACTTCCTCGAGGGTGATGTAAGCCCCGTCCTCGTAGACGGTGAATTGCTCGTTCCCCCGGGCGTCGTAAACGACGTAGCCTTTTCCCCTCTCGACATAATCGACGGCCGAATTCTTGACGAAAAGCCCGTCTTCCGTCGGGGCAAGGCTATCGACGATCGGCTCGGGCCCAGGCACCTCAAGGGAGCCGGACATCAGGCCGTGGAGGGAACGGTAATAGGCGTCGGTGGCATCCGCGGCCGGTTCGTAGTCGGAATAGAATTCGTCCTTGTCGACGCCCTCGTATGGGTCGAGCGGGGTATCGGAAATGACGGTTATTTCCGCCTCGAAGGAGGCGTAGAGGCTGCTTGAGGCAAAGCGGCCCCGCAAGGTGAAGGTCCCTTCCTTGTAGGCGACGAAGGTTCCCTCGGAAAGGGAGTAGGACCCCGGGCCTTCGGCCACGTACTCGATCGCATAGCCGCTATCGAGGCCATTCACGCTGTAGGAAAGGGCGACTTCCTCCCCGACCAAGGCCTCGCTGGCCCCAGCCGAAATGAGGAAAAGCCCTTCGTTCGGGTCGTAGGCATGGAAATAGATAAGATCCGAGGCGGCGTTCCCCCAGAAGAAATAGACCGGGAAGGACCCTTGGCGCTCGAGGCAGGCATAGACGGAATAGACGTTGTCGGCCGCCCCGTCCTTCTCGAAGCGGAAAAGGATTCCCGGCTCGCTCCCCGTCGAGACGCTCGCTAGCTCGGCCGTCGGCTCGACGGTCGGATGGGCGAGCTCGCTGACGAGGTCGATTCCCGTGTCGACGAATTCGCCGCTCATGTCGTTGAAGAAGACCGCCTTCCCGTCGAGATTTCCCTGCACTTCGAGGGAATAAGGGGTTTCCTCGCCCGGATAGAAAGCGGAGACGACGACGAAAGCCGGGGAAATGTAATAGTTGGGAGATAAGCCGCCCGGCTCGGCGTAGACTTCGGGGCGGAAGGCTGCCATCCCGAGCCCGGTGGCACGATAGACGTGGTCGGAGACTTCCTCGAAGTTTTCCTCAGCGAGGAATTCCGTCTCCATTTCCCAATGCCCTTTGAACGAGGTTCCGTCCGTGTGGCTCAGTTCGAAGGTGATTTCGGCCCCGACGGGCACTTTCGCCTCGCTTAGCTCAAGGGGCGTCCCGTCGGCAAGGGAGACGCTGAAAAGAAGGGTGACCCAATCCGAGGAGGGGGCGACGTTCAGGGTCACGATGTTCGAACAGGCCTTTTCGCCGCTCTTGGCAAGGCCGAAGGAATAAACCCCGGGAGTCTCAAAGCACCAGGCCCCGGTGCTCAGGCGGCTTGGCTCCTCGCTTCCCGAGATGAGGCGGAACTCGGCATTGCTCATCGGGATGGCTTCCCCGTCGGGACCGCTGAATTCGATGGGAAGGGGTTCATAGACATGAGGCGTCCCGCCGACGTGGATCAATGAGTATCCGCTCGGGACGTCCTCGACCTCGAGCGTATCGGAAACCGTTTCCCCATCCGCCGAAACCGTGAAGAGGAGTGTTCCTTCCTTCAGGGGATAGAAGGAAACGCAGTTGTGCTCAAAAGAGAGGAAACGGACGGCCGAAGGGTCCTCGAAGGCGACCGATATGGGTTCGTCGAGCTCGTAAGGGGGCAGATCGACGGAAATCGACGAAACCTCCCCAAGATCGAGCTTTTCCTCGAAGATCACGTCGAAGGGGAAATAGTCTCCCGACGAATCCGAAATCGACGTTTCCGAAGAAGATGAGGGGGAATTGCTAGCGTTTTCGCTTCCGCTATGCCCGAATTGGCAAGCGGTTAAGGCGAGCGTCCCCAAGAGAAGAAAAAGAGCCTTCGCTTTCATCGTGCTACCTCCATCTTATTGAGACGGACGCGGCGAAACAACCGTTTCAGGAAAGGCCGGAAGTGAGATTTCTTTCCTTCCAGCCGCCCCGCTTCCACCGAACGTAAAAAAGCACCGCCCTGACGACCTCGTCGAGGGTGGCCCCGACAAAAGCTCCGTAAACGCCAAGCCCGAAGACAAGGGAAAAGAGGGCGCTTACCCCGACCGTAAATAGCCAGGATGTCACAATCGAGCAAAGGACCGGGAAGGAGATGTCGCCGCTCGTTTCGAGGGCCCTTACGTAGACGAGGTTCGAGGCTCTCCCTTGGTCGAGGACGATGTCGATGAGCATGAGATAGACGGCCATGAGGGCGACCGTTTGGATGGAAACGCCGCCGACGTTGACGCTAGGATCAGCGACGGCCGGGGCCATGAGCGCAAGGAAAACGGGATAGGCGAGGGCGGTGAAGACAAGCGACATCAGAAAGGAAACGGTCCGGGCCATCGTCCCGACGTCGAGGACGAGGCGCTCGGCCTCCTCCTTTTTCCCGGCACCGAGAAGAAGGCCCTCGCTTACCTGCATCGCGGTACCACACCCAGCGGCAAAGAGATAGATAAGGGAAGTGAAGGTGAGTAGGTAGGTCCTGAGGTTCTGCTCGAGGACGCCGACCGAGACGTTCACGATGATCCCGAGAACGAGCTGCGAGGCGTTGTAGGAAAGGGTTTCTCCGGCCGTCGGGAGGCCGATGGCCAAAAGCTTCCGGAAAAGGGCCTTCGGAAAAGGGAAAAGGCACCTGATCGAAAGGCGGCCGTCGACCCCGAAGCGGAAGAAGAAATAGGAGGCGAGGAGGCTAGATAGACGCGAGAGATCACTCGCGACGGCAACCCCGATGAGCTTCTCAAGCTCCCCTAAGCCAGGAATGGCAAAGATGAACAAGGAGGCCACCGCTGCATTGACGATGTTCGAAAGGAAGGCAACGAGGGTAGGGAAGGCCATCCTTTTGTTGGCCCTCAGGAACGAGGAAAAGACGTTGTTGAGGGCAAGAAAGACCATTCCCGGAGCGCTCACGAGGCTATAAAGGCGGGCATAAGGAACGACGGCCGGGTCGACCCCCATGAGGGGAAAGACGAAGAAGGAGAAGCCGACAAGGAGCCCGGCGACGAGCAATCCGAGGACGAGGTTGACGAAAAAGGAGAGGGAATAGATCTTCCCGACGGCTTCCTTCTCTTTCTTCCCGAGAAGCTGGCTGAGCAAAATGAGGCTCGAGGAAGAAAGGACGGAAAAGGAAACGACGAAGATGTTCGTCAGCTGGTTCGATTGGCTGACCCCGTTGCTGGCCAAAGGAATGCCCGCCAGGAGGAACTGGTTCACGTAGCCCATGGCGATCGAAAGGATCAGCTCGAGGAAAACCGGAAGGGCCAGTCTGATAAGTGGCCCGTTCCGCTTGAAGACGCGGAGAATGGGGAGGGAGGAGAATTCCATCGCCGGCTAGTCTACTCTTCTCCCGGTCTTTGAAAAGAGGCGAAGTCCACTCTTTGGTCGCGCACCGGGAGAGAGGAAAGGGAAGGATAAGGCCCTAGAATGGGGCCATGGACAAGGAAAGCCGCTACATAGCCTATGCCAAGGAACGTTTCGCCCGCTTGAAGGGCCGAGGGATCATCCTCACCGGAGCGACCGGGGGAATCGGGAAGGGGGCGGCCCGCCTCCTCGGGGCCCTTGGCTGCCGCCTCCTTTTCCTCGTGCGGAACCTTAAGGCCGGGGAAGCCCTCGCCAAGGAGCTCGAGGAGCAATTCGGGGTCGAGGCCAAGGCCTTCCCCTACGACGCCTTGGACGAAAAGGCCGTCGATAGCGTCCTCGCCTTCTTAGCCAAGGAACCCCCATACGATTGCTTCTTAAGCATTGCCGGCATCTACCACCAGCCCGCCAAGGACATCGACGGGATCGAGCGGACCTTCCGGGTCAACTCCCTCGCCCCTTTGAAGCTCCTGAAGGGGCTTGCCGCCGCTTACCCCCAAATGGAAGCCGTCCAAACCCTAAGCCTCGTTTGCCGGTACAAGCCGCGTTATCGGGCCGATGACGTTTCCGACGCAACTTCCTTCCGGGCCTACCTATCCTCGATCGCTTCCCGGAACGCCCGTTACGCCTTGAGCAAACGCTTCCTCATGCAAGCCCTCATCGTCGAAAGGAGGAAGGGGCTGAAAATCGCCCTCGCCCATCCCGGCGTTGCCTACACCAATCTCTTCGATCCCAAGAACAAGGCCTACCCCCGGGCTTTCTACCGGATGGCCCCGCCCCTCATGAAGGCGATCTTCATGCCGGCCGAGAAGGCCGCCCTCTCCATCCTGGAAGCCGCGGACAAGGGAAGCGAGGAAGGGAAGATCGTCGGTCCCCGGGGCCTCTTCCATGCCTGGGGCTATCCCAAGGAATATTCTTATCCGTCCTCCATCCACGAAGGCGAGGAATGGATTGCCGTTCTCCTCGAAGAACTCTCGGCCCAATGAAGAAGGCTCTCTTTGTCTATTGGACCGGAACCGGGCACACCCGGCATCTGGTCAAAGAAGCCGCTGCCCGTTTGGAGCAGCAAGGGCTCTATTCTCCGACTCTTTTCGAAGTGAAGGGGGATTCCCTTCCCGTGAGCCTCCGGCCCTACGACCTCGTCGTCTTCTCTTACCCGGTCTATGCCTTCAACCTGCCCGGCCACTATGCGAAGTTCCTCAAGAAGCTGAACCTCAAGGAAGCCAAATCCTTCCTCATCCTCAAGCAAAGCGGGGAGCCGATTGCCCTGAACAATGCTTCCTCCTATCCGCTCATCGCGTCGATCAAGCGAAGCGGCCGTCCCTTCCTTGGCGAATACCATTTCCTTTACCCCTACAACATCCACTTCCGCTATCCTGATGATTTCGTCAGGGAAATCCTCAATTTCGATGGCCTTTTGCTGGACATTTTGGTCGATGATCTCCAAAAAGGAACCGTTCGGCGCTTCCCTTACAACCCCCTATGGCACTTTCTCTCCTTCCTTTTTCGGATCCAGCGCCTCGGCGCCAAGATCAATAGCCGCTTCTATGCCGTCGATTCCTCCAAATGCGTCCTTTGCCGAAAATGCATTGACGGCTGCCCGATGGGGAACATTGCCCTGAAAGAGGGAAAGATCGTCTTCGGAAGGGAATGCGAAATGTGCATGCGCTGCTCCTTCCTCTGCCCGAAGGACGCTATCGGCATCGGCCTTCTCAAAGGCTGGAAGGTCAACGGGTCCTACGACCTAGCCGCCATCGGGAAAGACGCATCCCTCCAAGGCCAATACTCCTTCGCTTTCCATAGGGGCTTCTACAGCTGGTTCAACAAGGTGGTCCAGAAAGTCCGGAACGAGCATGCCGCCCGCTTTGGAAAGGACAAATGAAAAGGGCCCGCAAGCGCGGGCCCCAAGCAAGGCGAGAGGAGCAAAGACCTATGCGATATCCGATTTCCTCCCCTACTCCCGGTTTCTCATTTGGACGATGAGGTCGCCGCGAACAAACGAGATGCTTTCGTTATTGGAAGCGACCTCGCTCAAGCGCTCGACATTCCGCCCGACGATGACGACCTTGGCCCCTTCCGCGGCGAATTGAATGGCCGCGGGCGGACAAGAAAGGCCTCTTCATGACAATCAAGAGCCTCGGGCAGGCCTAGGTTCCTTCTGAAAACGCCTTCCCGGAGCGTCAGGGGAGGGCAAAGGCAAAAAAGGGACCCCTATGGGTCCCGAGGCTTTCATTGCAGGTCGTCGATTCTTCCCTCGGCCAAGGCTTCGAGGTTCAAGAAGATCCTTTCTTCGTCCCAATCCCACCACTTCAGTTCCAGAAGCTTTGCGATCGTCTTCTCGTCGAAGCGCTTCTTGACGGGGCGGCAGGGATTGCCGACGGCAATCGCATAGGGCTCGATGTCCCTTCCGACGACCGAATTGGCCCCGACGATCGCCCCGTCTCCGACGTGGACGCCGGGCAAGAAGGTCACGTTCTCGCCGATCCAGACGTCGTTTCCGATGACGGTATCGCCTTTTAAGGGCAGGTCCTCAAGCTTCGGGGTGACCTTTTCCCAACCGTTCCCGAGGATATTGAAGGGATAGGTAGTAAGCCCATTCATCCGGTGGTTGGCCCCGTTCATGATGAAGCGGACGCCTTTGGCAATCGCGCAGAACTTCCCGATGA
>CASEWT010000023.1 GCA_949291655.1 uncultured Bacillota bacterium
TGTCGAGTTCGTTTCGGCCAACCCGACGGGGGACCTCCATCTCGGCCATACCCGAGGCGCCGCCCTCGGCGATGCCACGGCCTCCCTCCTCGAGAAGGCCGGCTACGAGGTTACCCGCGAGTACTACGTCAACGACTGCGGGAACCAAGTCCGGCACCTCGGCCTTTCCCTTTACGCCCGTTACAAGGAACTGTTCGGCTACCCCCTCGAACTTGGAGACGACGACTACCATGGCGAAGACCTCATCGCCATCGCGAAGGAAATCAAGGACGCGAAGGGCGATAGCCTCCTCGCCGGTACCGAGGAGGACCTCGCCTTCTTTTCCCGCTACGGCGTCGACCGGGAGCTCGCCAAGATCAAGGACGACCTCGCCTCTTTCGGCGTCCGCTTCGATGTCTTCACCTACGAAAGCGACATCCGGAAGTCGGGCCAGATCGAAAAGGCCATCGCCTTCTTCAAGGAAAAGGGCTTGGCCTACGAGGAAGACGGCGCCCTCTTTTTGAAGACGAGCGCCTTCCTCGACGACAAGGACCGCCCGATCGTCAAGAAAGATGGGACCTATACCTACTTCATGCCGGACATTGCCTACCACTACGACAAGCTGAGCCGGGGTTTCGACCTCCTCATCGACATGCTCGGAGCCGACCACCACGGCTATCTCGCCCGGATGAAGAGCGCCCTCATGATGAAGGGCTACCCGGAAAGCGTCCTCGAGTTCGGGCTTTACCAAATCGTCCGCGTCTATAAAAACGGCGTCGAAGTGAAGATGAGCAAGCGGACGGGGAAGGCGGTGGCCCACCGCGACCTCGTCGCCGAAGTCGGCGTCGATGCCGTCCGCTATTTCTTCGTCGAAAGAAGCGGCGACACCCATCTCGACTTCAACCTCGACCTCGCCCTTTCCAAGAGCAAGGAGAACCCGGTCTACTATTCTCAGTATGCCTATGCCCGCTGCCATAGCGTCCTGACTTTGGCCGAGCCCTTGAAGCCGCGCCTTACTCCGGGAACCCTGCTCCTTCCCCTAGAAGGGGAAATCTTGAAGCAACTGGCCTCCTTCCCTGCTATGATAGAGGCTGCCGGCGAAGCCCGGGCTCCCCATAAGGTGGCCGGCTACGTCTACCGGCTCGCCTCCCTCGTCCACGAATACTATGCGTCGACGCGGATCATCGACCGGGAAAAGGAAACGCTGACTTGCTCGCGTCTGGCTCTTCTTAGGGCCTGCTCGACCGTTATCGAAGAAGCGCTGAGAATCCTTGGGGTAAAAGCCCCGGAAAAGATGTAAAATCGCAAAGGAGAAAACGATGAGAAACGACAAATCGATGATTGACGTCGCCTACGACGTCCTCGAGAAGGAAGGGGCCGACCTTTCCTTCGGAGACATCATGGCCCGCGTGGCCGAAGAGCTCGAGATGAGCGAAGACGAGAAAAAGGCCCGGCTCGGCGCCCTTTATACCGACTTGACCCTCGATGGCCGCTTCGTCGCCATGAAGGACGCGAAGTGGGGGCTCCGCAAGAGGCATACCTACGACAAGGTCCACATCTCGACCGCTGACCTCTATAGCGCCGACGAAGAAGGCGAGGAGGCCAAGGAAGAGGACGGCGAGGGCGAGACCATCTCGAGCGAGGATGCCGATGCCGATCAGAGCATCGACGGCGGCTACAACGACGACGTTGCCGAGGACCGGAAGGAAGCCGAATACGGCACCGACGGCGACCTTGCCCGCCTCGTCGGGCAAGACGACTGAGTTTTTCCATCAATTTTCATATACAGGAGGACAAGCATGGAAAATCGCTACAACCTTCCCAACTACGTGAGCATGACCGAAATGCTCAACAAGGCCCAAGCCGGGCACTACGCGGTCGGGCAATTCAACATCAACAACCTCGAATGGGTGAGCGCTATCCTCGACACCTGCCAAGAACTCAAGGCCCCGGTCATCCTCGGGGTGAGCAAAGGCGCGGCCACCTACATGGGCGGCCACCACGTCGTCGTCGACATGGTCCTCGCCTACATGCACGACAATAACATCACCGTCCCGGTCGCCGTCCACGTCGACCACGGCCCCTCCTTCGAGTGGTGCAAGGCGGCCATCGATGCCGGCTATAGCTCGGTCATGATCGACGGGAGCAAGTTCCCCCTTGAGGAAAACATCGCCCTCGTCAAGAAGGTCGTCGAGTACGCCCATCCCCGCGGCGTGAGCGTCGAGGCCGAACTCGGCAAGGTCGGCGGGCAGGAAGACGACGTCGTCGCCGAAAGCATGTACGCCGTCCCGAGCGAATGCGTCAAGCTCGTCTCCGAGACCCACATCGATTGCTTGGCCCCGGCCCTCGGCTCCGTCCACGGACCCTACCATGGCGAGCCGAAGCTCGGCTTCAAGGAGATGGAGGAAATCCACGGCCTTGTGAAGATCCCGCTTGTCCTCCACGGCGGAAGCGGCATCCCCGACGATCAGATCCGCAAGGCCATCGACCGCGGGACGTGCAAGATCAACGTCAATACCGAGTGCCAGCAATACTGGACCCGGGTCGTCCGCGAGGTCCTCGAGAAGGACAAGGATGTCTACGATCCGCGCCATATCATCGGGCCGGGAAAGAAAGGCATTGCCCAAACCGTCCGCGAGCACTGCGAAGTGTTCGGCTGCATCGGCAAGGCCGAGTAGAGACTTTGACGGAGGGCCCGGCGCTTGCCGGGCCTTTTCCGTCCCCGAAAGGAGAAGGAAATGGATTTGTTCGACGCTTTTGCCCACATGAAGCAAGCCGCCCTCGATGCCGGAAAGCTCATCATGGACGTCTATTCCACCAATTTCGCCGTCGAGATCAAGGATGACGAAAGCCCGGTCACGGCCGCCGACAAGGGGAGCGATGCTCTCATACGGAAGGAGCTAAGCGCGGCTTTTCCCGAGGCAGCCTTCCTCACCGAGGAAAGCACCGACGATAGGTCGCGGCTTACTAAGGAATGGGTCTTCGTCGTCGATCCCCTCGACGGGACGAGCGATTTCGTCTCCCGGGACGGGGAATTCGCCGTCCTCATTGCTCTCGTCCACCGCCATGAGCCGGTGGTTGGGATCATCTATGCTCCGAACCAGAACCTTTTCTACTATGCCATCAAAGGGCACGGTGCCTACCGTCTCGACGGGGAGACGCCGGTTCGCCTCCACGTCTCGAGCCGGGTCGGGTACGACCTCCGCTGCCTTGTCTCACGGAGCCATTTCAATGAAAAGGAAAAGGCCTACATCGAGGAAAGGCGCTCCCACTTTAGCGAGATCAACCCGATGGGCGCGGCCCTCAAGTTCGCCCGGATCGCCGAAGGAAAGGCTGAGGTTTCCTATCGTTTCTCGGGCGGCACGAAGGAATGGGACGTCGCGGCCGGGAATCTCATCCTCGAGGAAGCCGGTGGCATCATGCTCAAGCCCGGCGGCGAAAGGTATTCCTACAACCGGGAAGACGTCTACAACCGCGAGGGCTATGTTTTGGCCAATTGCCGGGAAAATCTTTCGTTCTAGTTTGTTTTTCTTCCCGGTCAGAGGTTATAGTGTCATCAAGAAAGGAAAACGAAAATCTTATGAAATGGTTTAACCGTCAATCGCGCATCCTCCAAATCATCCTTCTCCTCATCCCGGGGGTCAACTGGATCACCGAGATCTTCGTCCGGGTCACCGCCCTCTTCCAAAAGCCGAGCCTTCGTAACCTCCTGGGCTTCATCCTTGCCCTCGTCGTCGGCTTTGCCTTCGGCTGGGTCGACCTCATCTGGGTCCTCCTCTTCAACCACCTCATTCTTTGCAAGTAGGCAATGGAGAAAGAGAATCCCATCCGCAAAGCCCTTATGGGGCTGCCGCTCTGGGCCAAGGCCCTCCTTTGTCTCGTCGACATCGTCTATGGCATCGAGCGGATCGTCGAAGCGGCCCTTAAGAAGAACACCGTCGCCATCGTCGTGGCGGTCGTCTGGCTCTTCGTTTACCCCGTCAACCTCATCGTCGACTTGATCCTCATCATCCTTCGCGGCCGTTGGTTCTCGGCTGCCGACCTCATCCCCGACGAGGAGGGAGGCGGAGCTAAGAAGGAAGCGGTCGAAGCCGAATTCAAGGAAAAGGACTGCGATTAGGGTCTTTGTAAGGCAGGCTCAAGGCCTGCTTTTTTCCTTTCCTGAAACGACAAAAAAGGCGATTGCTTCCGCAAATCGCCTTCTTTTCATTGGTTTTTGCTAGCCGCGGCTCTTTCCTTTCGGGCGCGGTATTGGTCCATCACGTCTTGGGGAACGTTCGTCGAGTTGAGGACTCTTACGATTCCCGGTACCTCTTCGATGAGGATGATTTCGACTCCGGCCGAGATGTCCGCGTCGGCGTACATGCAGCCAGAGCAGGCTCCGGTCATCTCGACGTAGACGGTTCCGTCTTTCTCGCCGATGTAGACGATGTCTCCGCCCTCGCGCTGCATGAAGGGCCGTATCTTATCGAGGACGGCTTCGATCTGGCGGTCCAATTCTTCGCTCATACGGGCGATATTTTAGTAAGGTGCCCAGCGCTTCACAAGAAAAGTGATAGCCGAGGGGTTTATAATCCGGAGCAGAGCGAAAGGAGCTATCCATGAGCAAAGAAACACCGGCCTACGAGGAGTGGAAAGTCCATCCTGTCAAAACGGAGGCCATCGTCGGAAAGATCAAGGAAATGATCGAGGACCTCAAGGCTGCATCTACGCCCGAAGAGGCCATCAAGGCCGTCAAGGCCTACGGGAAGTACGGGGACAAGGTGGGCGACAACTTCGCGACCATCTCCCTCAAGTACACCCTCGATACCCGCGATCGGAAAAACATCAAGAACCAGGAGGTCATCGATAAGGCGATGCCGGAAGTGCAAGCCGCGGCCCTTCCTTATGCCGAGGCGGTCCTTGCTTCCCCCTTCCGGGCGGACATCGAAAAGAAATTCGGGAGCTTGTACTTCACGATGCTCGAATACCAAGTGAAGAGTTTTTCGCCGGAAGTGGTGGAACTCTCCCAAAAGGAAAACGACCTCACGAGCAAGTACGATGCCTTGAAATCGCAAGCCGTCGTCCATTTCGAGGGCGATGAATACGGGCTCGGCCAAATCGGGGCCTTCTATGGCGACCCCGATAGGAACCGGCGGAAGGCCGCCCACGACGCGGCCATCGAGGCCATCGACCAGATTGCCCCGGAACTCGAGGACATCTATGACCAACTCGTCAAGATCCGGAACGAGAAAGCCCATCGCCTCGGCTTCGCTTCCTATAGCGACCTCTCCTATTTCCTGATGGCCCGTTACGACTACGGGCGGAAGGAGGTTGAAGGCTACAGCGAGCAGATCCATGAAATCGTGACTCCCCTTGTCGAGAAGATGGCGAGGAACGAGGCCAAGGCCCTCGGCCTGAAGGCCCTATCCTACGAAGACATCGGGGTCTATTACCCCGAAGGAAGCCCCCTTCCGGAGGGAACGACCGAGGAGACAGTGGCTCGGGCCCAGGAAATGTACGACAAGATGGGCGAGGAGACCGGTTCCTTCTTCCGCTTCATGGTGGACAAGCATCTTCTTTTCCTCGACGCGAAGCCCGGTAAGGCTCTCGGCGGCTACATGAATTACTTCCCGGTCAAGAAATGCCCGATCATCTTCTCAAACTTCAACGGCACCTTGGGAGACATCGACGTCCTCACCCACGAGTTCGGCCACGCTTTCCAAAGCTATCTGGCCCGGAATATCAAGATCCCGGAATACCGCTGCCCGACGATGGACGGGGCCGAGATCGATTCGATGTCGATGGAGTTCTTTGCCTGGCCCTACATGGACCTCTTCTTCAAGGAACCGGACAAATACCGTTACCAGCACCTCGCCGCGGCCATTTCCTTCCTTCCCTATGGGGTGAGCGTCGACGAGTTCCAGCACTGGGTCTATGACCATCCGGAAGCCAGCAAGGAAGACCGCCGGGTGGCTTGGAAGGAAATCGAAAGGAAGTACACCCCCTATCGGAGCAAGGCCTATGAGGGGGCCGGCTATCTCGGGGAGGGCCTCCGCTGGATCATGCAGGGGCATATCTTCAGCTCGCCTTTCTATTACATCGACTATACGTTGGCCCAGGTCGTCGCCTTCGAATTCCTTGCCCTCGACCGGAAGAACCATGAAAAGGCCTGGAAGAAGTACGCGAAGCTCTTGAAGATGGGCGGGAAGTACCCCTTCCAGCACCTCGTGACGAAGGCCGGGCTCATTTCGCCGCTCAAGGAGGGTGCCCTCAAGAAGGTCATGGCCCCGGTTAAGAGGATACTCAAGGAAGCGGAAGAGAAGGCCTATCGCAGCTAATTGCTTGCCGAAGATGACCGGTTGGGCCTCGCCCGCCGGTTTTCTTTTTTTCCTGATCGACGTCCTGAGAAGCTTCGTTTGGATGGCCCTCCTTTGAAGAAGCGCTTTTCGCATGTTTTCCCTAAGGCCCAATCCCTTGCTCTAGCAAGGCAGTTGAAGATTGAAGAGGGTGACTGTTCAAATATTCCAAGTTCGCCAATTAAAGATTTTTATCGGGCTTTTGCGGTGGTTTTGGTAGTCTTGGGTCTTTTGTTTCATTCCGGCGTTTGCCGGATGGAAGGCTATGTGCTATATAAACGCCGTGCAAGAAAACAAAGAATTCCTCCCCGAAGGGGAAACCGACGAGACGGCGTCCTTGAAATACCGCGACCGCAAGGAAGGGCTGAAGGCGGCCGTCCTTGGCTTCTTCATCGGCTTGGCTGTCATCGTGCCGGGCGTTTCCGGCTCGGCGGTGGCCATCATGATGAAGCTCTACGAGCGACTCCTTTATGCCATCGCGAACATCCTCAAGAAGTTCAAGCTGGCCGTCCTCTTCCTCCTTCCCATCGTCGCCGGGGCCATCGTTGGCTTCCTCTTGGGCTTTTTGGCCGTCCAGCAGCTGCTTCAGCTGATACCCTTTGCCATCATCCTCTTCTTTGCCGGCTTGATGCTTGGCGCTTACCCCTCTATCTACGATGAATACAAGAACGAAAGGCACTCGGCTCCTCGGATCGTCCTCCTTATCCTCGGAATCGCCCTCCCGATTGGCTTGTCGCTTGGCTCTTCGCTTCTGAACGAAGGGGCGGTCGACCTCACCAACCTTTCTTGGTATCACTATGTTCTCTATCTTGTTTATGGCTTCGTGATGGCCATCACCCAGCTTGTCCCGGGCCTATCGGCTACGGCTTTCCTCATGGCTTGCGGGACCTATACGCCTCTCGTGGAATCCGTCCATTTCAGCTATTGGCAGGAGAACCCGATGGTCTTCCTCGTCTACGCTCTTCTGGCCATCGGCTTCCTCATCGGCCTCGTCGTCGTCTCGAAAGCGGTGGGGTTCTTCCTCAAGAAGTGGCGGGGGGCGACTTTCCACCTCATCGGCGGCCTTTCCCTTGGCTCCATCGTCTCGATGATCGTCTCGCCGGAGGCCTTTGCCTGCTACCAGGAATGGTCTGGGAACGGGTCGGTCGAATGGCTCGATCTCGGCCTCGGCCTTGGCCTCTTCGTTGTTGGGGTCGCCTTGGCCTTCCTCTTCTATCTCTACGAGAGCCGGAAAAAGCCGAAGGAAGGGACTTCGGCTCAATAGACTTTGATTGGCAAAGCCGGTCTCCATACGGGGGCCGGCCTTTTTGCCGGGGAAAACGGCATCGCGATGCCGATGCATGAGTCTTCCTACTACGTTTTCAATACAACGCCCCTTTTAGCTTTTATACACGGCATGAAGAAATGCCTGGATGTGAAGTCTGAAAAACAAGAAAATGCGATTTATGCTTTGAAGTATCGAGTATTTCGCCCACGACCAAGCAGCTTGATGGTGCCGCTTTTCACCAACGCTCCCAGCACGGCTTCGATTGTGGTGGGACTGACATCGGGCAGAATTTGACAAATTTCCGCTTTCGAGATTGGCGTAAGGCTATTGAGCACCGTTGCCTCTATGCGGGCTCTCTTGGTAATCCTCTTTCCGTTAACGACGGCAAAGCGTTCATCCAACTCCTTGTAGCACATGTACAAAGTGAAAATGAAGTTCTCCATAAAAGGAAAGTAACTATTCTCATTTTGCGCCCAGCCTTCGGAAGATTGCCGCAGGGCTTCATAGTAATAAGCTTTATGATTATTGATTTGTTCCTCGAAAGAAACGTATTTTCCGGCATCATATCCGTTCTTGTAGAGCAAAAGCAACGAAAGCAACCGCGACATCCTTCCGTTGCCATCCCGAAACGGATGGATGCAAAGGAAATCGAGGATCACGCAGGGAATAAGCAGAAGCTGATTTATGTTAGCGTCGCTTCTTGCAGCCATATACGCCAATTCAAGCTGTTCCATTGCTTGGGGAGTTTCTGCTGCCGAGGTAGGTCGGAAACGAACTCGCTGCTGGCCGTGGACGTCTACCTCCAAAATAACGTTATCGTCTGTCTTGTACTGCCCGCCATATTCATATCCAGCAATGGACATCATCGTCTTGTGGAGTCCGAGAATATCGCTCTGCTTGAAATCTAAGTGCCTGTACCCTTGGTGGATTGCGTTTAAGGCATCCCTATACCCGGAAATTTCCGCCTCATTGTGGTTTAGAGGGGCGCTGTTTTTGTTCACAATCGCCCGGATGCGCTCGTCGCTTGTCACAATGCCTTCAATGGCATTGGAGCTTTTGACGGACTGTACTTTGGCAACTGACTCTAGTTCGGTAAAGGCCTGAGGATACATATCCTTCCGAGCCCCTACCATTGCCTTTAAGGAGGAAATACTAGAAGTCAGATTGATTAGCCTTGCCGGAAGCAGGCCGTTATCCAAAAAGGAATAATCAAATCTTCTCATAGCACATCCTCCTTTTATCTGCATATAGTATTGGTTTTTTATATGCACCTAATCAACATCAAAGTCAGAATGTCTGCATATTTTATTCACGAAGTATATGCAGATACTAGGATTAGGCAGAGTAGATTTCACACTTACAATGGATATGATCAATCTGTTAGGCAGTGGCCGTAGGCGGCGTTGTTTTCACTGTTTACCGAGACCGCAATAGCCGCTTTTTGCCTAAACAAGACGCCCTAGTCCCGGCCGAAATAAAAAATCTGAACACCCTTGATCACTGCAAGAGTGTATCAGACATGTCGTACAAATATGGTGGCCTCTGCGGGACTTGAACCCGCACGGAGGATCGCTCCCCAGGATTTTAAGTCCCGTTTGTCTACCGATTCCAACAAGAGGCCTTTAGGGTGCGCTCTTGGCTTTGGCATGGTGTCCCGTGAGAGTTTCGAACTCTCGACCCCTTGATTAAAAGTCAAGTGCTCTACCGCTGAGCTAACGGGACAGCTCGTGGCAGGGGTGACTGGGATCGGACCAGTGCATCACAGAGTCAAAGTCTGTTGCCTTACCACTTGGCTACACCCCTACAAAGAAGGTGGTGGGCGAAGATGGATTTGAACCACCGAACCCGAAGGAGCTGATTTACAGTCAGCCGCGTTTGGCCACTTCGCTATTCGCCCACGTGGAGATTGCACGCAACCAAGGTGGTGGATGCTAAGGGATTCGAACCCATGACCCCCGCCTTGTAAGGGCGATGCTCTCCCGCTGAGCTAAGCATCCGCCTATCGACGTGCCCGGTTAGTATAGCACGCCTTTAGCCGCGGTCAACCGCATAAAAGAGGGAATCCGCGGGCAAAAAAGGAGCCGGGGGTTCCGGCTCCTGAATTTTCGGCTTTTGCTCAATAGCCCGGCTTTCCAAGAAGGTGGAACATGTTCTTCTTGTAAACTTCCACGCCCGGCTGGTCGAAGGGATTGAGGCCGTTGAGGTAGGCGCTCATTGCGCAGGCGCGCTCCAAGAAATAGAAGAGGTAGCCTAGCTCGAAGGCCCCGAGCCCATCCATATGAAGGACGATGTTCGGCCGTCCGGCTTTCTTCGAATGGGCCTCGAGGGTCCCTTCGTAGGCCTTTTCCTGGACGAAGGACATCTTTTTCCCAGCTAGGAAGTTGAGGCCGTCGAGGTTGGCTTCGTCATAGGGGATTTCAACATCCGCAGCGGGGTTTTGGACATCGAGGATCGTCTCGAAGAAGGTCTTGCTCCCTTCTTGGATGAATTGCCCGAGGGAGTGGAGGTCGGTCGTGAAAGTGCAAGAGGTCGGGAAAAGGCTCTTTCCTTCCTTGCCTTCGCTTTCCCCGAAGAGCTGCTTCCACCATTCGCCGAGCTGGACGAGCTGCGGCTTGTAGGTCACGAGGAGCTCGCTGGCGTGGCCAGCCTTGTAGAGGAGATGGCGGGCGAGGGCGTAGCGGTAGGCATCGTTCCTAGAAAGGGCGGGGTCCGTGAGGTCCTCGCGGGCTTTGGCGCTTCCTTCGAGGATAAGGGTCGGGTCGATGCCGGCAACGGCGATCGGGAAAAGGCCGACCGGGGTTTGGACGGAGTAGCGGCCCCCGATGTCGCCCGGGAGGACGAAGCGGACATAGCCTTCCTCCTGGCTGAGTTTAAGAAGGGCTCCGCTATGGGCGTCGGTCGTCGCGAAGATGGCCTTCGCGGCCCCTTCCTTCCCGTATTTTTCCTCGGCCATTTCCCGGAGGAGGCGGAAGGCGACGCTCGTCTCGGTCGTCGTCCCCGATTTCGAGATGACGTTGACCGCGAACTTCTTGTTCTTGATGTGGTTGAGGGCCCCATGGACGTAATCGGGGTCAAGAGTCTGCCCAAGGTAGACGATCTCCGGGCCATCTTCGTGGAAAAGGCCCTTGATGGCCTCGATGGCGGCCCGGGCCCCGAGATAGGAGCCGCCGATCCCGGCTACGACGAGGACGTCGTAGTTCGCCCGGACGTATTCGCCCGTCTTCTTGAGGAGCTCATGCTCCTTCTTGTCGTAGTTCAAGGGATAGTCGAGCCAGCCGAGGAAGTCGCTTCCCCGACCCGTCCGCTTCTTCATGCTTTCGTCGATGGCCGTCACTTCTTCTTGGTAGGCGGCCTCCTCGATCTTAAGGCCGGCATGGCCGAGATCGAGCCTAATCGTTTTTTCTTCCATATGCTTCCTTCCATTCCTCGAGATGGGCCTTCAGCCCATCGAAGGAGATGTCCTCCTCGGCGATTTCCTGGTGGGGAAGCGGCTTGTGCCGCTCATCGCGCCCGACGCGCTTGAGGGAGACTTTCATTTCGTCCTTGTCCTCGTCGATTTCGATGACCCGGACCTTGTATATATTACCCGTTTGGACGTAGCCCGTGAAACTTCTCACGAAGTGCTCGCTCAGCTCCGAGATGTGAAGGAGCCCCGTCTTCCCGCCGTCGAAAAGCATGATCGCGTAGGAGGGGTAAACCCGCACGACCGTGCCGATGACGATATCGCCGACTTCGAATTTGCTCATCGGAGATCTCCCGGAAAGGTGACTTTCACGTTTTGCGGATCCCCGTCGACGATCTTGAGGGAGAAGCCGGCCCGGACGAACATCGATCCTTCGTCAGGAAAGGAAAGATAGGCATTGCCGAGCGCCTCCTTGGCCTTGAAGAAATCCGCGGGGAAAAGCCCTTCCGGCGTCTCGATGAGGTAAAGGTCCTTCTTCTCGAGATAATCGGCGGCCGAGGCGGAATAAACGGCTTCCCGCGGATGGATGGCCGGGACGACGATGGTTCCGGGCGCCATGTTCTCATAGACCCGACGGACGAGTTCCTTGCTAAGGTAGGGGCGGCAGGCGTCGTGGATGAGGGCCGGGACGTCGTGCCAGACGAGGGAGAGGCCTTGCTTGGCGCTTTCCTCGCGGCTTTCCCCGCCTTGGACGATGTCGTAGGGGAGTCCGAGCTCGGCTTTCGAAAGGACGGATTCGACCTCTTCGATGAGGTCCTTGCGGGCCACGAAAACGAGGCGCGAGACGACGCCGGAGGCGACGAAAGGGCGGGAAGCGCGGACGAACATCGCTTCGCCTTCCACTTCCTCGAAAGCTTTTTCCTTTTCGTAACGGGAGGCCCTTCCCCCAAGGAGAAGGACGGCTGAGGCTTTTTCCACGCCGTGTATTGTATACAAAAAGGGGAGGACTGTCGCCTCCCACATAGGGACAAAGTCCCTATTAATGAGCCTCGCGGTTGCCGAGGGACTCGTTGATGGCGATGCCCTGGATGACGAGGTGCATGACCTTCTCGAGCTCGCGTCCTTGGCTGTAATCGGCCTGGCAGACGTAGTTGACCCGTCCGTCTTGGTAAAGCTGCTCGACTTTCTCGCGCTTTCCCTGCGGATAGACGGCAATCGACTTGCCGCCGTTGTTCTTGGCGACGATCATCGCCGGGATGTCGGTCATCCCGTCGCCGATGTAGATGATGTTCGTATAGGGAATGCGGCGGTCGGGGCGCTTCTCGTTTACGCCGGCATCGTCGTTGGCGTCGTAGACTCCTTTCGAGATGCGAAAGAAGTACTGGGTCTTCTGGGTGAAGTTGATGGCGAGCTTCGGCCAGACCGGTTCCTTGCTCACGGGGTCGAAAAGGAATTCGCAGGCATAGATCTTCTTGAATTCCTTGGCGATGTCGCAGCCTTCGACGATTTCCATGTTACCCGAGGAAATGAGGTAGTGCTCGACGTTGACCCCGCAGGTCTTCCCGAATTCGTTGATGCGCTTGAACCAGGTGTGGACCCCGGGGAAGAACTCGATTTTCTTTCCCATTTCGGCCAGCCATCCCCTCGTCATCTTGATGCCGCGTTCCTTCGTCATCTTCACCATCATGTAAAGATAGGAAAGGGTCCTCTCGACGCCGGTTTCCTCGGCGAAACGGGTCGTTGCCGACCAAAACTCGGCCGGCGTGAGCCCGAGGGCGGGGATGAAGCCGAAATTCTGCATGTCGCTCTTCGCGAGGGTCGAGTCGAAGTCGTAAAGAATGGCCGCGATAGGCTTTTTCATTGCAATTTATTATAAGGCAATCGGCAAAATCTGCAAATTTAGGCCTTTTTTGCGGTTAGAGTTCGGGATTTTGGGCAAAATTTTTGGTCAATTGAAAGAAAACCGAGGCGCTTTTGCGTTAAATATCAGGCTTTTGCGAGGTTTTTTATCAAAGGGCAAAGAAG
>CASEWT010000024.1 GCA_949291655.1 uncultured Bacillota bacterium
GATAGCGTTTCCCTTGCCGTCGCGGCCATTCCGGATGGCCTTCCGGCCGTTGTCACCATCGTCTTGGCCCTCGGCATGCAGAAGATGACCAAGGTCAACACCATCGTCCGGCGCCTCGCTTCGGTCGAAACCCTCGGGGCTGTCAGTTACATCTGCTCCGACAAGACCGGCACCTTGACCGAAAACAAGATGACCGTCGTCGGCGCTTATCTCCCGGGGAAGCTTTATTTCCGCGACGAGCTCAACGACGAACGCCTTTCCCTTCTAGCCACGGGCATGTGCCTTTGCTCGAACGCCTCGATCGAAAACGGCGTCTATGGCGATCCGACCGAAGTCGCCCTCGTGGCCTATGCCGACCGCCTCGGGATGAGCAAGCGCTCGCTTGAAGAGGCTACGCCCCGTATCAACGAATACCCTTTCGATTCCGTCCGGAAGATGATGTCGACCCTCCACGATGCCAAAGACGGGAGGGAAATCGTCTACACCAAGGGCGCGATGGATCAGATCCTGAAGCATGCGGTCGCCATCCGCGAGAGCGATGGCACCGTCCGTCCGCTTAGCGAAAAGGACGTCGAGGCGATCAAGGCGGCTAGCAACGAAATGGCTGCCGGCGCCCTCCGGGTCCTCGCCCTAGCTTACCGCGAGGAAAAACTCGGCACGACCAAGAAGGAAATCGCCGAGGAAAACCTCGTCTTCGTCGGCCTCGTCGGGATGGTGGATCCGCCCCGGGCGGCCGCCAAGCCGGCCGTCGCGACCCTCAAGGGGGCCGGGATCACGACCGTGATGATTACCGGCGACCACGTCGATACGGCTTTTGCCATCGCGAAGGAACTCGGCATCTGCTCCGAGCGGAGCGAGTGCATGTCGGGCGACGAAATCGACGCCTGCACGCCGGAAGAACTCCAGAAACGGACCGAAAAGGTCCGGGTCTTTGCCCGCGTCTCGCCGGAGAACAAGGTCCAGATCGTCAAGGCCATCAAGGCCAATGGCCATATCGCGGCCATGACCGGGGACGGCGTCAACGACGCTCCATCCCTCAAAGCGGCCGACATCGGCATCGCTATGGGCATCACCGGGACCGACGTCGCCAAGGGAGCCGCCGACATGGTTCTCGCCGACGACAACTTTGCCTCGATTGAAAAGGCCGTCGAGGAAGGCCGGGGCATTTACGCCAACATCAAGAAAACAATCCTCTTCCTCCTCTCGAGCAACATCGGGGAAGTGGTGGCCATGTTCATCGCCGCCGTCGTCGGCCTCGATACTCCGCTCATCGCCATCCATCTCCTTTGGGTCAACCTCGTTACCGACTCGCTCCCGGCCATTGCCCTCGGTTCCGACAAGAAGCCCGACGACATCATGCGCGATGCCCCGCGGGATCCGAAGGAGTCGCTATTTGCCCACGGGGGCTGGGCCATCATGTTCGGATACGGCATTGTCATCGGCCTCATCACTTTGATGGCCTTCCTTATCACCCCTTTGAGCGAAGGCACCTCCTTCGACATCGCGGCTATCAACAACTTCTTTGCCGAAAACCCGCAGGCACTCGAGGAATCGCAGGCGATGGCCTTCACCGTCCTTGCCTTTTCCGAACTCTTCCACATGCTTGGGATGACCAACGTCAAGAAGTCCTTTGTCTTCGTCTTCGCTGATCCGAACAAGATGCTCTGGCTCTCTTTCTTCATCGGCTTGGCTCTCCAGTTCCTCGTTGTCGAGACTCCGGGGCTCAATACCTTCTTCTCCGTCTATCCGCTTCATGATCACCCGATCGACTACCTCTGGGTGTTCCTTCTTGCCATCGTGCCGCTTCTTCTCCACGAGATCGTTGCCTTGGCCATTTGGGTCAAGAAAGTTCTCGGACAAAGGAAGAAAGAAGCCTAGACCTCGCGCGCCCCTCCTTTTCTCTCTTGAAGGGGAGAGGCGCTTTTACTATATTTATGGGGCTGCCGTCTTAGCTCAATCGGCAGAGCAATCGCTTCGTAAGCGATAGGTTGATGGTTCGATTCCGTTAGACGGCACCATCGAGGAAAATGCCCCGATTTCGGTCGGGGTTTTCTTTTTGTCCCGTCCCGGATTTGCCCTCGGCTCCGGAGAAGGTTAAGCCCGTCTGGAGGAAAAGGAGAAAGTACGATTTCTCTATTGCCCTCCCCGGCCGTTGTGCCTATAATTCCTCTCGCGGTTGGGTGTTTAGCTCAGCTGGGAGAGCATCTGTTTGACGTACAGAAGGTCAGGAGTTCGATCCTCTTAGCACCCACCAACCTTGCGCTAGGCGACCCCGATGGGGTCGTTTTTCATACGAAGTTCCCGCTTTCGGCCCGGCGTTCCGCCTCGAAGTAGCGCGATACTTTGGCCGCTAGGCGATGGATGGCCAGGTCGCTCGTCGACTTGACCGCCAAAGCGAGGCGGATTTTCGTGTTTTCCTCGGAAAAAGGAATGATCTTGTGTGTTCCGTCGGCCTCGACCTGGCGTTTCATGTGGCTGGAGGCGAAGTAGGGGACGGAGGCGTTTTTCATGAGGACGTAATAGGAACGCTCGCTGTCTTGGACCATAAAATGGACGCCCGGCATCTTCGCCTTCACGAAATTCGTCCAGTAGTTGTCCCGGTCGATGAAGAGGACGTCGGTACCTTCGAGGTCGCGGAAACGGACTTCGTCTTTCGCGGCCAGATGGTGGTCCTTGGGGACGGCGAGGAAAATCTGCTCGCTGAAAAGAGGGTAGAGTTCCAAGCCGACGTGCCGCCGGTCCTGGATGACGGCGATGTCGCACCTTCGTTCGTTCAGGGCCTTGATGGCTTCCTCCTCGACCGTGACGTCCTTGATGACGTGCGGCTGCTTTAGGCGGCCTTGGAGGACCGAGGCGACCTTGTAGAGTGGTACCGCGGCGATGCCGAGGACGGAAATGGATGTCTGCAAGCGTTTTAAGCCGTCGATCTCGGCCTGGAGTTCCGAGGCTCCGTCTATTACCTTCTTGGCCAAGGAAACGATCTTCATCCCGATTTCGGTGAGGAAAAGGCGATTCCGTTCGCGGTAAAAAATCTCGAGGCCGATTTCGTCCTCAAGGGCTTGCAGGCTCCGGGTGACGCTAGGCTGGGTGAGATACACCCGCTTGGCGACTTCGCTGACGCTGCCGGTTTCCGCGAATAGGACCAGATGTCTTAGCTGCCTTAGTTCCATACGTCCGACGAAGGGAGAATATACATTCTTAACATATCTATAAATTGATTTCTTGCTCTCTGTCAAGTGTAAAGGGGATGTTCGACAAAGACGCGGCGCCTCGGTAAAATTTCCGGCATGAAGATGCTTTCCAAGATATTTCAGAGGCTGATGGCCGTCGCGGCATTCGCTTCCGTTTCCTTTCTTGCCTCCTGTGCCCCGGAGGAGGCTGAGGAACCTCTTCTTCTCGCGGTTGGCGATTCCTTTGCCTATGTTTTGGACGATTATCCGGCGGCCACCTCGACCTACGAGGTTTCTCCTTCCTCGATTGCGAGCTTCGAGGGAAACGAATTGACCGTCTTGGCCGAGGGCAGTTTCACGATCACGGTGAGCAGCGCCACCTCGACTTACGTTCGGGAAGGACAAGCGGTGGAAAGGACCCTATCGGCCTACCATCCCGGGGGGCGGCTGAACATCGGCTCCACGCTCGAGCTTTCCCTCAGGACGGGTCCAAATAGCGCCTACCTCGAACAGATTTCCGGCTTCTCCTGCGCCTCTTTCGAAGGCACGGCGGTTACCGGGGTTTCGGAAGGGACGGCGGCCTTCCATTTTCGGACCGAAGAGGGTGAAGTTTCCCAGGTCATCGAACTGCAGGTCATCGATCCTAGCAAGCCGACGAGCGTCCGCCTTCTTTCCGATGTCGAGGAAACCCCGGTTGGAACCTATTTTGCGTTGACGCCGCTGGTTACCCCTAGTTCGATGGACGGTAGCGTCGAAATCGTCGTCGACCAAGGCGCGGACCTTGTCAGAATGGAAGGCCTTCGCGGCTACGGGCTCCATCCCGGGACCGTCCGCCTCCATGCCGAATGCCTCGGCGTCTCCTCGGCCGAAGTATCCATCGAAATACTTGATGAATCCTATCTTGATCCGGAGGCTTTCCGGATTTATGCCAGCGACTACAATCCAGCCGTCGGGGAAAGCGTTGCCCTCTCCTCCGGCATCTTTCCGGCCGGCTTCGAAAGCGCGGTGGACTACGAGGTGAGAGCCATTGAGGGAGACTGGTCGTTTGATGCCGAGAATTTGACGGTGACTCCTTCAAGCGTCGGCTCGTGCGTGGTTAGCGCCGTTTGCGGCACCGATCAAAGCAACGACATCCGCCTTTATTCCCATGCATCGGAGGCTGAACCGCTGACGGGCGACTTGCGCCTCAACCGCCGAAATTACGATAGCCTTGGCATGGGGGTCTCCTTCCAGTATTCCGGGGAGGAAGAAACGAGCATCGCCGTCCTCGACGGGGAAGCCGCGACGCTTTCCGACGATAGCCTCTCGCCCACGGTCGAGGAACTAGGCGGCATACTGACGGTGGCAGCCCTTGGTCCTGGTGGGATGCTCAGCAATCCCGTCTCGTTCACCACCTTCGAAAGCGACCCCTACGCCGGGATTTCCTCCGAGGCTTTCATGGCCGCTTTCGTCCCGGCCGCGAGCAACGACGACGCCTACTATCGGAGCGCCCATGGCCTTCCCTCCGGAAGCGATGCCTCCTTCGATTCCATTCCCGTCCGTCCTGAAGAGGTTCCAATGGGTTCTGATGGCGAATTTCTCCGCAATTCCTCGGCCGTTTATGTCGATTTCGGTGCCGGATATCAACTTTATGACGAACATGGAGAGCCTTCCTCCGTCCTTTACGCGGCCGGCGGCTACCTGACTCTGGAAGACGTCGCGGCCTATATCTACGGTTTCGGGGACGTCCCGGCCAATTACGAGGCCGATCGTTCATTCAGCCCGACCGCTTCCATCTGGGGTTCTTATCTCCGGCTGAACAATACCTTTTTCTCCGGCGATACTGATAACTACCCATACGAGCCCGAACTCCCACGGATCTACGGCTGCGGGGGCGATCTCCGTTACTACGAAGTCGATATCGGCGGGGGAGGATACAACAACGGGACGACGGTCAACCGCGGGTCCCTCCGCATCGTCTATAGCCGCCTATATTCCGACCGGAGCCCGATCGAGGACTTGGAAGACCGCTATGTCTTTTACACCTACAATCATTACAACGACTTCCAGGAGTATCTGAATTACCGCGGCGGGTGGGGCGAACGCTTCGGCAAGGTTACGGCTGGAGGAATCGCCAACAGTTCAAGCGGTCCGGCCCCTTCCCCTTACGTCCCGGTTACCCGAGTCAATTTCCTGACCTTGTTTTGAAAGCGCTTTTACGGTCGATTGTCTATAATTAACAAAAGGAGATCGTTATGGGTGTTTTGAAGAAGAAAGAAGAAAAGAAAGCCGCCCCGGCCGTTAGGGAGGGGAAGGGCAGGGAATGCGCTTCGAAGAGTTGCCCAGTGAAGAAAGAAGCCGCGAAGAAGGAAGCCGAGGCGCCGGCGGCTGGCGACAGCGAGAGGAACGACAAGGTTCGCCGTTACCATATCGTCCAACATCCGAGCGGCGGATGGACCGTCAAGTTTGCCGAAGGCGAGAAGAACATCAAGATTTTCAAGACCCAGAAAGAAGCCCATGACTTCGCTTCCCAGATGGCCGAGAACCAAAAGGGCCGCGGGGTCAAGGCCTCGGTCGTCGTCCACTCGAAGAAAGGCAAGCTTCGGAAAATGCATTAATCGAGGGTGGACAACGCTTTTCCCTCTCGTATAATGATGAGGCCCAAAAGGGCGATGCATCTGTAGTTCAATGGTAGAACACCAGCTTCCCAAGCTGGGTACACGGGTTCGATTCCCGCCAGGTGCTCCATCGTTTGCACACCTGCCCGGCGTAAGAGCCGGGCATTTTCTTAGGTTCGGGCCCTTCCTCTCAAA
The DNA here is from genome assembly GCA_949291655.1 of uncultured Bacillota bacterium. Lineage (GTDB taxonomy): Bacteria > Bacillota_I > Bacilli_A > RFN20 > CAG-826 > UBA4951. Next base: position 5,963 of record CASEWT010000024.1, read on the forward strand.
GGCTTTCGACCCCAATGAGGGCCGGGTCTTTTGTGGCTGGACGTAGGTTGGCTATTCTGTGATTGAATTTCAATTAACAAAGAAAAATGGGGTTTTTGCAGGGATTTCTCAAAGCCGGATATGTAAAGATCCTGGTATATTGTAGATTGCGCGCGCGAACCTATCCCACGAATAGGCGAGTTTTGCTATATTAAATAGCGATATGGCAGAAGATATCCTTGATTTGCAAGATCATTGCGTCGAGTTGCTGAAAGAGCGGGGCGTCACCCTCGAGGAGATTGCCGACTGCGCCCGCTACCTGCAAGCCGATTATCACGTCGATTTGACGACGGACGAGCTCCTCGATTCGGTGCGGGCGGTTTTAAGCAAGCGCGAGGTCCAGTATGCCATCATGACGGGCATCGCCCTCGACAAAGCGGCAGAAGAAGGGAAATTGGACGACAGTTATCTTATCGAGCTCATGATGAAAGATGCGCCGCTTTTCGGGGCCGACGAGGTCCTGGCTTACGGGATTTGCAACACCTACGGTTCGATTGCCCTTACGAATTTCGGTTTCATCGACAAGCGGAAATACGGCATTATCCGGCGGCTGAACAGGGCCGGGAAGAATACCGGCAAGTGCAATACGTTCATCGATGATATCGTTGGCGCGGTGGCCGCGGCCGCGGCCAGCCGCTTTGCCCATCGCTGGACGCGCGACGTGGAGGATGACGATGATAAGTAATTTCCTTATCGAAAACTCGCCGGTCTCCTGGGGGGACCCTTACTTCGTTGCCGGCTTCGTGGTCGGGATCTTCCTCCTTGCCGCTTTCACGGCGGCCATCGTTTTCATCGTCAAGCGCAAGCTCTGTTGGATTATCATCGGCATCCTCGATGTCCTCGTCATCGTGGCCATGGCGACGCCGATTCCTTATATGTTCGAGACAAGCCTGGCCTTGCTGACGGTCATATCCTTTGTCTTCCTCTTCGCCAATATGTCGGAATACCGCTACCTGGTCACCAATGGTCTTTTCAAGGGCGAGAAAATCCACTTGTTCAAAAAGCGGAAAGTCCCCAACGAAAAGCTCTTTGACCGCGATGCCGTTTACGACCAAATCGAGGCGGCGGTCATCTGGATGAGCAAGCGGAAGATGGGGGCCCTCATCACGATCATGAAGAAGGACGACCTCCTTAGCGACAGCAAGCTTGGGGGCATCATCAAGCAGCGGGGAGCCGACGTGAATGCCCCGGTCACGAAGGAGCTTCTTGAGACCATCTTCTTCCCGGGCACCCAGCTTCATGATGGAGCCGTCATCGTCAAGGACGACAAAATCGCTCGGGCCAGCGTTTTTTTCGCCTCGACGACGCGCCCCTTGACCGGGAAGTTCGGCTCCCGTCACCAAGCCGCTCTTGGCATCAGCGAGAACAGCGACTCGGTCACCGTCCTCGTAAGCGAGGAGACCGGCCGCATTTCCATCGCTTTCCAAGGAGAACTTACGACCGTGACCCCGGATACGTTCCGCCGGGTCCTCGATGACGATATGGCCTACGTTGAGGACAAAGACGCTGCTTGAGAGGCGTCGGTCCTAGGAATTGGAAGGGGAAATCATGATGCTTCATTTCGGCACGGACGGCATGCGCGGGGTCGCCAACCGCGAACTTACGCCTTCGATCGCTTTCGGCATCGGCCGCTATCTTGGGCATGGAAAGGAGGAAAGGAAAAAGGTCCTCGTCGGCGAAGACCCCCGCCTTTCTTCGCCGATGCTCGAAGCTGCCATCGTCGCCGGGCTTCTTTCTTCGGGCGCTGAGGTCAGGCGCCTTGGCGTTGTCCCGACGGCGATGATTTCCTATCTCATGGGAAAAGACCGCTCCTTCGATTACGGCATCATGATCAGCGCCTCCCATAACCCTTTTGAAGACAATGGCATCAAGGTGCTCACAAAAGGCGGCGAAAAGATCGCGACGAGCCTTGAGAAGGACATCGAGGCCTTCCTCGAGGGGAAGGATGGCTTGCCCTTGCCGGAAGGCAGCGGACTTGGCCGCGTTGTTCAAGGGGACCAGGAAAAGGCCCTTTTCGTTTCCTATGTCTCGAGTCTTCTCGATGTCCGGGCGTGTGCTCCGAAGGTCCTTCTCGACTGTGCGAACGGAAGCGATTCCCTTTATGCCAAAGAGGTGTTCGAAGCATGGGGTTGCCGCGTGACTTCGATCAACGATGCCCCGAACGGGACGAACATCAATAACGGCTGCGGCTCGACCCATCTCGAATGCCTCGAAAAGGCTCTTCGGGAAGGAAACTACGACCTCGGATTTGCCTTCGACGGTGATGCCGATCGGGTGATGGGCATGACCGGAGACGGCCGCCTCATCGACGGTGACTCCCAACTGTTCATGAAAGCCTTGATGTTGAAAAAGTGCGGCAAACTCCCCTCAAATACGGTCGTTTTGACCCCGATGAGCAACCTCGGTCTTCTTGATGCTTTGTCGCATGAGGGCATCAAGGCGGAAGAGGTTGGGGTAGGGGATCGGAACATCCAGCTTCGCCTCTTGGAAAAAGGATATGTCCTGGGGGCCGAGCCCTCCGGACACGTCATCCATCTAGATCTTTTGCCGACCGGCGACGGGATGATCTCCGCCTCGCAGGTCGTCAAATGCTTTGCCGATGATCGGGAGGCTTTCGAAAAAGCGGTTTCTTTTTTCCGTTACCCCCATTATCTTTACAACATCCGGTTCGCCGATCGCGCGGCTGCCGAGGAAGTGATGAAGAATCCCCTCTTCCTTGCGAAGAAGGACGCCTGCGAAAAGGAACTGGCCGGACGGGGACGCTTGTACCTGCGAGCGAGCGGGACCGAACCCCTGCTCCGGATTTACGTCGAAGCGCTAACGCAAGAAGAGGCCGAACGGATAGCCCTCGATCTCGCTTCGGCTTTCTAGGAGGAAAACCATGTGCGGTATCGTCGGAGCCATCGGAAACCTTGACTACAAGTCTTTTTTGACGGGTGGACTTAAGAAACTGGATTACCGGGGCTACGATTCGGCCGGCCTCGCCTTTTGGAACAACGGGAAGATTTCTCTTTATCGGGCGGTCGGAAGCGTCGAAAACCTCGCCTCGATCGTTCCCGACGGCCATGCCGGGACCGCCGGGATTGCCCATACCAGGTGGGCGACCCACGGGGGAGTGACGGTCGATAACGCCCACCCCCAGAGAAGCTGGGACAAAAAGGTCTATCTTGTCCATAACGGGGTCATCGACAACTACAAGGAACTGAGAGCCTGGCTTGCCGAAATGGGATGCCAGTTCCGCAGCGACACCGATACCGAGGTCATTGCCTCGGTGATCGCTTATTTCCTCCAAGAGGGGGAAAGCCAGCTCAATTCCATCCGGAAGACGATGGAAAAACTCGACGGTTCCTATGCCTTGGCCATCCTTTTTACCGGACAGGAAGGCCTATATTTCGCCAAGAACAAATCCCCGCTCGTCATCGGACAAGGGGATTCTCGACTTAATTGCCTCGGAAGCGATTACGCCCCCATCCTTGACTATTGCTCGAACTTCGCCGCCCTCGAGGACGGGACCTACGGCTACATGACCGAGAACAGCATCGTCGCCTATCGGAACGGGAAAAACCTTGCCCTCCGCTTTGCCACCAAGGCCCGGGAAGACTACGTCTACGATTTGGCTGGTTACCCCCATTTTATGATGAAGGAGATCCATGAAGGCGCCGGGGTCGTAAGGAAAAACGTCGAAACGTGCTTCGACCGCGCAAAAGGTACCTATCTCTTCGATTCGAAGCTCATTGCTGGCCTGAAGGCCGCCGATGAAATCATCTTCCTCGGCTGCGGTTCGAGCCACTATTCCTCGGAGGCGGCCGCGGCTTACTTCAACCGGCACGGACTCCGGGCCACGAGCTACATCGCCAGCGAATGGATCCACGGAGTCTATCCGCACCTCAAGAACCCCTATTACGTTCTCATTTCCCAAAGCGGGGAGACGGCCGACCTCATCTCTTGCCTCGACCTCATGGAAAAAGGGGCCAAGACCCTCGGCATCGTCAACAGCAAGGACAGTACCATCGCCCGGCGAACCAACCATGTCCTCTACATCGGGGCCGGCCTTGAGGTGGCCGTCGCTTCGACGAAGTCTTTCCTTGGGCAAATGGCCCTCATGATGCTCCTTTGCGGGGCCATCAACGAGGACGCGAGCGTTCCCGAAAGCCTCCTTGCTGCCGCCTCTTCGGTCGATGACGTCGTCGAGCGGAGCGAGGAGATCGACGCCTTGGCCGAAGGAATCGTCGAAGTCCACGATGCTTTCTTCGTCGGACGCGGCATGGACTTCTTCGCCGGCGAGGAATCTTCCCTCAAGCTCAAGGAAATCTCCTATGTCCATAGCGAGGCCTATCCCGGCGGCGAGCTGAAGCACGGGCCGATTGCCCTCATCGAGGAAGGGACCCCGGTCTTTGCGTTCGTCGGGAATCCGGACATTTCCAAGCAGATCAGGAGCAACGTCGAGGAACTCAAAGCCCGCGGGGCCACTCCTTACATCGTTTCTGCCGAAACGTGCGCGAAGGATGGAGACGCTTTCGTCTACCGCCTCGTCGACGGGGATTTCGCCCCCTTCCCGGAAGTCGCCTTCGGGCAGCTCCTGTCTTATTTCCTCTCGCTCCGGCGGGGATTGAACGTCGATAAGCCGCGGAACCTCGCCAAGTCGGTTACCGTCAATTGAGCCATGGCCGGAGAGAGGAAGCGGCGCGCTAAGCCATCGGTTGTTCCAGCTCGCTTTTCCGACCGCCTTTGGGCTTTCCTTTTCGACTTTTCGCTGTCCCTTCTCCTGATGGTGGTTCTTCTTGCCCCTGCCCTCGTTTTGTTTCTCCTTTGGATGAACGAGCCGACGGTCTCGATGACGGCGGCCCTTTTCGTCGCTCTTTTCCTCGGCGGAGCCCTATGGTCGCTTTTTGAACTCTTCTATTGGATTCTTCTTCCCTATCTAAAGCGGGGGTCGACCCTCGGGCTCGCTTTCATGGGTTTGGCCATCGTCGGCGAGGAAGGCAAGGAGGCTCCCTTTCGTTGCTATGTCCTCCGCGCTTTCATTCCCCTTGTTCTCGTTGTTCTCACCTTCGGTTTATACTATGCGGTAGAGATGCTCTCGGTCTTGTTTTCGGGCAAGAGGACGAGCTTCGCCGACGTCGCCTCGATGAGTTATGTCGTCGAGCGGGAGCCGGCAGGGAGGAAGTAAATATGCCAACCCACCACATCGAAGCCAAAGAAGGCGATTTCGCCAAAGTCGTCTTGATGCCGGGCGATCCCAAGCGGGCCCGCTGGATTGCCGAGACCTTCCTCAAGGAACCGCGCCTCGTCAATGCTGTGCGAGGAGCTTTGGCCTACACCGGCAAGACGCCGGGCGGCTTCCCGGTATCGGTCATGGCTTCCGGCATGGGGATGCCCTCGATCGGCATCTATTCCCACGAGCTCTACGAAAGCTACGGAGTCGAAGCCATCATCCGGATCGGGACGATGGGGACCTATCAGGAAAACATCGGGCTTCGCGACATCGTCTTCGCGGAAGGGGCCTCGACCGACAGCAATTTCCTCGGCGAGCTCCATCTAGGCGGAACCTATTCGGCGACCGCCGATTTCGCCCTTTTGCTCAAGGCGGTCAAGGCGGCCGTCGACCTCAAGCTCCCTTACCACGTCGGGAACGTCCTCTCGAGCGACGTCTTCTACGACCTCGATCCGGAGAATTGGAAGAAATGGCAGCGGCTAGGCATCGCCGGGGTCGAGATGGAAGCCTATGCCCTCTATGCGAATGCCGCCCTGATGAAGAAGAGGGCCCTTGCCATTTGCACGGTGACCGATAGTTTCGTCGGCGGCGGGTCCCTTTCGATCGAGGACCGGCAATCCGGCGTCAAGGACATGGTGAGGGTGGCTCTTCTTACCGCCGATCTCTTTACTGCGACATGCCGGAAGTAGTGGGCTTTTTCTTCATAACCAGCTACGACGTCCGCCTGGGGGTCTATGTCGCCTTCGCCCTCGCGGCGGCCGCCCTTTTCCTATACCTCTTCCTCAAGGGCCCGATTCGCCGCTTCCGGGCCAAGCGCGACATCGCGAGCGCCTACTTCCCGAAAGTCTATAAAACGGTCCTTCATGGCGACTATTACCTGATCAACGATTTCGAGCGGGGCGAGGGAGCTTCGAAAGTCCACATCGACCACATCATCGGCGGCGACAAGTACATTTACGTGATCACCGATTGCTATTTCGACGGCGCGATAAGCGGGATGGGCGAGGACGCCAGCTGGGTCTATTACTCCCGCAAAGGGAAGAAACAGCCGATTCCGAATCCCCTGGCCGCCAATAGACACATGCTCAATCGTCTTTCTATGGTGAGCGGTATCAATTCCTCTTTCATGGTCGGGGTCGTCCTCGTCAACGACGAGTGCTTCGTTTCCCGGCTCGACGCCTCGAGCAAATCCGACTCCCACCTCGTGGGGCTCAACGATCTCGAGACGTTGGTCGAAGACTATGAA
>CASEWT010000025.1 GCA_949291655.1 uncultured Bacillota bacterium
AGTCGGAAAGCTCCATCCCGACCGGGCTATGGCTGAAGAAGGTGTTGGTGACGGTTACTTCGACGGCATCCGATTTCACGACGCCGCGGTAGCTCGAGGTGACGGTGACCGTGGCCTTGCCCGGGGCCACGGCGGTCAGGCGCCCCATCGCGTCGACGCTCACGATTTCCTCGTCGCTGCTTTTGAAGGAGAATTCCTGGGGAACGCCGCTTGGGAGGGCCTCGGCCTTGATGGTCGCCCCTTCCTCGACGAGGATGTCGGAAACGGCTTCCCGGTTGGTGATCCGGACTTCCTCGAGGGCGAGCTCATCCTTTTCGGACGAAGAGGAAGGCTTCTCTTCGGAAGAAGAGGTTTCGGGAAGCGAGCTCGCGGTTTCGCCCGAGCTCGCGCTTTCGGCCGAGCTCGCGGTTTCGCCTGAGCTCGTCCCGGGCGTCGTCTGGCAGCCGGATAGCCCTCCTAGAAGAAGGGCCCCGGCGGCAGCGAGGCCGATGATGAAGAACGATTTTTTCTGCATGATTGCTGTCCTTTCTGCCATCTAGATGGCGAATGCATTACAATGACAGCGGTCTCCGCCCTGCTTTACCCGGTGGGTTGGGGACCGCTTTTTCTTTTTCCCTATGTCCCTTTGCTCAACCTCCTTTCCTCAGAGGGCTTCCAAGACGAAGTCCGAGAATGTCGCGTCGGTGAAGAAGGAGTAGAGGCCGGCTTTCCCGCCGGTCGGGGCCCGAGGGCTCCGGTAGGTAACGAGGAGTTCCCCGTCGAGGTAGGCCTTGACCTCCCCGCCTTGGCTTTCGAGGGTCAGCTCGTGCTTCTCCCCGAGGGGGAAGGAGTGCTCCTGCTCGAAAACCGTCTTGGTGAAGGAGTAGTCGCAGTCCTTCAGGAACACCTTCTCGCTGTTGATGCCGAGGTAAAGGCCCTGGAGGTTGTCGATGACGGCTTCGTAATTGGGCCCGCCGTGGTAGTATTCGTGGTTTTTCACCCGGATGGCGACCCCGGCCCCGTAGGCCAAGTCGAGGTCGATGGCGTCCATCGTGAGGCTCCCGAGGGCCGAGCGGCGGTCGGCCATCTTGTCGTGGACTTCCTCGTTGACGGCGACCATGGCCGTCGCTTTTACGTCATATAGCGGAGCGGCGTCCTTCACGTAGACGAAGTCGCTATCGATGCCCTTCGAGCGCATCCCATCCTCCGTATAGGCGATCCGGTCGCGCCCGTGGTCGACGTAGGTAAGGGAGGCGTTGTAGGCCCTTAGCCCGCTTTCGAAGCGGTAGCCTTCTTCGGCCGTGGCTTCCCCGTAAGTTATCTCGGAGAAGGCGAAGTCCCCTTCTTCAGCATAGACGCTCACGTAATTGGCTCCTTCCCGGACATCGACGTTCCCGATGGAGATAAGGGAGAGGCCGCTATCAGGCAAAGACGAGGGGACGCTGCAGGCGATCTTCTCCCCGTCGTTGATCCGGATGGCGAAGGAACGTCCGGCCATCTCCGGGCTTACCTTGATGGCTAGGGAAAGAGTCGTCCCGTCGGCGTGGAAGCGGTAGCTGGCCCGGTCCCCGGCCTTGAGGGAGAGGAGGCCGACGTCGTTATCGGAGAGCCCTTCGGTTTCCTCCGGCTCGTAAGGCTCGATGGTCGAGCCGCCGGAAAGGATGCTGGCTTCCCGGTCGTAGGCATTGGCCAGCGACTGGTCTTTCTGGAACTCGAGGCTGTCGCTTTTCCCGAGGCCGGCGTTGGAGAAGGCGCTGTAGCTTACCTCGCCTTCTCCCTTCCCGCGGTAGCCGTAACGCCCTTCCGGGAGCTCGGCTTCCTCGAGGGAAAGCTTCTCGATGTCGTCGAAGTAGAGGTTGAAGCGGCCGCCGTCGTAGCTGAGGCGGTAGGTGTGGAGCTTCGTGAAGTCGTATTCCTTGTTGAGGCTGGCGGAGGCAACGATGTGGTCCTTTCCGCCTTCGACGAGGTGGACGGAGAGGCCGTTTTCATTATCGGCGGTCAGGTAGCCGTAATCGTTCGGCCCTTGGTAGCCGAAGACGTAGGCTCCCTCATCCCCCACGGCGTTCCATTCGGCCGTGAAGCTTTCCCCGTGGCTTTCCTGACTCAGGAGGAAGTCGCCGGAGGCTTCCATTCCCTCGCCCCCGCGGCTAGCGAAGTCCGGCTGGCGGGGGAGGAAGAGCCCCTGCCGGGAATTCCCGGCGTCTGAGGCCATCCGCGAGCCGTTGAAGGAGAGGCGGGCGAAATTGAAGTAGCGGCGGTTCCCGGCGGCGCTCCCGTTGGAGTTGTACTGGAGGCTCAGGTCGTGGTAGGCGATGTAGAGGCTATCGAGGTCGGGGCCGACGAAATTCGCGGAATGGCCGAGGCCCATGTAGTTCTCGTCGGTCGAGAGGAGGATCGAACCGCCCTGCTGGGCGAAGGCCCCGGCGTCGAAGATCCCTTCGAGGGACTCCCCGTCGTAGTAGTTGTAGTTGACCCGGTAGCTCGGGGCGTAGCAGTCGACCCCGGTGTAGGTGAGGTAGTAGCGGCCGGACCGCTTGCTGATGTAGGGCCCTTCGTTCCAGCGCCCGACCTTCGTGTTCTTGTAGGTGATCTCGAAGCGGTCGTTCTTGAAGCCGGTGAGATCGTCGTTGAAGCGCTTGACGAGGATGCCGGAGCTGCTCGCGATGGTGCAGTAGACGCTCTCGTCGCTGTCGATGAAGAAAGAGCCGTCGATGCAGTAGTTGTAGAAGGGTTCGCTGTGCTTGACGAAGGGGCCGGTCGGCGAATCGGAGACGAGGACGCTATGGCGCTGGCCGCGGAAGGAGGAGATGAGGTAGAAGCGGCCGTTGATGTAGGCCACCTCGGGAGCCCAGGGGCTTTGGAGGGACCCGTCGCTTACCCCGAGGGCGTTGCCGGCGAGCGTCCAGTTCAGGAGGTCGTCGGATTCCCAGCAGGTGAGGTTGGCCCCGCCGCTGGTGGCGTAAAGGTAGTAGCGCCCGTCGTGGCGGAGGACGAAGGGGTCGGCGCACTGGCTCCCGCTGACCCCCGGGAGGCGGCTATCCTCGGCAAAGTGGTTGTCGTAGGTCCCGCGCTCCTCCTCCGGGGCCGCGGCAAGGAGGGAGAGATCTTCCTCCGGCTCGGAAGAGGAAAGGGAGGAGGAAGAGGAAAGGGAGGAGGAAGAGCTCGCCCCTCCGCTTCCCCCGCAGGAGGCGAGGGCGAGGGCGGCGAGGCAAAGGGGAAGGGTTGGCTTTTTCATCGATTGTTCTCCTTTCGATAGATGGCTTGCCCAGAAACGGGATCGAAGAGATAGAGGTCGTCGCTGGCGATTGCTAGGCGGACATCATCGCCTTCTTGGTAGCGCTTCTTGCCGACTAAGAGGGCCAAGGCGTCGCTTTCCCCGAGGGGGAAGTGGAGGTAGCTGGAGGAGCCGAGGGGCTCGACGAGGTCGAGGCGGGCCTCATACCCGCCGGAGGAGACGAGGCGGACGTCCTCGGGCCGGAAGCCGACGTAGGCCGGGGCCTTGTCCTCTTGGAGGGCTTCCTCGTAGAAGGAGACGGCCTCCTCGAGGAAGGAGCGGAGGGAGAGGAAGGGGTCGCCGGCCTCTTTCTTCGGTAGGCGCAGGCGCTTCCTTTTCCGCGGCTTGGCTTCTTCTTGCTCATGGTGGAGGTAGGAGCGGGCGCTCAAGGCCGCTTCCTGATAGGAGAGGAGCCTTTCCTCGATGGCCGAGACCGCCTCCCCGGCCCCTTTTTCGTCGAAGGGTTCCTCAAGGAGCCTTCGAAGAGGCGAGAGGACGCCGTTTTCGCCTGAGGAAAGGGCTTCGCGAAGGGCGGAAAGGGCCGCCTTTCCCTCCTCGCCTTCCAGCCACTTCCGGCTCTTGCCTTTCTTTACGAGGAGGCGGGCGGAGGGAAGGGACGGGGAAAGGAGGGCAGCGAGGAGGTCCTTGGCCTCGAGGAGGCGGGCCTCATAGAAGGCGCGGACGCTTTTTAGCCCGCTTCCGCCGTCGGGAACTTCCATTCCCCCAAGGGAAATGCCCTCGGGTCCGGCTTCCCCTTTGACGACGTTCATCGGGGGATTGCCGATGAAGGTGGCCACGAAGAGATTGAGGGGGCGGCCGTAGACCTCGTCGGGCGTCCCTTCCTGCTGGACGTAGCCCTCGTTCATGACGACGATCCGCGAGGCCATGGTCATGGCTTCCGTCTGGTCGTGGGTGACGTAGATGGCCGTTCCCTTCAGCTCGTGCATGAGGCGGACGATCTCGCTCCGCATCTGGACACGGAGCTTGGCGTCGAGGTTCGATAGGGGCTCGTCCATGAGGTAGATGGGGCATTCCTTGACGATGGCCCGCCCGAGGGCAACGCGCTGCATCTGGCCGCCGCTCAGCTCCCGCGGGTAGCGGTCGAGGTAGGGTCCAAGGGAAAGGAGGCGGGCCGCTTCGAATACCTTCTCCTTAATCTCCTCTTTCTTCGCTCCCTTTATCCGCAGCGAAAAGCCGATGTTGTCGTAAACGTTGAGCTGGGGATAAAGGGCATAGTTCTGGAAGACCATGGCGAGGTTCCGCTCGCGGGGCGAGATGTAATTGGCGAACTTCCCGTCGATATAGAGTTCCCCTTCGGTTACGTCCTCGAGCCCGGCGACCATCCTTAGGGTCGTCGACTTCCCGCAGCCCGAAGGCCCGACGAGGACGAGGAAATCGCCCTCATAGACGTCAAGATCGATCTTCTTGACCGCCTTGGCGTTCCGGCTGTAGGCCTTGCTCACGCCTTTCAAGGATACGATTGCTTTTCTTTTTTCCATGGTGCTAGTACCTAGTTTTTCATTCCGGTGAAGGCGACCCCTTCGACGATGTTCTTCTCGGCGAAGAGATAGACGATGAAGACGGGGAGCATCGAGACGAGGGAGGCGGCGAGGGTCACCCCGGTCGAGCCGAGCTGCCCCTTGTTGACGTCGACGAGGTAGGTGAGGCCGAGCTGGAGAGTCCATAGGTCCTTGTCCCCGTAGCCGAGGACGATCTGGGCCCAGGCGTAGTCGTTCCAGACGCTCATGAAGGAGAAGAGGCCTTGGACGAAGAGGGCCGACTTGGCGAGGGGGAGGACGACCTTCCAGAGGATCTTGGCGTGGCCGGCCCCGTCGATCTTCGCCGACTCGATAAGGGCCTTCGGAATTCCGCGGAAGAACTGCCGGAGCAAATAGACCCCGGAAATCCCGCCGAGCCCCGGGAGGATGAGCGACCAGACGTTGAGGGAAAGCCCGAGCCGGAGGATGTTCTCGAACTGCGGCGTCGTGAGCATGACCGAAGGGACGGCCATCGAGAGCAAAAGGAGGGAAAAGAGGGCGTTTTTGCCTTTGAAATCGAGAAAGACGAAGACATAGGCCGCCAAGATGGCGAAGGCGAGGTAGAGGAAGGTATGGGCCAGAGAGGCGAAGAGGGAATTGAGGATCCAGGCGGTGATCGGCTGGGCGTCGAGCCCGTAATCGTAGATTCCCCCTTGGTCGCCCCCGACGAAGAGGATCTTGAAATTGTCCAAGGTGTAGCCGAAGTCCGGGAAGAAGGAGCGGGGGTTCGTCGCCCAGTCGAGCGAGGACTTGAGGGAGCCGTTCACGATATAAAGGATCGGGAAGAACCAGACGAAACAAAAGAGGACGAAGAAGAGCGTGACGGCGAGGCGCTTAGCGACCTTCCGCGGCTTTTCTTGCCTCGAAATAAGCCTTGAATTCCGTGGCATAGCGGTTCCCTCCTTTCTTTTCGCGGTCGAGGAAGAGCCGGAGGGAAGCCAGTCCCCCGACGATGAGCCCGAAGACGATGCAGATGGCCGAGATCCGCCCCATGAGGGAGAACTTCCCGGAGCCGGTCAGGTAGTCCTGGATGACGTAGATGACCGTGTGGGTGACCCCGGGGCGCTCGGGATTGGCGAAGTCGCTGGGGCCGCCCATCGTGAGGACGCGGTTTTGGCCATAGAGGTTCATGTAGCCGATGAGGGTCGTAAAGAAGCAAAGGGAAAGCTGGTACTTGATGCCGGGAAGGGTCACGTAGATCAGCTTCTGGAATGAATTGCAGCCGTCGATGAGGCTCGATTCGTAGAGGGAACGCGGCACGTTCTCGAGGCCGGCGGCCAGGATGATGAAGTTGGCCCCGATCCCGTAGAGGCAGAGGAGGAAGATGACAAACCATGCCGAGAGCGGCGTGTTCAACCACTCGATCCGGGTCCCAAGGAGGGAATTGATGAAGCCGTCCTCGCTATTCGAGAAGATGTAGACGAAGGCCGCCCCGGTCGCGCTCACGGCGAAGATCGAGGGAATGAAGATGAGCGAGCGGAACAGGCGATAGCCGTAGGGCCGCTTCTTCAGGAGGGAAGCGAGGAAAAGGGGGAGGAAGATCGACACCGGAACGATGACGAGGGCGAAGAGGAAGGTGTAGAGAAGCGAATACCAGAAGGAATAGAAGGCCGTGTTCGCGACCATCATCGGCTCGCCGTCCGGCCCGAGGAGCGGCTCCCCGCCGATGACGACCGGAATCTCGGGGGTGAAGAGGAAATAGGAATAGTTGTCCAGTCCGACGAAGTAGGTGTCGGAAGGATCGGCGATGTTGTAGTGGAAGAAGGACATGTTGATCCCCGAGACGAAGGGGACGACGAAGAACATGACGAAGGAGACAAGGAAAGGAAGAAGGAGCAAAAGGGCAACCGAATAGCCTTTGAGGTAGTAGGCTATCTTTTCCTTCAAATGGCTTTGCATGGGCTCCTTGCTCCTTGCCTCACTGGTAGCTGGCGATGATCGAGATGGAATTGCGGTATTGCTCGTCGACGATGTCGGCGATGCTCTTTCCCTGCGTCTGGGTGTTGAAGGTCTGGTGCCAGACTTCGTTGAGGCCCTGGTTCATCTCGAGGCCGTAGACCTCGGAGTAGTATTCGGTGATGCCGCCGAGGGTGAAGTTCTCCTGTTTCCCGAGGTATTGGCCGACCTCGAGGTAGAAGGAGTCGCTAAGGAGGGCTTCGTCTTCCATGGCCGCCTTCCGCATCGGGAGGTGGCCACCCTTGATCCAGTCGACGTATTGCCGCGACATGTAGTCGGCGAAGACCATGCAAGCCGCCTTCGTGACGTCGCTTTCGACCGTCCGGGTCATCGAGAAGGCGTGGCTCGTCCCGACGATCGTGGAGGCGGTAGGCGAGGTTTCGTCCATCGCGAAGAGGTTGCTGAGGGGGATGATGGCGACCCCTTCGTCAAAGCCGCCGTCCCCGAGGCCGATGGCCGAGTCGAAGATCGTCTTGTAGCCTTGGAGGTTCCAAGGCCCGGTCGAGCAGAAGATGTAGTTGCCTTTGTAGAAATCGGAAATGAAGTCGTAGGAGGCCGAGGTCTTGATGATCGGGCGCTTTCCGTCGGTCGGGTACATGTAGGTCCTCAGCTGCTCGAAGTAGTCGATCGTTTCCTGGGTGTTCCAGGCCGGGAGGCCGCGCTCGTCGACCATCTTGGTGCCGTTTTGGACCGGCCCGGTGATGGCGTAACTCAGGGCGTCGTCGAGGGCCTCGATCGACATGAACCAAGGGAAGAGCGCGGTGCCGGAAGGAGCGGTGAGCCACTCGAGGTCGGGATTCGTCTGGGCGGTGGGGCGGTATTGGTATTCCCCTTCGTAGGCCAAATCGGCCAGCCCTTGGCAAACGGCGATGAATTCCTCGAAGTTCGTCGGAACCTCGAAGCCGTTTTTCTCGATGATGTCCTTCCGCGCGATGATGACGTTGCTATGGACGTCGAGGGGGAAGCCGTAGAGGTGCTCGTTCCCGCCCTCGTCCTGGAGGTAGAGGTCGTCGAGGATGTTCGCGTAGAAGTCCTCGCGCGAGAAATCGATGCGGCTCAGCTCGATGGCTTCCTCGAGGGGGAGGTAGATGCCTTGGCTTTGGAGCTCTCTGAGTCTTTCCCCGTGGCCTTGGACGATGTCCGGGGCTTCATCCGGATCGTTGATGACGGTGTTCACGATGGCCGAGGAAAACTCGTCGTGCCTCCGCTCGGCGCGGTTGACGTGGATCTTCCCGGCGTACTCCTCGTTGAACTTGTCGACGATTCCCTGCTGGATGAGGCCGTCGGAGCCGATGGAAATGGACCAGAAATCGAGCTCGACGTTCTCGAAGACGGGGTTCCCCTCGTCGTCGTAGGTCAGGTCGCTTTCGCTTTCGCTTTCCTCGCTGCTCGAGCCAGGGGCTTCGGAATGGTTCTCGTGGGAGGATGAGGAACCGAGGCCGGGGACCCCGCCTGGCTGGCAGGCGGCAAGGGCGAGGGCGGCTCCGCTTAGGAGGAGAAGGGGCATTTTCTTCATAAACGACTCCTTTGAAATCGCTTACATCCTAGTTGAGGTCTGCCGGCACTAGATAACCAAAAATAAGCAAAAGATTGCCAAAAATTTCCAAACTGCTTAGAATCACGGCGATGGCGAGGCACTATTTGCCCATCCGGGACGGTTACCATTTCGAGGTCGGGCAGGGGGTTTCCGAGCTCTCTTTCGAAGGCCACCAGTCGGGAATCAATGCCATTTCCTTGGTCCGGCGGGCGCCTATGCCCGTTAGGGCAGAGTTCGGAAGGAAATCCGTCGATGCCGTCCCTCCTTTCCTCTTCCTTTCCTTCCGAGGCGAGGGCGGAAGGCTCTTCGCTCCCGGGGGCTTCGACCACGAGACCCTCTACTTTTCGGTCTTCGACTTCTTCACCGAGTACAATCGCATCGACCTCGAGGGCCTCAAGATCCTCCACCCCGGCCGCTACGCCCACGAGCGTCTCCTCTTCCTCGACGATTATTTCCGCCTTTCGCTTTCGAAGATCATCGAGGCCGTTTTCATTCTCTTGAAAGAAGACAACCCCTCCTTTCTCCTTTCCGAGCAGCGCCTCCTTTACGAGTTCATCCGCTTATATCAGAAAGAGATGGCCTACATCGGCCTCCGGGTCCCCCGCGGCTACGCGAAAGGGGTCCTCGATCCGGCCTTCGAGCTGCTTGGCCGGGCCGAGGGGAAGCCGAGCCTCGAGGAACTATCCCGGGCCTGCTCGCTCAGCAAGACGACTTTCATAAGGAAATTCAAGGCCGCTTACGGGACGTCGCCTTCCTCCTATCTCGAGAGGGAGCGCCTCGAAGCCGCCCGGCATTTCCTCCTCGCCACTCCCGATTCAATCTCGGAAATCGCCTTCCGGCTCGGATACGCCTCGCCATCGGCCTTCGACCGGGCTTTCAAGAGGCATTTCGGGGAGTCGCCCCGCGAGGCCCGGGAAAAGGCCAAGGGAGGGCAGGGGCCGTCCTCGGATTGAGCCCTAGGGGCAATAGACCGGCCGGCACGTGCCTAATGGCCGGATGGCTCCCAGCCGACCTCTTCCTTCAGTATCGAAAGCATCTCCCTTCCTAGCGGATCGCGCTTGTTCTCGTCTTTTTCGGAAAGGCCCCTTCTCCAAGCTTCGTCGTCGGTACCGACGGCCTTTGCCATGAGCCTTAGCTTGAGGCTCATTTTTTCGATCCTGGAGCCGAAGTTCTTGATCTTGCTGCTCGGCATGTTGTTGCTAAAGCGGGAGTTCTCGGCCTTCGGGAGGAGGGCGAGATTCCCGAAAAGGGAGACGTTTTCCTCCGGGTCGACGCTTTCCTTGTTCGCCGGATGCTGCGGGTAGAAGTGCTCGATGGACCGCCAGCGACCGAAGGAAAAGGAAGCGATGTCGTCGAAGGGCTTTTGCCCGGCGACGAAAGCCTCTTTCCCCTTCCCTTGGGCCATCTTCTTCCAGATGAGGAAGTCGAGGAAATAGAGGACGGAAAAGGGAGGAATGCTCGTCCGGGCTTGCTCCCTCTCCTTCAGGTAGGCCTTCGTCGCCTCGCGGAATTCGGGAAGGAGCATCTGCTCTAGTTCCTCGCATTCGATGTCCCTGCTTTTCGCTCCCTTCCGGAGGAGCTGGAGGACCCAGCCGTCCTTCCGGAAGAAGTTCGGGAGCTGGCAGGCGGCTTCCTGAAGCATCATGATTCGTTTCAGAATGGGCTTTCGCGCCTCGTCCGCACAGCGGTCGAGGAGGGGAAAGGAGAACCCGCCTTCTTTCCTCCTCCGGATCGTGCATTCCTCCAAGATCTCGAGATCCAACTTGAATTTCGCGAGGAATTCCTCGGCAAAACCGGCGTCCTTTGCTCCGTTTCCGAAGTTGTGCTCGAAATTCTCGACCAGTTTCTTGGCATTGAAGCTCGGGCAGGCTTCCCCGTCGATTGAAAGGAGGGCGTAAAGGAGGAAGAGGCGGAAATCGATGGGGGAGGAGGCGGCTTCTTCCTTGCTTTCCTCGATAAGGCCATCGCCGGCTATCGTGCAGGCCTCCTTGAGAGATAGGCTCCTTTCAAGCTCCCGCCCTCCCGAGGGTTCTCCGGAGAAGAAGGACTGGGCCCTGTTGAAAAGGGTGACGAAGCCGTCGGCCTTCCCTTCTCCCTCAGCGAACAGATGCTCGTAGACCAAGGCTTTCACGAGGTCGGCATCGCCTAGGTCGACGCCCGTCCCGTTCATCGTTTCGAAATAGCTGTTCAGGTCGGTCTTGGGCGGGAGGAAATCGCGAAGGACGTAGGTCTTCTTGAGGTTCGAGATGACCCGCTTTTTGTCTTCCTCGTTCCTTAGCCTTTTCGCGAGGTAGCGGTAGGTCTTCGCCTCGCTTTCGTCACCGCCTTCTTCGGCCTTGAGGAGGCTTTGGCGACCGCTTTCGTAAGCCAAGGGATGTGCGACCTGTATCCCGAGCACCCGGAAGAGGAGGTAGAGGACGGTGAGTCGCTGCTGGCCGTCGACGACCTCGAGATACTCGTGGCCCCTATCGTCGATTTTCTTTGAAAAGAACAAGGAGCCGATGAGATAGCGTTCCCCATCGACGTTCAGGAGATCGTCGATCAGCTGCGCGGTCTCGTCTTCCTCGTCCCAAGCGAAGTCCCGTTGGTAGGATGGAATGAAGCAATCCCGATCGAAAACGTTTGCTCCCCCTTCATCGAGGAGCGGTACGAAGGAAGGCTCCTCCATGCCGGCTTCCCGGAGGGGCTTCGCCGTCCCTTCGAAGGACGGGCTTTCCTCGCGGGGAGACTCCTCGTCTTCCGGGAGATCGATGCGGGGGAGGCGCTTAAAGAGTTCCTTCGCCTTTTCCTTGCCGCTACGGATTTCCTCTTCCCTCGGGAAAGGGATCTCGGAAAGGAAGGTGCCGATGAGCTCACTCGGGGAGGAAACGGAAGCGACGGCCTCAAAGAGGGGGAAGCCGCCTTGGCTCCCGGAGGTCGAAAGAACATAGCCCCGGGCGTACTTGTCTACACTTTCCGAACGTACCATTTTGAGCCAAAGCTCAATGGCCAAAGCGAACTTCCAGGCCGCCGGTTCCGCCTCGAGGCCCTCCTCGCCGAAGCGGTTGATGAGGTAGGCAAGGCTCGGAACATAGAGCCGGTCGTATATCTTCTTCTTGAGAATCTCCGCGCGCGGCGCGCTCAAAGCCTTGGCCTTACCGAAATCGGAGGAGGCTCTCTCGAGCAAATCGAAGAAACCCTCCCCGGCTAGGAATGGCTGGTCGAACTGCCATGAGGTCTCCTTGCGCCGAGTTTCGGCGCCAGCCTGATGGAAGCGGGCGTAGGGGGACCCCCGCTCCGGATCGACCCCAAGGAAGGAATTCACGACGGCATCGCTCCTTTCGAGAAGGGAAGGAGCCGCCGATTGCCGCTTTCCCCATCTCCGGATCGGGAAAAGGAGTTTTTCGATCAGGTGGTCGACGCCGTCTTCGTTCCGGTTGATTTTCTCGAAAAGAGCGGCTTTTTGCCGCCGAATTCCCGGGTCGGCTATCTTGGCGAGGTGAATGGCCTTCAGCCGGTCGGCAACCGAGAGGTCCTTTCCCCTGGCGTTTTGGTCGTGGAAGAGGCGGAGGAGTTCCTCCAGCCCCTTGAGATCGTCGCGCTCGAAAGTCGCCTCGACGGCGAGGACCTCGGCCTTCGCTTCGATGGCTCGGGCCAGTTTCCGAAGGCCCTCGTCGCTTACGATGGAAAGGAAAGACGATATGGAGCGATAGTTCTTGGCGATATGGGCCAGCGATATCCCGTCCCTTACTTCAAGGCTGCCGCCTCGCTTGGAGGATTCGAGAAGCGGCCCTTCGAGGATTCCCCGTTCCGAACTGGCGGTCAGGATGATGAAAAGGGTAATGATCCGCTGCTGGCCGTCGATGATTTCCCAGTTTTGACTCCTCCCATCGGCAACGAGGATGACGGTGCCAAGGCGGCAAGGGGCGGCCTCGGGATCGCCTTGCTCGGATGCTTTGATGAGACTCAAGAGCAATCCCTTGGCATTTTCCTCCGCCCAGACGTAGGGCCTTTGATAAGGAGGGACGAT
>CASEWT010000026.1 GCA_949291655.1 uncultured Bacillota bacterium
CCTCTTTTTTTTAAAATATATGATAACACGGCCTGTGCAAACAACGATGGTTCCTTTGGGGGTTCATTATTTTTATAGTAGTCTGTCCAGTATGTTTTATCCATGTTGTATCCTAGACTTGTGTTAGCAAGGCAATTGCTTTCCAATAAAGGAATAATTTTTTGTAGTATTGACGATAAAAATCATTCATATATAAAATGTTTATTTGATGAAAGCGGTTTCATCAAAGAATTAGTTTCTTTTTTCTACATTTGACGAAAATGTCCGCGAAAGGAGAAAGATACATTACAAATGAAAAAGTCAGCGTATCTTCTTGTCATCGCAGCGGGACTCGTCCTTGCCGGCTGCGGCCCGACAGACGTCAGTTCGTCGAGCGAAGGGGAATCAACCTCTTCAACGGGCGACGCTTCTTCCTCGATTGAGGAAGGCGGATCGAGCTCCGAAAGCTCCTCTTCGAGCGAGGACAGTTCTTCCTCCGAGTCGAGCAGTATCCCGGCCCCGACGGTTCCGGAGGTCCTCACCACCTCCGAAGGCCTCAAGAGTGTCTTTGATACCTTGATGAGCAAGAGCGTCGTGAGCTGGACGAACGAGATCAACGGGGAGACCGCCTACTCGACGACAAAGCAGACGATTACCCGCGAAGTGACCGCCGACGAGGCCCTTACCACCACCGTCGACAACTCGTCTAGCCCGGCGACGACCAGCGCTTCCTACTACGGCCTCATCGGCGACGTCTACTACGACGTCCAGGTACCCAACCAGGCGAGCCGCCGCAAGGTCGTCGAGGAAAGCGAAGCCGATGGCACCCAGTCGGTGACGGCCGAGCAGGTCCGGGAGACCCTCGACTACCAGATTGCCCAAAACAGCCTCGCGAGCCTCTTCGACTACTGGAGCTTCAATGCCGGCGCCCCCTGGTACGGCGGGAACACGCAAGCCGCCACCGAAATCGAGGTCCGCGGGGCCACGGCCGACGCGGACGGCTATAGCGTGACCGTCGCCGCCTATTACGAGGCCCCGGAAGATTCCTATTACCAGTGCTACTCCTACACCGGCATCTTCAACTTCGCCGACGGGGAGGCCGACAAAGAAGGCAACCCGACCTACGATCTCACCGACGTCATCGCCACGACCATCAGCTGCGAAGTGGCGTCTTGGGACTATGAGAACCATGCCGTGGACCGGCGGAACCTCTTATACCGGCACCGTCATGGCCTCCGACATCGTCTACGGCGAAATCCCGGCGACCGATCCGGAAGCCCCGCTTCTCGAGGATCTCGACAGCTACTACGTGACCGGCATCGAAGGCACCCCGGTCCTCGAAGGGCAAAGCGGCTACGACGACCTCGGCGCGGCCGTCTTCCAAGTCGGCGACACCCCGACCCTCTCCTATGACACCGTCTTCAGCCCCTCCACCGCCCTCAACGGGAGGAGCATCGAGCTCACCGGGGCCAGCGACCCCGAGGCCCTTGCCGAGCCGGCCGATTCCTGGAGCGGCTACACCTTCGCCAAGGCCGGGACCTTC
Source organism: uncultured Bacillota bacterium (assembly GCA_949291655.1). GTDB lineage: Bacteria > Bacillota_I > Bacilli_A > RFN20 > CAG-826 > UBA4951. Next base: position 1,523 of record CASEWT010000026.1, read on the forward strand.
GACCTCTACTTCGGCGATGTCATCGAGCCTCAGCTCATCGTCGTCGAGGACGTCGTCGTCCAAGACCGCGGGGCTTCGATTCCCCTCTTCCCCATGATGAACCCGTTCGCTTCGACGACGGCCAACGGGGCGACGGTAACGAGCAGCACCGACTGGAGTACGATGGAAATGACCAACACCGTGACTCTCCCGCTCGGAGGCGATACCGCTTATCTCAAAATCAATCCGGAAACCGGTTCGATGGACGAAGTCTTCGACCTCACGGCCATCAGCATCGACATCGACGACCCGGCCATCCTCGACGTGACCCTCGGAAGCGAGATCCAGTTCGACTACGATTACTATTGCTGGCTCCTCCCGATCGAACTTGACGTCAAGTCCGTCGGAACGGCGAACGTTACCTTCACGAGCTCCGGCGAGGGCAGCATGGGCATGGGCACCGCCAACACGGCCGTCCTCACCGTGACGGCCACGGACGGAGAGGCCGAGTTCGTTTGGTCGAGCCTCGAAGCCAGTTGGAACATGGCCGACTACGGCATCCCCTTCGAAGCCGCGGCCGAGCCGACCTTCGAGTACGAACGGGCGACCTTGACGGCCGGATACGACACCAGCAGTTGGATGCCGAACGCGACCATCCGAATCTTCACCGACGAGGCCAACACGTCCCTCTATTCCGAACAGCTCCTCGCAACGACTATCGATATCTACGGTACGCCTTATTACTTCGAGGACATCTCGGAAGGGCAGGATGGAAGTCTCCTATCCTTCCGGTGCGAGGAATGGCCGGCCGGGAACGCGGCCATCAGCTACGATTCCGATAGCGGATGCATCGTCGTCGTATGGACCTGCGCAGCCTAATTAGCCTCCTCTAACTTCATCCTAGAGCCGCCCAGCGCGGCTCTTTTTCTTATCCATCCAAACAGCAAAGGCAGAAAGCTAACCTATCTTTGAGGCCTGCCCGCCGCCCTTGGGACCGGGGGCTTGAACCACGAGGCTGAAAGGGAAGGCAAGTAAGAAAGCGACAAAGCCTCTCAATCACGGAAAGGCGGCCGGGGAAAGCGAAAACTAGCGCCGAACAAGCCAAAGCAGCCTCGCTGTTTTTCCTTTTTAACCGGGTTTTGCAGCCGATTTCCGCCTCCGAGGGCCAAAAAAGGGCCGCTTGGGCCCCTAAAGAAGCGAAAGGCGATCAGGCACCCCGGTAGATGCGGACCCGGGCCCCGGTCGGGGTCACCTCGAGGAATTCGATGACATAGGGGAAGTCGTCGCCGTTATTGAAGGAATCCCCGTTCCGGAAGAACTCTTCTCCATAGGGAGACGTGCCGAGGGTTCCGTCCATCGAGAAGCTGTCGCCCGAGAGGAAGAGATCGTCCTCGTCCAAATATTTGTCCCGGGAATAGGGATCGGCAAAGGTATTGGTCCCGCCCTTCTGGATGAGGTTGAGGAGATAGTACTCGCTGACGCCGGTCAACCTATCGGCCGAGATGTTGTCGGAAGCGTAATCGGAGCCGTAGAAGGAGTTGTTGTGGCCCACTTGGTAGGAAGTCCCTTCCCGAGTCTCCGCGCTTTGCAAGAGGAAGGAGTCATCGACATAGGAGAGAAGGCCGGAGGAATCAAGGCGCGAAGCGAGGCGGGCATCGACGTGGTAAAGGCGGATTCCGCCCTCCCCGAGGTCGCCGTAGGAGGAGGAATACTCGTCCCAGGAAATCTCGTTGTTCCCGTAGCGTGAGAAGAGTTCGAGGAGGACGTATTCGTCATAGGCCGTCCCGTTCCAGTCGGTCGCGAGGAGGAGGGGGCTGCCGCCGAGGGAGGCCGGAGTGAGCTCGATTTCGATTTCCTCGCCGAGCTCGAGATTCACGTAAAGGGGGTCGACCCAGCCAAGGGCCATCTTCGAGAAGGAGTTCCAGTCGCCCATGTTCAGGTCCTGCATGTCGAAGCCGCCGATGACATCGAGGTAGCCGCTGTAGTCGTAATAGTCCTCGATGCCGTAGATGTGCCCCTGCTCGTGGATGGTCGCGATGGAGGAGGAGCCGAGGAAGCCGAGGTTGCTGAGGGAATAGGACATGATCGTCGGCTCCTCGAGGGTGCCTTCTTCCATCGCCACGGTCGCCATGTGGGGCCAAAGGGAATTGTTCCAGCCGGCATCGGCCCCGCCGTCGACGAAGAAGTGGATGGAATCGATGTGGCCGTCGTCGTCGGAGTCGTAGCTGTCGAGGTCGATGTCCTGGGCATAAAGCCAGTCGAGGCATTCCTCGAAGAGGGCCAATAGGCGCGAGCCGTCGGGGTCGTTGGAAAGGTAGCTCTCGCTATAGGAGCTTTGGAACATGTTGTCCATCGTCCCGGCCACTTCGCCGCTCAGGCGCAGGCGCCCGTTCGAGGCCCGCTCGTAATAGCTGACGAGGGAGTCGAAGCGATCGTAGGAGAAGGTGGTTTCCTCCACGGCCTGCAGCTCAGCCTCGTTCCACTCGAAGGAAGTGCTCCCGGCTAGCTGGACCGGGACGACGAGGATCTTCTGCTCCCCGAGGCTAGGGGCGTAGCGGTCCCCGAAGTCGCGGGCCGTCAGCTTCCCCGGGGCGACCTCGACCCGCTCGTCGTCGATGACGATGACGTCGAAGGAGGTCGCGGCGGCCGAAGTCCTTAGGCTCACCCGGGCATTCCCGGACTCGAGGGCATGGATGCGGGTCCCCTCGACGGCAAGGACCGAGGGGTTGTCGCTACTCATGGCCACCGCTTCCTCGGCCCCGGAGGGCGAAAGCTCGTAAGGGACGGCGAGGGTTTCCCCCGGATAGAGGTAAACGGCCGCTTCATAAGGAAGGGAAATCGCCGTGACCGCGGCAATTTCCTCAGGGTCATGGACCCGGAAGGAGGTTTGGGCCGAGGAGACCCCGAGATAGGAAGCCCTTAGGTGGGCCGTCCCGGCGTGGGAGGCACCGAGGAGGGTATCCGGCCTCGGATCCCCGTCTCCTTCGGAAACAAGGGAATACTCGCCTTCGGCCAAAAGGCGGGTCGAGCCGTCGGCGAAGCTGGCCGATACGCCGCCGACGAAAGAGGAAAGAGAAGAGCCGAAGGGAGCGTCTTCCGAGGTCATCTCGAGGCTTACCCCGACGAGGGGGACGGCTCCTTCGTCGATGAAGGAAAGGGAGCCGTAGCTAAGGGCGATCGGGCAGGACGTCTCGAGGCGGAAGGTTGAATAGCCGTGGGAGAAATCGGTCCCGGCGGAAAGTGAGGTGCCGCTTACGAGCGGAAGGCGGGCGTAGTAGCCGCCTTCGTCCCCGAGAAGAAGGGCAACCTCGCCCTCGTCCCCGAGGTAGGAAAAGCTGAATTCGACGCTCTCGATCCCCGGAAGGGGGGTCAGCGAGGAAAGAGAGGCGTTCCGGGAAAGGGAAAGGAAGCTCGTCCCGAGGCGGTAGCCGCCCTCGTAGGCAAACGAAAAGGAAGCCCCGGAACTAGCAAGGGAAAACGTCCCCTCGGACAAGTGGACGCTATCCCGGTCGAAGACGAGGTCATGCCGGAGAGGAGGTTCGCTGCCACTTTCCTCGGAAAGGGAGCTATCTTCCTCGGAGGGGATGCTCGAAGAAGGAAGGGTTCCGGAGGGAACGCAGGACCCCAGAGACAGAAGTAGGAGAAAGAGAAAAGCTTGCGATTTACGTTTGAACATATCGACCTCCGGCCTGCCTAAAGGGCAGGCTGCCGGTAATCATACACGAAGAAAAAGCGCTTTTCCTCTTCCTTGCTCGGGGGCTCGAAGGAGGATTCCATGAATGCAAAGACGCCGTCGGGCACCCGCCGCTCCGCGGGGCGGGCGGCGTTCCGGGCCCGGCAAACCTCAATTGGGGTCGAAAACCATAGCAAAACCGCCTTATCCCAATGCAAAACGCCCTCCAAAGCGGCAAGGCGGTCGCGGCTCAGCAGGTGGGCGGCGTCGAGATAGACGACGGCGTTTTCCTTCGAAGAAAGGAAGGAGGTGGCTTCCCGGGCCATCTCTTCCCACACTCCCTGCATCGAGAATGGGCGACCGGTCCCACAAAGTCGTTCCCGGACTTCGTCTTCCTCGACGAGGAGGCGGAAAGGGGAAGGGGGAAGGGAATGGGCAAAGAAGGTCTTCCCGCTCCCCGGGAGGCCGGAAAGGACGACGAGAAGCCTCATTCTTCCTCCGGCTCTTCCTTCTTGAGCGGCTCGATGAGGACCCGGCGGATGGCCTTAAGCCGACCAAGGGCGAGGACGGTAAAGCGGTAGCCTCCGTATTCGCAGCTGCAGCCGACCTTCAGATTCTCGGCGAGGATGAGCTCGGTGAGGAAGCCCCCGAGGGTCTCCGACTCGCTCCCGCTTTCCTCGAAATCGAGGCCAAGCTCGTCGAAGAGTTCCTCGACGAGGTCTTCCTTCGAGACGAGGCCCTCGAAGCCGCCGTATTCGTCGACGATGGCCGCGAGGCCTTCTTTCCCCCGGACAAGGACCTCGAAGATGTCGCTGGCTTCCTCGCTCCGGGGGAAATAGGCCAGCGGGCGGACGACCGAGGCGAAATCCTCCTTTTTCTCGACGAGGGCAAGGCGGATGAGATCGGTCAAAAGGACGTAGCCTAGGAGGTTGTCGATCGTCTTCTCATAGACGGGGATCCGGCTATGGGAAAAGGCGCTTTCGTCCTTGAGGATCGAGGAGACGCTCGTCGAGGCCTCGACGGCATACACCTTGACCCGCGGGGTCATGATCTCGTAGGCCCGGGCCGTCGCGAAATCAACCGTCCCCCGAAGGAAGTCGGCCTCCTCTTCGCTCAGGGTCCCGCTTTCCTCGCTTTCGTCGATCATCGCCTCGAGCCCCTCCTCCGAGGATTTTTCCTCCGGGAAGAGCTTCAGGAAAGGATAGGAGACGATCTTTCCGAAACCACCCACGACGAAGGTGATCGGGAAAGTGACGTAATAGGCCGCCGATATCCCGAAGGAATAGAGCTTCGCCAAGGTAAGATTCTTCAATTTCCCGAGGGATTTGGCGATGATTTCGCCGAAAGTGATCTTCAAAACGAGGAAGGTCATCGAAAAGATGAGGCCATAGGTCTGGAGGCTATCGGGATCGACGATCCCCCAGGCGACGGAGGCAACGGCCATCCCAAGAAGAGTCGAAACGGTGTCGAGGCCGGCGTTGATGGCGTCGTTCCAAAGGAGGATGGCCGAAATCGTCTTGTCGTAGTCCTTCGCCAGCTTCAGGGCCCGCTTCTTGTCGCGGGTCGGGCGCGAGGAAAGATCGCGCTCGAGCCGGGAAAGGGAAATCGAGCCGTAGGCCATGTCGGCGCTCGAGAAGAAGACCGAGCCGATCAAAAGGACGAGGATGGCGATGCTATAGCCGACGATGAGGCCCATTACTTGCGCCCTCCTTCGCTCGCCGGGACGAGCTCGTCGAGGATGTCGTCGAGGGTGAGGAGCCCGGCGTAGGAGCCGTCCTCCCCCTTCACCATCGCCATGTGCATCTTCTCGTCGGTCAGGGAGGCAAAAGCCGCGAGGAGGTCGTCGGAAAGAGCGACCTCAAGCACCTCGAAGAGGGTCGAGCGCGGCTCGAGGTGCTGGTCTTGGAAGTACTCCCTAAAGAACACCTTGCTTTGGAGGATCCCGACGCAGCGCCGGTCCTCGTCGAAGACGGGGTAACGCGAATAAGGGAGGGTGAGGAGGGTCTTCGTAAGGAACTTGGGGACGAGGTCCTCCTCCTTGATCGAAACGACCTTTTCCATCGGGGTGTAGACGTCGGAAACCTTCTTGCTCGATAGCGAGAGGGCCTTCTTGAGGATGGACACCTCCTCGGGCTCGAGGAGTTCCTCCTCGCTTTTGGTGATCTCGTTCTCGGTCACTGCCTCGTCGGCCTTCTCGACGATGTCCTCCCGGGAAAGGAGGTCGTCGTCCCCGACCTTGAAGATACGATGGACGAGCTTTAGGAGCATCCGGAAGAGCCAGATGACCGGGAAAAGGAGGATGCCGACGATGAAATCGGGCCATGCCACGAAGACGGCCACGCGGTTGGGCATCGCCTTGGAGAGAATCTTCGGGACGGTGTCGCTCACGATGTAGACGAGGAAGCCCATGACGATGGTCGAAAGAACCGACTCCACCGCATCGGCCCAGCCGTAGGCGTCGCAAATGAGGGCGAAGATCATCGCCGCGAGAGTCGACATGAGGGTCTGGACGATGTTGTTCCCGACAAGGATGGTGACCAAGGTCCCCTCGAAGCGCTCGGCGAGGCGCGTCACGATCTTGGCCGTCAGTTTTCCCTTCTCGGCCTCGGCCTTGAAGCGGAAGCGGTCGCAGTTGGAAAAGGCGTTCTCGGAAGCCGAGAAGAGGGCCGAGACAAGCAAAAGGACGACGATGAGGAGGATAGCCCCCCAAATCGGCATCCCGAGGACCGTCGTGTCAAATAAGTCCGCCGAGCTATTCGCGCTTAGGTAAGCGCACAGTCGACTAGGGCCAGAATCATCCATTCGATGGGTAATATAGCGAAAGGGCGGGGCCTTTTCAAGGAACAAGAAAAGCCAGCCCGGGGGCTGGCTGAAGAAGCGGTCGGTTCAGAAGAAGGTCCCGCGGGCGGCGGTCCGGATTTCCTCGCTCGTCGAGAAGGGGATGCGGGTCGTATAGCCGGCCCGGGCGGCGACGATCATCTTCGTCGGCCACTGCTGGATGGCGCTATTCCAGGTGTAGACGGTGTCGTTATAGAGGTCGCGGGCGGCCGTGATCTCCTTCTGGAGATAGGCATTTTGCTCCATGCACCGCTGGATGGCTTCGTGGGCCTTGAGCTCGGGGTAACGTTCGAGGGCGATGTTGACCTTGGCGAACATCTCGTCGATCTGGGCGCTCGTCTCGTTCCGGGCGGCGTCGTTATTGGGGTTCGCCCCGCCGCGGTAGGCGGCGACCTTGACCATGACGTCCTTGTCGAGGTCGATGGCCTTGTCGAGGAGCTTGGCGGCGTTCTGGAGGATGAGCACCCGCTGCTCGAGGTAATTGTCGATCGTCGAGGCGTCGTGCTGGATCTTCTGCTCGAGGGAGCGGAGATACTCGCCGGCCTTGATCTTCATGAAGAGGAAGACGAGGCCGGGGATGATGGCGAGGCACCAAAGGATGACCTCGAAGACGGTCGACCCGGGGCCGACCTTGACCGGGATTTGCTTTTCGATGACCCGGGCATCGCGTCCCGTCGAGACGGGATCGCGGGTTTCGTCTAATGGATTGGCCATGTATCTCCTTTCCGCGGCAAGGCCGCGCGGCCGATGGGCTTGAGGGAATTATACTAGGGACGGCGCCTTTTGGAATGTCTAGCCTTTCTTCCCGTCTTTCCTATCGAGTTCCTCGAGACCTTTTTCGAGGCGCTCGAGGGGGAAGAAGAAGTCCTCGAAGGCTTTTTCCTCGGCTTGAAGGCTCTCCTCGTCTCCCCCGTCGAGGGAGGAAAGGGGGAAGTAGGCGGCGTAGGAATTCACGATCGTCCCGCCGCGGTCCTTTAGGAAAGAACGAAGCGGCCCGCCATCGAACCTCTCGGCATCTTCGTCCGCCCGGCGGACGGCGACGTCGGTCGCCTTGCGGCGTTCCCGGTAGTCGAAATAATGGACCGGGACGTCGTGGATATGGCCGTCCCCGCCCGAGGTCGGGACGTAAGTGACCATCGGCACCGCCTCGAAGGCAAGCGAATCGACGACGAAGAAGTCCGTCTTCCCGATCGAGCGGGCATAGGTCGCCTTGAGGATCTGGTCGGTCGTCGAGCCTTCGGGGAGGAAGCGCTTGCCGTCCATCTGGTTAACGGCCCGCATCGCCTCGTAGTCGGAAATGTCGCGCCCGAAGGCCTTCTTCGGGGTGTATACCCCGGCCTCGGTCGTCTGGTAGAGGGGGATGCACATGAAGGGGGCGAGGTCGAAGTAAAGGGACTTGAAGAGGTCGGCGATGAGGTTTACGAAGGCTTCCCGCATTTCCTTGATCGAGAGATAGTCCCGGCAAAAGCCCGGGAAATAGCGGAAAAGCGTACTCGAATGGCGGCTTTGGACGATGTTCAGCGTTTTCTTCTTCTCTAAGGTGAAATCGTCGCCATAGCCGGCCTTCCCCCGGATGAGTTCGATGAAGTTCTGCTGGGCCAAAGGGGTCATGAGGAGGCGGAACTGGACCTCGTGGTCGCGGTCATAGGCCCCGAAAAGAGCCTCGAACTCGGTATTGGCGAGGGGCTGGAAGCTCCCACCTTTCTGGACGGCTTCTTCCGCGCGGTCCCGGAGCTTCTTTTCCTCCTTTTCGACGAAACGGGCGAGGTCTTTATCGTCGTCGCTTCCGTGGCCGCTCGGGCGCCGGGAGAAGGAGAGGTCGGGGGCGGCCAGATTGCCGTAGATGGTGACCGGGATTTCCGAGAAAACGGGGGCCGGATGGGTGTAGTAGGCCGTCAGAATCTCGCTACGGACGGTCGTATGGCGACGGCCTTCGCTATCGGTATAGGTCTCCGTCCAGCTGATGGTGATGCTCCCGGAGTAAGTCTTGTCGACCATCGCCTCGCTTTTAGCCATGAGGCGGACGTAGGGGTTCCCGTCGATGTCCCCGCTCATGAGGGAAACGACCGACTGAGTGTCGCCGAGGACGTCGGTAAAGGCGTAGACGTTCCGTAACCAATTGACTTTCTCCTCGGGGAACTTCTCGTCGAGGGTGAAGGCGTCGGTCGTTAGGGCGACGGCTTTCTTGAAATCGTTCCAGAGGAAAAGGGAATAAAGGGGCATGAGCTTTCCTTCGATGAGGAGGGACTGCATTCGGCGCTTCTTCTCGGCCCGGTCGGCTGCTCCCTTGGCCTCGGCCACCTTCTTGTTCATGTAAAGGAGGATGAGAAGGAGAAGGCCCAAGGAAACAACAAGGCCGATGACGCAAGCGATGATGGCCCCCGTCGAGGACCGGTAAATGGAAAGGACGAGCCCGGCGAGGCCGACGAAGAGGGCGATGCCGAAAAGGACCCAAAGGAAGATCCTCACCCCGGCGTAGCGGGAATGGGTGGCCTTGGCTTCCGCCGCCTTGGCCGCGAGCTTGAGGTATTTCCGGTAATCGGAGGCGTTTTCTTCCTCGCTGGCCCCGGAGGCCTTGAGCTTTTCCTCGAATAGGGACCTCGCGGCCTCGCGGGCCTTTTCCTCGAGTCCCTCGCGGTAATAGTCGACCGGGTCGAAATTGGCGGCGGAAGCGAAAGAAGTCATATCCCTCCTCCTTTGGAAGCCATTATAGGCAGTCGCCCCTTATCGCGGCTAACGAAATCCGTTTCCCTTCTTTATAATCTTGGGGTCGCAAAAAGAGGAGGCCCCTTGCCATGGACGAAAACTTCGACCTTCGATCCGAGTTCGGGATCGACTCCTTCGGGGAAAAGGCCCAGCGGGAATTCCTCGGGGAGGAAACGCGCTCCCGCCTAAGGAAAGTAATCGAGGACGGGGAGGAACTCGACCCTTCCTTGGCCGAGGCCGTCGCCTCCGGCATGAAGGAATGGGCCCTTTCCCGCGGAGCCACCCACTACACCCACTGGTTCCAGCCCCTCAACGGCATCACGGCCGAGAAGCACGATTCCTTCCTTTCCGGGATCGACGAAAAGGGCGAGGCCATCCTCTCTTTCTCCGGCAAGGAGCTGATCAAGGGCGAGCCGGACGCCTCTTCCTTCCCCTCCGGGGGACTCCGGGCCACCTTCGAGGCCCGCGGCTACACGGCCTGGGACATGTCGAGCCCGGCCTTCCTCATCCACGAGGAGGGCGGGGCCGTCCTTTACGTCCCGACGGCCTTCTGCTCCTACACCAGGGAAGCCCTCGACGCCAAGACGCCCCTCCTGAGGGCCATGGAATACGTTTCCGATGCCGCCGTCCGGGCCCTTGGGAACATCGGGGTCGCGGCCAAGAAAGTCGTCCCGATGGTCGGGGCCGAGCAGGAATACTTCCTCGTCGACCAAGAGCAATGCTCCCGCCGGAAGGACCTCGCCTATACCGGGCGGACCCTCTTCGGGGCCCCTTCGCCCAAAGGGCAGGAACTCGACGACCATTACTTCGGTCCGATCCGGGCCAAGATCTCCGGCTTCATGGCCGAGGTGAACAAGACCCTCTGGCGCCTCGGGGTCATGGCCAAGACCGAGCATAACGAGGTCGCTCCCTCCCAGCACGAGCTGGCCAGCATCTACGCCCCGGCCAACATCGCGAGCGACCAAAACCAGCTCACGATGCTCGTCCTTCGGAAGGTGGCCAAGAAGCACGGCCTCATCTGCCTCCTTTCCGAGAAGCCCTTCGCCGGGATCAACGGCTCGGGCAAGCACGACAACTATTCCCTCGTCGCCGACGGGAGCCTCAATCTCTACAAGCCCGGCAAGGACCCCTCGCGGAACCTCCCCTTCGTCCTCTTCCTTACCGCCACCCTCGAGGCGGTCCACCGCTACGGCGGCCTCGTCGCCGAGACGGCGATGAGCTATGGAAACGACTTCCGCCTCGGAGGAGACGAAGCTCCCCCTTCCATTCTTTCCGTCTATCTCGGCAAGGGGGTAAGCGAGGTTGTCGAATCGACCCTCCGGGGCGAGACCCTCCCCCGCGAGGAACGGGAGGTTATTTTGACCGGGAGCCGGGCGATCCCGGCCATCTACAAAGATAATAGCGACCGCAACCGGACATCGCCCTTCGCCTTCACCGGGAACAAGTTCGAGTTCCGGATGGTCGGGAGTTCCGCCAACGTTTCCGAGGCCAATTGCACCCTCTCCACGGCCATCGGAAAAGTCCTCGGGGAATTCTCCGACTATGTCGAGAAGGCAAAAGACAAGAAGGAGGCGGCCTACCGTTGGATCAGGAAAAGCCTCAAGGAGCACCGGGACGTCGTCTTTGACGGGGACGGCTATGCCCTCGAATGGCGAAAGGAAGCCCGGCGAAGGAACCTCCCCTCCCCGGCCTCGGCGGTCGAAGCCATCTCCTATCTTTCCGCCCCGGAAAGCCGTGCCCTTTTCCTTAAAAGCGGCGTCTATAGCGAGCTAGAGCTCCGTTCCCGGGAAGCCATCAAGTACCTCTCCTACTACCAAGAGGCCCTCATCGACGCGCGGACGATGGCCCGGATGGCCAGGAAGCTCCTCATCCCCGCCGCCAACCGCTACCTGGCCTTCCTCTTATCCGAAAAGGCGACGGGAAAGGTTCCCCTCTACGTCGAGGAGACGGCAAAGGAAATCGCCACCCTTATCGACGAGGCCTACCGGGCGACCAAGGACCTCGAAAAGAAAGCCGAGCCCGTCAAGTCCTGCCAACCCGCGCACGAAAAGGCCGCCTACGCCCACGACGTCCTCCTCCCGGCCATGGGGAAGCTCCGCTCTCCCCTCGACCGCCTCGAGCTCCTCGTCGACAAGCGGCAATGGCCGCTCCCTAGCTACGGCGACCTCCTCTTCCACACCGTATAAGGAAGTACGAAAACAGGCCATAAGGAAAAGGCCCCTGATCGGAGGCATGAAAAAGAAAAACCCGGCACCGGCCGGGAACGCTTGCACTCGTGGTGGCCCAAGGCGGAGTTGAACCGCCGACACGAGGATTTTCAGTCCTCTGCTCTACCAGCTGAGCTATCGGGCCAAGACACTGGCGGATCATACGGGATTCGAACCCGTGGTCTCCTCCGTGACAGGGAGGCATGTTAGGCCGCTACACCAATGATCCAGCGAAGCGCTTGACTATTATCGACAAGCCAAGGGGGAAGCGCAAGCCTTTTTAGGAAAAAAGAGGCCCGTTTCCGGGCCTCCCCCTTCATAAGCCGATCAATAATTGGTCGCGCGGAGCTCGAAGAAGGCTTGCGGGTGGTTGCAAACCGGGCAGACGAGCGGGGCGTATTTGCCAATCACGATGTGGCCGCAGTTGCGGCACTTCCACACCGCGTCTTCCTTGCCGATGAAGACGACGCCGTTCTTGACGTTATCAAGGAGCTTGAGGTAACGCTGCTCATGCTCTTTCTCGACGGCGCCGACGAGGCGGAACTTCGCGGCGATCTCCGGGAAGCCTTCTTCCTCGGCCGTCTTGGCGAAGCCGTCGTACATGTCGGTCCACTCGTAGTTCTCGCCCTCAGCCGCGGCCTTGAGGTTGTCCGCAGTCGTCGGGATTTCCCCGTCGTGGAGGTACTTGAACCAGAGTTTGGCGTGTTCCTTCTCGTTGAGGGAGGTTTCCATGAAGATGGCCGCGATTTGCTCGTAGCCTTCCTTCTTGGCCTTGCTCGCGAAGTACTCGTACTTGGTGTGGGCTTGGCTCTCGCCGGCAAAGGCGGCTTGGAGATTTTCGTAGGTCTTGGTGCCGACCAGTTTCTTGTAGTCCATTTGTTTTTCGATGCTTAGGCATCCTCCTTGCTTTCCTGATTATACGGGGCCTCCTTGGAAGAAGGAAGGGAAACGCGTTCCCGCTCCTTGGGGAGGTAACGGTAGTATTCGGCGTTCTCGAGGGAGGAAGAGGTCTCGACCATGTATTCGTAGCTTTGGTCGCGGAGTTTCTTCGTCCGCTCCCCGAGGGGAAGGTCCATTTCCGGGTAGGCGGCATCGGAAACGTGGATGACGTGGCGTGGAGGAAGGAAGCGGAGGATTTTTCTCCGCTCGAAGGTCGTGCAGACGCTCACGACCGGAAGCCCTTCCTGGGCCGGATAGGTAAAGGACTGCTCTCCGAAGGGGCGGATCCGCGTGCAATAGGGCCAGATATGGGCCTCTGGGAAGATGAGGATGGCCTCGTGCCGCTTTTTCGAGTAATAGCCGACGGCATCGAAGAAGGGCTTGCGGTGTTCGGGCGAATCGGGGAGGGGGAGCGCTCCGAGGAACATCTCGATCGGCCGAATGATCGGATTGGAAACGGCCTCGACCGAGCAGATGATCCGCGTTCGCTTGGGAAGGGCGAGGAGGATCGGCACGAAGAGGGCATCGGCTGCCGTCGTGTGGTTCCCATAGACGAAGACGCCCTGCCTCCGGAGTTTGGCCCGCTTCCACTTCTTCTTCCCGACGATCTTCGCCCCGTAGACCAGTTTGACATAAAGCCAGACCAAGGGGGCGGCGATCACGTAGTAAAGGCAGTCGCTCAAAAAGCGGTAAATGATGTTCTTATGGTAGAACTTGAGATTCTTGGGAAGGGGTTTGCGGGCGATTTTGGTGCTCGCGAAATCGTCGTTCAGCTCGTCTTCGTAATAGATCGTCTTTACTGGGTATTCTTTCATTTCCGCTTCTCCGCCGTTTCTTGGATCATCCTTACCATCGCCTCCATGCAGCGGTCGAAGGCAAAGCGCTCGGCATAGTGGGCATAGCTTTCGGCCTGGGCCTTCCGCTCCTCGGGGTGCTCGAACCAGTAATCGATCTTGGCGGCAAGGTCGCGGGGATCGTTGAGGTCAAATAGGCAATGGGGATCGATGGCGAATTCCCTCGTCGCCGAACGGGGCGAGTCGTTGATGAGGGGAACAAGGCCCGAGGCGATGGCCTCGAGGCAGGAGATGGCCTCGATCTCGATTTCCGAAGTGTGGACGTAAAGATCGCTCGCGGCAAGGACCTTGGCAAGCTCGGTCCGCTCGAACTGGCGGTAAATCGGGCTGACTCCATGGCGGCGGGCCGACCGCTTCATTTCCTCGAGACGGGGGCCGCTTCCGGCAAAGACAACCTTGATTTCGTCTTTATGGCGCGAACGCGACCAAGCCTCGATGAGGAGGGTTTGCTTCTTCTCCCGGCTGTAGCGACCGGTGCAGACGATGAGGAACTTGCCTTCGGTCCCCGGGAGGCGCAAGCCTTCCTGGGGATGGAAAAGGGAGGATACGCCGTTGGAGATAACGTATCCGGGAGTCGAGTGGCCGATGGCTTCCTCATAGGTCCGGCGGATGAAGTCGGTCGGATAATGGATGGCGTCGACCATCGAAAAGAAGCGCTTGTCGAAGTTCCGGTATACGAAGCGGTTGGCAAAGGGCCAATCCATGAAATTGAACAGATGGGCAGTGACATTCTCGGCTTGGACGTGGAAGCCGGCGGATACCGGAACCCCGATCGAGCGGGCGATTTTGAGGGCTTTGCGCCCGACGAGGAGCGGCATCATGATGTGGACCTCATCGGCCCCGCGGATGGCCTCCTCGAGGATCGTTTCGTCCCCGCGGGCCAAAGCGACTTCGTTGTGGTCGACGATCGTTTGGAGGGGCCCGAAATCGATGGTCGGCATGACGAAATAACCCTTTTGTCCCTTCTTGGACGGATCGGGGGTGACGACCCGGACTTGGTGGCCGCGCTCCTGAAGGGCCTTCACGAGGTTGATGGCCGCGACCGTCGTCCCGTTATGGGCGGTAATCGGTATGTCAAGGACGATCGTTACCCGCATCGGCGTTGCCCCTCCTCTTGAAACTGATGTCGGTCAGCGACATAACGGCATTATAGATGGCATCCTTCTTGAGGTCCCGAAGGTCGAAGAACACTTTTTCCACGGCTGCCCAGACGAAAACCCAGGCGGCGATGGAGACGATTTCCCCGATGACGTCGTCGACGAGGCCAAAATCGGTGAAGCCCATGGCGATGGCGAGGGCCAAAAGAAGGGCCCCGACGAGGAGGAAGACGGCGGAAACGATCTTCAGGCGCTTCCGCTCGCGCTGGCATTCGCAGAGTTCCATCCGGTAATGGCGCCGGAAGGCTTCCTCGATGAGGCGCTCTTCCTCCTGCCTCGGGTCCTCGACGAGGAAGTCGACAGCGATCGGGGCCAGGTTGACCATTGCCTTCCGGAAGGAATCGACGTAGGTGAAGAGAGAAGGATCGAGAGCCCGAGTGCCGGCATAGGGGTCGAAAGGACTCGACTTTCTAAGGTCGACCTCGAGATGGTAGACCCCGTCCTCGTTCAGGTAGTTCTCCTTGAGGACCGCCTCGTCGCCGAGGCGAACGAGCTCGAAAGCTTTTTTGACTTGGTCGTTGTCCCTTGCCATGGCCCTATTTTAGGGAAAACGGCGGCGAAAGTTTATCTACCTTGGCATCTATTGAGGATAGAGACGTTCGATTTTCGATAAGAGAGAGGAGATTTGAAGCCCCTTTTGCCTCTTTGAGCCATTCTACTCGGCAAAAAAACACATGGCCGGGGGCCGGGTGGTAAAATAGTCCCATGAACCGAAAAGCCACTTCCCTGAGCGAAGGGCAAGCCTCCCTCTTCGAAAACGGGCGCGAGGAGCCTTTGGCCTCCCGCCTCCGGCCAGAAAGCCTCGACGAGTTCGTCGGGCAAAGGCATCTCGTCGGGGAAGGTAGGCCCCTTCGGCGCCTCATCGAGGAGGACAAGATCTCCTCGATGATCTTCTGGGGCCCGCCCGGGGTCGGGAAAACGACCCTCGCCCGGATCCTCGCCAAGATGAGCAAGGCTTCCTTCATCGACTTCTCGGCGGTGACAAGCGGCATCAAGGAAATCAAGGCCGTGATGGAAGAAGCCGAGGAAAACCGCCGCTACGGGACGAGGACGATCCTTTTCGTCGACGAGATCCACCGCTTCAACAAAGCCCAGCAGGACGCGTTCCTCCCTTACGTCGAGAAAGGTTCGATCGTCCTTATCGGAGCGACGACCGAAAACCCTTCCTTTGAGGTGAACGGAGCCCTTCTTTCCCGTTGCAAGGTCTTCGTCCTACAACCCCTCGGGGAAGATGACGTGGTCGCCCTTCTCAAGCGGGCCCTTTCCGATCCCAGGGGCTTCGGAAACGAGAAAGTCGAGATATCCGACGACCTTCTCCGCGCCATCGCCGTCTTTTCCAACGGGGATGCCCGGACGTCCATTTCGACCCTCGAGATGGTCGTCCTCAACGCCGAGATCAAGGACGGGGTCAGCCGCGTCACCCCGGAAACCGTCGAGCAATGCACCTCCCGCCGCTCCCTCCTTTACGACAAGAAGGGCGAGGAGCATTACAACCTCATCTCGGCCCTCCACAAGTCGATGCGCAATAGCGACCCCGATGCCGCCGTCTATTGGCTCGCCCGGATGCTCGAAGGCGGGGAAGATCCCCTTTACGTCGCCCGGCGGATGGTCCGTTTTGCCGCCGAGGACGTCGGGCTTGCCGACCCGCGGGCCGTCGAGATGGCCGTCGCGGCCTACCAGGCCTGCCACTTCATCGGGATGCCGGAGTGCACGGTCCATCTAAGCGAGCTGGCCATCTATTTATCCCTTGCCCCCAAATCGAATGCCGCCTACGTGGCTTACGAAAAAGCCAAGGCCGATGCCGAGACGATGCTCGCCGAGCCGGTCCCCCTCCAAATAAGGAACGCCTCGACAAAACTCATGAAGGATCTCGATTACGGGAAGGGCTACGTCTATGCCCACGATACCGAGGACAAGCTATCGACGATGGAATGCCTTCCGCCTTCTTTCTGGCTTCTTCCTTTTCGG
>CASEWT010000027.1 GCA_949291655.1 uncultured Bacillota bacterium
TCCCTACTGCTGCCTCCCGTAGGAGTATGGGCCGTGTCTCAGTCCCATTGTGGCCGGTCATCCTCTCAGATCGGCTACACATCCTCGCCTTGGTGGGCTGTTGTCCCGCCAACTAGCTAATGTGCCGCAGGTCCATCCGGAACCGGCGCTTGAGGGCGCCTTTCAAGGCAGGGGGATGCCCCCCCGCCTGTTATCCGGTATTAGCCAAGCTTTCGCCTGGGTATCCCAATGTTCCGGGCAGGTTACCTACGTGTTACTCACCCGTTCGCCTCTGGCGGATCGCTCCGCCCGATCGACTTGCATGTATTAGGCACGCCGCCAGCGTTCATCCTGAGCCAGGATCAAACTCTCAAATAAGGCATTGATCTGATCAAATTGAATTATTGCTGGTTGTGATTCCAAACGAGGAATCGACGTCTTGTTAGTAAAGGTTGTACATCTACTCAGTTTTCAAAGACCGTTCCGCGCGGCCGGGGTGTCCCGCCGGGGGTGCCCCCGGATTTGCCGTGCTCGGATAGGATAGGCTTTCGGATGGGGCCTGTCAACGGTTTTATGGGGCCTGTCAACGGTTTTTTCAAGAAGTTTTACTTCTTGCCCGCGCGGCTCGATCTTGCCGTTCCCGGAGGAAGCTCCGAGCCTATTTCGAACGGCATTGCCCGTATTTTCCTCGCTCGCGGGCGCAAGGCAAGGAAAAAGGCCGGGAAAGCGTTTTCACGCTCCCGGCCGTTTCGATAGCCTTTCGCTTTCCGCCTAATCCCGGCCCCGGGAAAGGAGGAGCAAATAGAGGATGCGGGTGAAGATGGCGACGAAGGAACAATAGAGGTCCATCGCGCAAAGGAGGGCGATGTTGTCGCTTAGGGCCGCGGAGGAAGCTAGCTTCTTGATGTTCCTTGCCTCGACGGCGACAAGGAGGGACACCGCCACCACGATGACAACCGACACGACATAAGAATAAAGGTAAGCGGCCTGGTAACCCCCGAAGAAATAGAGGGGCAGGAAGATGATCGAACTCAGCCCAACGCCCATCATGAGGGCCATCGACACGAAGAGGGCGATTTTCATTTCCCCCTTCGCGAAGTAGCCGATGAGGAAGCAAGCGCCGAAGACGAGGGCGGTGATGCCGAAGGCCTCGCCGATCATCGCGAAATCGACGCCCGGGATGATGATGAAGGAGCCGAAGAAGATGCCTTCGAGGGCACTATAGAGAATGAAGCTGACCCACGGGGCTTTCGTCCGCGTCAACGCGTTCTTCGTGAAGACAACGCTCACGATGAGGCTCAGGACGAGCGAGACGACGAGGGTTATCATCAAGACGATGTAACCGGTGTCGTTTATATAACCGTTCTGCCCGAAGAAAGTCGCCATGAGGAAGGCAAATAGGAAGCCGACGACCCCGGTGATAAGAAGGGCGATGGCCATGAAGCCGATCGATTTAGCAAGCAGCTTGCTCTCGGCCTTCTTGGCCGGGACGGGGCCGAGGGAGATTTGCTCTTCCCCATGGCCCATCGGCTGGAGGGGCTCGATCATATCATGCCCTCGAGAAGTTCCCGATAACTCGCGATGTCAAGGGAAGCCCCGCCGACGAGGGCGCCGTCGATGTTCGGGCATTCCATGTATTCGCGGACGTTATTTGGCTTGACCGAGCCGCCGTAAAGGATGCGGATATCCTCGCTCACCGGCCCGAAATGCTCGCGGAGGGTCCTCCGGATGAAGCCGATGACGTCCTCGGCGATGTCCTTGGTCGCGCTTTTGCCGGTCCCGATCGCCCAGATGGGCTCATAGGCGACGATGACCTTGCGGGCCTCCTCGGGGGCAAGATCCTTGAATCCTTCTCGCAGCTGGGTCGAGACGAAGGATTTCGTCTCCCCCTTCTCGAAGGTCTCGAGGGACTCGCCGAGGCAATAGACCGGGGTCATCCCGGCCTCGAGGAGGGCCTTGATCTTGGCGTTGCAGGCAAGGGAGGTCTCGCCGTTATAGGAGCGGCGCTCGCTATGGCCGATGATGGCCCAGTCGATGCCGATGTCCTTAAGCATCGGGATCGAGACCTCGCCCGTGTAGGCGCCATGGTCGTGCTCGTTGACGTTTTGGGCGCTCACGACGAAGGAAGGCGGGAGGGCTTCCCGGACCGCTTCGAGGGAAAGGAAGCTCGGGGCCACCCCGATCTCGACGCCATGGGCGCTCGCGATTTCAAGGAGGGAGGAGGCCGCCTGGGCGAATTCCTTCGCCTCGGCGGTCGTCTTGTTCATTTTCCAGTTCCCGAGCAGCAGCTTCTTCCGCATCGCGCTTACCTCAGGACGTCGACGCCCGGGAGATGGCCGTCGTTTTCGATCATCTCAAGGGAGGCGCCGCCGCCGGTCGAGACGTGGGAGAAGTCGTCCTTGTAACCGAATTGCTTGACGGCCGAGGCGCTGTCCCCGCCGCCGCAAACGGCGAAGGCCTCGCCCTTGATGGCCCGGATGCCTTCGCAGATGGCGATGGTGCCGGCTTGGAAAGCCTTCTGCTCGAAGACGCCCATCGGCCCGTTCCAGAAGACGAGGCGGGCTTTCTTGAGTTCCTCTTTGTACATCTCGGCAGTCTTCGGGCCGATGTCGCAGCCTTCGTAGCCATCCGGGATGTCCCCTTCGATTGTCTTGATGAGACGGTCGCTAGTTTCCTCGAAATGGTCGGTCACGACGCTATCGACGGGGAGGAGAAGGCGGCCCTTGGCCTCTTCGTAGCACTTCTTGGCATAGTCGAGCTGGTCGTCTTCGACCGGGGAGGCGCCGACCTTTTCGCCGAGGGCCTTCTTGAAGGTATAAGCCATGGCCCCGCCGATGAGGATTTTGTCACACTTCCTAAGGAGGCTATCGATGACCTTGATTTTGTCGGACACCTTGAAGCCGCCGAGGACGGCGACGTAGGGGCGGTCATTTTCGCTCGGCTCGACGCAGCGGCTGAGGTTCTCGACTTCCTTGAGCATGAGGTAGCCGAGGGCGACGGGCTTGCCTTCCACCTTCATAACCGTCGGGACGCCGACGGTCGAGGCGTGGGCCCGGTGGGCGCTTCCGAAGGCGTCCATCACGTAGACGTCGGCAAGGGAGGCCCACTCCTTAGCGAGCTCTTCGTTGTTCTTTTCCTCGCCCTTTTCGTAGCGGGTGTTCTGAACGAGGAGGATTTCCCCGTCCTTGAGCCCTTCCACCGCTTTTTGGAGTTCCTCGCCGCGGGTGGCCGGGCAGAAAGAGACCTTGACGCCAGGCAAAAGCTCAGCGAGGGCCTTCGCGACCGGGGCCATGTCGTTGGCCTTCTTCATTTCCTCGATCTTGGCGGGATCAGGTTCCTTCCACTTGATCTTCCCAAGGTGGGACATGAGGATGAGCCTCGAATCGCCTTCGAGAAGCTTCTTGATGGTCGGAAGGGCGGCGACGATGCGGTTGTTGTCGCGGATGACGCCGTTTTTCTGCGGGACGTTGAAATCGACCCGGACATAGACCTTCTTGCCTTTGAGGTCCTTGAGATTGTCGACAGTAAGCATGCAGTTGTCTTCTCCTTTTTGCTTGCGAATGAATTCTAGCACGTAGCGGGCAATCGTTGGAAAAAGGGACCCCGAAGGGTCCCTCTTAAGAGACGCAGATTACTTGCAGCCGAGAACCTTGCCGTAGATGCCGGCGAGGCGAATGTACTGGCAGGTGAACGAGAACTCGTTGTCGTACCAGCTGACGACCTTGACGTGCTCGTCGCCTTCGGGGGTGTCGAAGACGACGGTCTGAGTGGCGTCGAAGATCGAGCCTTCGGTCCGGCCGATGATGTCGCTGGAGACGATTTCGTCTTCGGTGTAGCCGAGGACGTCCTTAAGGGTGGTCTCGGAAGCTTCCTTCAAAGCGGCATTGATCTCTTCCTTGGTCGTCTTCTTGCCGAGGACGAGGGAGAGGTCGACGAGGGAGCCGGCGGGAACCGGGACCCGGATGGCGCCGCCCATGAGACGGCCCTTGAGCTCAGGGACGACGAGGTTGATGGCCTTCGCCGCGCCGGTGCTCGTCGGGACGATGTTGGAAGCCGCCGCCCGGCCGCGCCGGAGGTTGCCCTTGGCGAGGTCGAGGATGGTCTGGTCATTGGTGTAGGCGTGGACGGTCGTCATGAAGCCGCCCTTGATGCCGTACTTGTCCTGAAGGACGCGGACGACCGGAGCAAGGCAGTTGGTCGTGCAGCTGCCGCCGCTGATGATGGTCATGTCCTTCGTGAGCTTGTCGGTGTTGACGCCGTAAACGAAGGTCGGGATGTCCTTGCTGCTCGAGGGAGCCGAGATGATGACGCCCTTCGCGCCGTTATGGAGGTGGACGTCCCCGTCTTCGTGGCTCTTGAGGCGGCCGGTGCACTCGAGGACGATGTCAACCCCGTACTCGCTCCACTTGAGGTCGTGGGGATCCTTCTTGCCGAGAACCGGGATCTTGACGCCCTTGAATTGGATGTAGTTCTCGAGGACCTTGCCCTCTTCGTCCTTCGTGACGACGCCCTTGATGTCGTCGACGTGCCAGCTCCCCTGGGTGGTGTCGTACTTGAGGAGGTAGGCGAGGGTCTTGGCATCGACGAGGTCGTTGATGGCGACGACTTCGAAGCCGCCGACTTCGTAGGCCCTCCGGAAAGCGAGCCGGCCAATGCGGCCGAACCCATTGATCGCGAGTTTGATTGACATTTCGATTATGTCCTCCTTATGAAACCGCAAAGAGATTATAGGCCAACCCCATCCTATTGAGAAGCATTTACCGATTTAGCGGTTTTTTGCCTTAGCCTATGGCTAATCGGTCATCAGCTAGGACAGGGAAAGACCCAAAAGGGGAACTGGGGCGTCAAAGTCCCTCGAGGAGCTTGCCCGGGTCGACGTGGAGGGCCAAGGCGATCCGCCGGAGGGTCAATGAGGAAGGGTTCCGCTTCCCCCGCTCGAGGTCGCTTAGGTAGCTCTTCGAGACCCCGCTTTCGATGGCCAGCTCCAGCTGGCTCATCTTCCTTTCCTTCCTTAGATAGGCAATGCGGGCCCCGAGGAAGAGGAGGAAGCCTTCCCGGAAGCTAGGCATCGCCCTTGCCTCCGAAGTCCTCGAGGAGCTTCCTGAAGAGATGGTTGACGTTGCTTTTGCTCACCGTCGTCCCCGTCTTCTCCCCGAGCAGCTTGGCAAGCTCATTCATCGAGGCATCGGGATTGGCCTTCCGGAGGGCAACGAGAACGGCCAGCTTGGGGTTGTTCGATAGGTATAGGGGGTTTCGGGAAGCCCGCTCGATGGCCTTAAGCTGCCTTTCCCCGGCCTCGTAGCTCCGCCGGTAATTCGCGCCATCGAGATTGGAGAAACGGTTGGAAATCGCCGCAAATTCGCGGTCGACCCGCGCGTTTTCGAAGCGGAGGCAGCTTTCCTGGGCCCCGATGAAGACGAGGAAGTCGCTGATCGAGGAGCTCTTCTTGAGGTAAAGGACGTCCTTCCGCCCCCGCTTCGTCATCTTGAAAGGGAAGCGGGGACCGGCCCTTTGGAGAAGGCGGAGGAGGGAAGAAGACTCTTCCCGGGGGACGCTGATCTCGAGGTGGTAGTTGCTGCTCCGCGGGGAGGAGACGGAACCGCTTGCGAGGAAGGCCCCGGCAAGATAGGCCGCCTCCTTTTTCTCGTCGCTTACGAAAGAAGGGTCGATTTCGCCTTCTTCCGGGAGAAGAAGGGAAGCCCGACGCCCCCCTTCGTCGTCGAGGATGACCTTGTAAAGGAGGCGCGAAAGGTAGCCCTTTCCCCGGACGTAGGCAAAGCGGGCCCGCTCATCGAAGGCTTCTCGGATCCGCTCGTAAAGGGCCCGGGCGATCTGGGCGTGCTCGCTATAGAAGACGACGGCGCCACCCTCCCGCTTGCCGCGTAGGCGGAAATAGGAGGAAAGAAGAGAAAGGGAAGGGTCCTTCCCCCGAGGCAGGGAGGCGCATTCCTCCTTGGCGTACTCGGCAAAGGAATAAGGGGCGTCAACGACCATAGTGGCCATGGCGCTTCTCCTCGCGGTGGAAGAGAAGGCTCTTGCCCTCCTTGAAGCATTCGTGGAGGCGGGAGGCGAAATAGACGCTCCGGTGCTGGCCGCCCGAGCAGCCGACGGCAAAGACGACGAGGCGCCTCCCGTCGCGGAGCGCCGATTGATAGGAAAGATGGGCCGCTTCCTCGGCCATCTTCATGAACTCCGAGGAGAGAGGGTCTTCCTCGATGTAGGAGCGGACGGCCTGATCGAGGCCGGAGAGGGGCCGGAGTTCCTCGACCCAATAGGGGTTTTTGACCATCCGGGCGTCGAGGACGACGTCGGCGTCGAGGGGTAGGCCGTACTGGAAGCCGAAGCTCTCGAAAAGGATGGTCGGGCCCTTCTCCCCGACGAGGGCGGAGAGGCGGTCCTTCAGCTCGACGTTCGAGAGGAAGGAAGTGTCGATGACGTAATCGAAGGAAGGGCGGCACGCCTCGAAGGCCGCCTGGTCGCGGTCGAGGCATTCTTCCTTCGAAAGGCCCTTGGCTTCGAGAGGATGGGTGTGGCGGGTCAACCGATAGCGCCTTCTTAGCTCCTCCCGAGCGGCCGTCAGCCCAATCGAAAGCAGCTCAAAGCGACTGTCTTTGGAAACGATATCCACCGCTTTCCGCAAATCGACGATCGGCACCGAAACGGCCATCTTGGAATAGACCTGATGGTGGTTCAGGATGAGGAGCAGAAGGGAAGGAAGCAGCTCGCCGGGCAAATCCATGATCGTCCGATAGCCCTGCTCCTCGAAGGAAAGAAGGGCCGTCGTCTTCCCGGCCCCGAGGAGGCCGGAAAGGAGGACGATTTTCTGCTTATCCATGCTTTTTCCTCCGGAGATAGGCGGCCAAGGCGTTCGCGGCTATCGCCCCGTCGCTCAAGGCGGTGACGACCTGCCGGAGTCCTTTCCTCACGATGTCCCCGGCCCCATAAAGCCCCTCGATGGAGGTTGCCATCGTCTCGTCGACGAGCAAAAAGCCCTTCTCTTCTTTGACGCTAAGCCCCGATAGGAAGGCAAGGGCGCTCCTTTCCCCATAAAGGGGGAAGACGGCTCGGGTGCCGATTTCCCTTTCTTTCCCGTCGATCCGGGTGGCGGCGAGGATTCTCCCGTCTTCTTCCCTGAGGGAAAGGATCTCCGCCCGGAAAAGGCGCTCGACGTTACCCGGAAAGGCTTTCCCGTCGCTTTCCCCTTTCGAAAGGAAATAGACCTTCGAGCAGATCGAGGAAAGGTAGGAAGCCTCTTCCTCGGCCCGCCCCCCTTCTCCATAAACGAGGACTTCCTTTCCCCGGAAAAGGGGACCGTCGCACGTCGCGCAATAGGAAATCCCGCGCCCGCGGAGTTCTTTTTCTCCGGGGATGAGAGGTTGGTAGACGAACCCCGTGGCAACGAGCACCGCTTGGACATGATAGTCCTCGACATCGGAATGAACAAGGAAGAAGCCGTCCTCTTTCCGCACCGAAAGGACCTCGCCGTAAGAGGCTTCGGCGCCGCTTGCCTCCGCGCTCTTGGAAAGGGCAAGGGCCAGCTGATATCCGGGGAGGGGCAAAAAGCCCGGCATATTGGCGATCTCGTGGATGTTGTTGAGCTTTCCGCCCGGGGCGCCCCTATCGAGCAAAGCAAAGGAAACCTCGGCCCTTTTGAGGTAGATGGAGGCCGCTAGCCCCGCCGGGCCGGCCCCGATGATCAATGCATCAAGCTCCACCATGAAGAAAGCACCTCCGGCAAATCTTTATAGGAATCGACGTAGCCTTCCGGCTCGAGCCCTTCCGGGATCAAGCGCGGGTAAAAGCGGACGAGGAAGGCCGGGATCCCGGCGTTATGGGCGGTTAGGAGATCGTAAGAGGAGTCGCCGAGGTAGGCGGCATCTTCCTTCTGCGCCCCGAGGAGGGCAAGGATCTTATAGACCCCGGACGGATCGGGCTTCATCGGGGCGTCGCCTCCGGCCACGACAGCGTCGAAGCAAGGGGCGATGCCCTCTTTTTCGAGGGCCATGAGGGCCTGCTCGCGGCGCTTGTTGGTGTGAAGAGCCAGCCGGCACCCCTTTTCCTTGAGGGCAAAAAGAGTTTCCTTCTCCCCCGGGAAGAGGCTCGCCAAGGTCGGATAGAGGGGAACGGCTTCCTCGACGTAGATCCGCTCGACCTCTTGGGGATCGCGGTCCGGGAAGCACTTCCGGCACGAATCGGCGAGGGGCGGCCCCGAAAAGGCCTCGAGTTCCCGTAGAGTCAGCTTCCGGGAGGGGTCGAGGCGGGAAAAGACCCTTAGCCAGGTGGCGACGACAAGCAGCTCGCTATCGAGGCTCGTCCCATCCATGTCGAGGATGAGGAGTTTTCCGTCAAAGGGCCTGGACAGAGGTCTCTTCCTCCCGCCGCAGCGTCTTGTTCCGGTCGTAGCGCCCCCAAAGCTCGATGAGGGGCAAAAGGGAGCCGGCGAGGAGGAAAACGGCCGAAAGGGCAAAGCCGTAGGAAAGATTGGCCGTCGCCTCGCTCCCGACGAGGTAAGCCGCGCCGAGGGAACTCGTCCCGGCGAAGAAAAGGATGGCCGTGACGATTCCGATAACGAAATCGGCATAAAGAAGGAGGCTATCCAGCCCGAAGTAGCTAGGCGTGCCCTTGGCTTGCCCCAAAGAAAGGCGGTCGGCCTTCAAGCGGAAGGAGAAGACCCCCTTCCGGTAAAGGATGGAAAAGGCGAAGGCCACGGCCGAGACGAGCCAGCAGACGAGAAGGAAGACGAAGGCGGCTAGATAAGCCGGGGCCATCCCGCCAAAGATGATTTGATAGCCCCCGTAAACGACGATTTCCGAACCGTCGACGACGTTGAGGGAAGGGAGGGCCAAAAGGGCAAAGGGGAGGCTTGCGAAGACGAGGAAGGAGATAGCATAAGGAAGCGTCCCTTCTTTCTTCGCCGAGGCGTCGTGGAGATGGAGGTAAAGGACGATGGCGGCCCCGATGAGGATGTAGGCCATCGAATTGACGACGCTCCAGGCGCCGTCGGTTCCCATGTTGAAGGAAGAGTCGCGCATCGGTTCCATGACCATCCGGACGAGGCCGTACCAGATGAAGTAGGCCCCGCCGAGGTCGCCCCCGGAGAGCTTCTTCTTGAAGAGCGCGGGGAGCCCCTTGGCGATAAGGAAATAGCCGATGAGATTCATGACCCCCTCGATGAGGAAAAGCGGGACGTAAATCTGGCCAACCGGCAAAGGGGTGCCGGCATTGGAAATATGCATTTGCTCGAGAAGCCAGTTGGGCAAGAAGCTCCAGCCGTCGACGCTTACCGCCTGGCCATAGACCTCGCAGTTGAAGAAGTTTCCCCACCGCCCGATGAACTGGGCGAGGAGAATCGTCGGGACGATGATGTCGACCGCCCAGCGCGGATCGACGTATTTCCGGCGGAAGCGGAGGAAAAGGAAGCCGACGATGATGCCGGCCGCCGCCCCACCGAGAATCGTGAGGCCGCCGTTCCAAATCTCGAAAACGCTATACCAGGGCCGGCCGGCGAACTCGCGGTTCCAGTTCCCGACGACATACCAAATCCGCCCGCCGACGATGCCGGCCGGGAAGGCGACGAGGACGAGGGTGTCGATGATGCCGTGCTTGTGGTAGCGTTTGTAGAGGGCGTGGTCGCAGATGATGTAGCAAAGGGCGACGCCAAGCAGGTAGCAAAGGGCATACCACGTGATGTGGAGGCCGCCGCTATGCCTTTCCCCGGCCCTTAGCCAGTAGACCCCTTCCTCCCCGAAGCCGATGCCGGAAATGAGGGGGTAGGTCACAAAGGGCCCAAGCCCCGACGTCCCAAGGACAAAGGAAAGGACGGCGACCGGGATCGAGCAATAAAGGGAAACATTGACTAATTTCTTCGTCGCCGGATCCATCTTTTCCTTCTTGAGGCGGATCGAAATCAAACCGACGAGAGAAGTCGCCGAGAAGCCGAAGACGAAGGCCCCGATGAGGGCGCTTGCCATATAGAGGGGATAGTTGATGGCCTCCCCGGCGAAGACGCTTTCCGAAGGGTAGACTTCCATCGAAGCCCAATCCGGGTTGGCCAGAAAGAAGGTCAGGGCGAAAAGAAGGAAGCCCGCGCCGAGGATCCCAGCCCCCGCTAGCGAAAGATAGAGGGGCTTTTTGCGGTAGGAAATGACGGCTTCGGCCTTGTTGAAGTCCGCAATCCGCGAATAGAAGAGATAGCCGCCGCCGATAACCAGGAGGGCGCCGGCAACCAAAGTAACAATCGATTCCGTGTTCATATCGTAGGTAGTCTACTAGGAGAGTTGGCCTTTTGCCACCGCCTCGGCCAAAACTTTCCTGAGGTAACGCCCGGTATAACTTTCCTCGACCTTGCTGACCTCTTCCGGCGTTCCCTTGGCGACGAGGTAGCCCCCCTTATCGCCGCCCTCGGGCCCGAGGTCGATGATGTAGTCGGCAACCTTGATGATGTCGAGGTTATGCTCGATGACGATGACCGTATCGCCGTGGTCGACGATGGCATTCAAGACGGCGACGAGGCGCTTCACGTCGTCGTTATGGAGGCCGGTCGAAGGCTCGTCGAGGATGTAGACGCTCCGCCCGGTCGGGCGCTTTTGCAGCTCGCTGGCCAGTTTGACCCGCTGAGCCTCCCCGCCCGAAAGGGTCGTCGCCGGTTGCCCGAGCTTCACGTAGCCGAGCCCGACATCGACGAGGGTCTGGATCTTCCGGGCGATTTGGGGCCGGGCGCCGAAGAAGGAAGCGGCTTCCTCGATGCGCATGTCAAGGACATCGTAGATCGATTTGCCCTTGTAAAGGCAGCGGAGGGTCTCCTCGTTGTAGCGCTTTCCTTCGCACTCGTCGCATTTGACGTAGACGTCGGGAAGGAAATTCATCGGGACGTAGGTTACCCCGGCCCCGCCGCACTTCTCGCAGCGGCCGCCCGGGACGTTGAAGGAGAAGCGCCCCTTGTCATAGCCGCGTTCCCGGGCTTCCGGGGTCTCGGCGAAAAGAACCCGGATGTCGTCGAAGACCCCGGTGTAGGTAGCCGGGTTGCTCCGCGGGGTCCGGCCAATCGGCTCCTGGGTAACGTCAATCAATTTATCGACGAGGGTTTTGCCTTTGATTTCGCGGTATTCCCCCGGGGTCACGTCGGTCCCGTTGACTTCCCTTTGGAGGACTTTGGCGAGAGTCTCGTTGACCAATGAGCTCTTGCCCGAGCCCGAGACGCCGGTTACGACGATGAACTTCCCGAGGGGAAATTCGACGTCGATGTTCTTGAGATTGTGGCAACGGCATCCCCTGAGGACGAGCTTCTTCCCGTTTCCCTTCCGCCGCTGGCGGGGCACCGGGATGAATTTCCGGCCCGCAAGGTAGTCGCCGGTTACCGATGACGGGCACTTTTCGATGTCGGAGACGCTTCCCACCGCCACGATTTCACCGCCGTGGATCCCGGCCCCGGGTCCGATGTCGACGATGCAATCGGCATTCCGGATCGTCTCTTCGTCGTGCTCGACGACGATGAGGGTGTTGCCGAGGTCGCGCAGGTTCTGCAGCGCATGCAGCAGCTTTTCGTTGTCGCGCTGGTGCAGGCCGATGGAGGGCTCGTCGAGGATGTACAGCACCCCCGTCAGGCCGCTGCCGATCTGCGTCGCCAGGCGGATGCGCTGCGCCTCGCCGCCAGACAGGGTGCCGGCGCTGCGGGCGAGGTTCAGATACGAAAGCCCCACGCCGCGCAGAAAGTTCAGCCGCGCCTTGATCTCCTTTAAGATGACGTCGGCGATGAGGTGTTCGGTGCGGGAGAGCTGCAGGCCGTCGAAAAAGGCGTATAAGTCGTCTACGGACAGCTCGCACAGCTCGGCGATGTTCTTCCCCCCTACCAGCACGCTGAGCGCCTCTTT
>CASEWT010000028.1 GCA_949291655.1 uncultured Bacillota bacterium
GCCATCGGTACGGGGCTTTTCGTCCTAGAAGGCCCCTCCGGTTCGGGGAAGAGCAGCCTCCTTCAAGTCTTCTCGGGGGAGCGCCCCCCTTCCCGCGGCCGCCTTTCCATCCTCGGGGAAGACTTGTCGCAGCTAGCAAAGAAGGAGCGTTCCCGCTTTCTCTCCTCAAGCCTGTCGCTCTATTCGGAAGAGGCCTCATCCTATCTCTCCGGAAGCTATTCCTACGCGGCGAAGACCCTTGGGGCCGACGAGACGAAGGGCCGTTCCTTTCTCCGGGAACTCGGCTGCGAGGTCCCTTCCCAGAACTTCTCTTCCCTCTCGAGCGGCGAACTAGCCGCCTCTTTCCTCTCGCTTCTATTGGCCCGGGATACCCCGCTTCTCTTCCTCGACGAGCCTTTTGCCTTCCTCGACCAAGAACGAAAGCACCGCCTGGAAGAGATCCTAAAGCGGGAAAGCCGAAACCGGCTCATCGTCATCGCGAACAACGAGCCCTCCGCCCTTCCCGAGGCCCCGCGGCTTCTCGTTCCTTCCCTCCGGATGAGCGGATCGGTAGAGACTTCGGGGGACTTCCTACCCCTCAGAGAGGCAAAAGGCTTCGGCCGAAGGCGGGTTCTCGCCTTCTTCATGGGCTTCAAGGGCAGGCCATGGAGAAGTGCCCTTTCCTTGGCCGCGCCCTTCCTTTTCGCCTTCCTCTTTCTTGTCGGGCTCTCGCTTCTCGCCGATCCGGGAACCGCCTTTGCCGCGAAAGCGGCCGTAGGGGCCGATCCCTTTGCCACCGTTGCCCTTGCTTCGAAGGGCGAGCCCATCGAAAGCGACCTTCGCCTTTCGGAAGGGTGGAACGAATATTCGGCCAGTCGGTTCTTCCTCGTCGGCTCGGCGAGCCTCGAGGAAGATAGCTACGCCGTTCTCGATGGAAGCTCCCTCGCTTGGGGCGAAACCGGGGGCGTCCTTCGCCTCGGAAGCCACACCTACGAAAATAGAGGGCCCGACCTGGCCCTCGACAATGCCGTTTGGGCCAGCAAAGTAAGGGAAAGGGCAAGCGGGATCGCCGTGTCCCTCACCTCTTACTGCGAACTCATCGGAGGCGGGGCCTTCGAAGGTTATTTCGATGGCTACCCCTTCCTTTCGTGGCGGGGCTATGGCTTTTATTTGCAGGGAAACGCCGGCTCTTTCGACCCGGCACCCGCCGCCTCATTCGTCGTCCCCGTCCGGGACGAGACGGCCCAAGGGCCGCTTTTCCCCCTTTCTTTCGGAGCTAGCCGAATATTCATCGAAGGAGAAAGCGGGTCTCTCGCTTTCGCTTCGGAAGGAAAAAGCCCGGGCGCCTCCTTCCATCTCGACCCGGCCTCCTACGAAAGCTACCTCGCCTTCTACCGGGAAGAGACGGAAGAAGGGGCCGACCTCGCCCTCTTGGGAAAAGAGGAAGCTCTCGAATCGATCGAAGACGGCAAAGGGCTTCCCTTCGGCGTTCTTCCCTCGCCCTACGGAAGGTCCGAGCCGATCGGGTGGGGAATCCTCTCCTTCGCCGCGGCGGGCCTCGTCGCCCTGTCTTTATGGCCGGTCCTCGAAGCCCGGCACGAGGCAAGGGGGCAAAGGGCCGCCGCCCGCTTCCTCTATATGCTCGGCGGCGGGCAAGACGACCTCGCCCTTTCTTCCCTTCTCCCTTTCCTCTTGGCTCTCCTCCTCGCTTCTTCCCTCTATCCTTTGGCCCTTATCGCGGCCGACGCCCTTTTCCTTCCTCTTTCCTATGGCGGAAGCTACGCCCGGGCGATTGGCCTATCCGCCTACGAAGGAATCCCCGTTGTCCCCTTTGCCGCCTCTTCCCTTTGGGCCTTGGCTTTGCTCATCCCCCTCTTCATCCGTCTCCTTTCGTCTTTCCTTGGGAAGCGAAAAGGTGGCGGGCACGACGCAAAAAAGGCCCCAGATGATGCTCCTTGAACACAGAGGATACGCATCAAAGGGGTACTCTTTTTTATAAAGATGAACATCGACTCCCTTTTGGCTTCGGGGAGTAAGTTTAGTGTCCCCTTGACCGGGGTTACCGATCGCTAGAAAGCGCCGAGATAGTAGTTCTTCTTCCCCCGGCGGACGATGAGGTATTTGCCGTGCAAGGCCTCGTTTTCCCCGTAAAGGGCGGCTGAATCGCTCGCTTTTTGGCCGTTGACGCTCACCGAGCCCTGGCTTATGAAAGTCCGGGCCTGGGTCTTGCTCGGAGCGGCCCCGACGGCAATGAGGAGGTCGACGAGGCTGAGGCCCGGCTTGACCTTCTTCTTGAGGGAGCCAAGGAGGATTTCGATGTCTTTTTCCCCGAGGCCGGCCACGTTCCCGTTGAAGAGGGCGTTCGACATCTCGATGGCGTGGTTGGCTTCCTTTTCCCCGTGGATGTCCTTCGTCACCTCGTAGGCAAGCTTCTTCTGGGCAATCCGGGCGCCCGGGTTGGCGAGGTGTTCCTTCTCGATCTCGGCGATCTCCTCAAGCGAGAGGAAGGTGAAGACCTTGAGGTAACGGACGGCGTCGTCGTCCGGGCAATTGATGAAATACTGGTAGAGCTGGTAAGGCGAGGTCAGTTCCGGGTCGAGGAAGAGGGCCCCGTCCTCGCTTTTCCCGAATTTCTTCCCGTCGCTTCGGGTGATGAGGTGGGCGGTCATGACCTCGGCCTTGGCGTTTTCCCCATTGAGCTTCCGGATGAGCTCGAGGCCGGAGGTGAGGTTCCCCCACTGGTCGTTCCCGCCGATCTGGATGGAGACCCCACGGTCGCGGTTGAGGAGATAGAAGTCAATCGACTGGAGGATCTGGTAGGCGAACTCGGTGAAGGATATCCCCGCCTCGAGGCGCGAGGCGACGATTTCCTTGCTGAGCATGTAGTTGACCGAGAAGAACTTCCCGTAGTCGCGAAGGAAGTCGAGGACGCTCATCGGGGCGATCCAGTCGTAGTTGTTGAGGAGTTCGCCTTTATTGGGGTCGCTCAAATCGAGGAAGCGCTCGAGCTGGGCGCGGATGCTTTCGGTATTGGCCCTTAGCTGCTCCTTGGTCTGGAGGTTCCGTTCCTTGCTCTTGCCCGAGGGGTCGCCGATCATCCCGGTCGCCCCGCCGACGAGGGCGACGATCTTGTGCCCGGCCCTCTGAAGGCGCATGAGAAGGGAAATCATCACGTAGTTCCCAAGGTGCATGCTGGCCGCGCTCGGGTCGAACCCGCAATAGACGGCGGTCGGGGTGGAAAGGAGTTCCTTCACCTTTTCCTCGTTCGAGAACTGCTCGATGAGTCCCCGTTCTTTGAGTTCAGCGTAAATGTTTTCCATAGCTTCCAACATGATACTCCTTTAAGGCGGCCGAAGGCGCGCGGAATCCTCGGCCAACGATTCGTTCGAGGCCATCGAATTCTAATCGTTTCGCCCCCGGACATTCAACTATCGTCCTCTCCCCCGGCCCTTCCCTTCGTCCTTTCGGCAAAACCTCCATCCGGCTGTGAGGGCCGTTAGGTCCTAGGAGCCCATCCAGGAACTAGCGAAAGGCAAGGGCAGGGATTTGTTCGGATATGCTTTCCGATCGGTGTCCGATATGCTTTTCCCTGGTCTGTAAGCTCGAAGTTCTTAGCCAAAGACTCTCCGTCTTTGGATTTCGAAAAGCCATGATATTCCTCCAAATCGCGAAAAGCAGCCGCAAAAAGCCTATCAAAAGAAAAGAAGCGAAGAACTCATCCGCCGCGGATGTGGCAAAGCTTCAAAGAAACTTCCAAGGGCCCTTATGTAGGCCTTCAAGGCAACTCTCCCCCTTAGGAAGCGGCGTTATCCTCTAGCGCGGCAAGGTGGGCCCGGCGGGCCTCCCCGAGGCTCAGGCGAAGCTTCGCCCAGTCGAAATAGGCCAGAGAAGAATTATTTGGGGCATCGAACAGCCACGCTTCCTTGAAAAGGGGGCGGAGGCTCTCTCCGAAGGGGTCGGAGGCCATCGGGAAATGGCCATCCGGGAGTCCTTCCTCCAAAAGGTCGACGCCATCTTGGTAACGGTACTCGGATTGAGAGTCGCACCCCGGAGTTCATGGATGGCCTTAAACCCCCGTTCCTTGTAGAAAGGCCGGTAGGTACTCCACCCCGGAGCTTGGATATAGCCGCCGTCTTCGCTCCCGAAGCGCCGGAAATCGAGGCAGAGGCCGGAGGCACTCTCGAAGGCATCCCTTTCGGCCCGATAGGCAGCGTAAGCCCGCTCCCGGTCCCGAGACTCGTCCGTCCTCCCGTAAAGATCGTAGAGGGAGGAAAGCGGCTTTCCCTCCCCTTCGAGGATGAGGCGGGCGATGAGCCAGTGGCGTTCGCTTAGTTCCTTCGAAGTCGCAAGGTCGAATTCGTAGGATACTCCCTTCCGCTCGAAAAGCCCGACGATCGAATACTCATCATCTCCCAGGCAAACGTCCTCGAGACGGTCGTAGGCCATCATCCGAAGAAGGGAATCGTTGCCTTCCAAGCTGTTGAAATGGATGAACCTTCCGTCTAAAAGGCCGTCGTCGGGCGCCCCGAAGAGGCCGGTCGGGTTCTCTTCGTAATAGGACGGCATCCTCGCCTCGAGATCCTCGAAAGTTTCCCGCGGGAGGTAATAGGCCAAGTAGTCGACGGTTTCATCGACCCGCATCTCGACGGCCGCGTAGGGGTTCTCGGGGCTTCCCATGTCCTCGTAACGGACATAGGGGTCGCCGTCGTTAATGTCATCGTAGCCTTGGTAGAGGACAAGAGAGGTCGGCCCGGCGGGAAGCCCCACGTAGTCGATGAAATTATCGGCCGGGTCAAGGTCGGGAACATAGGTTTCCGCTTCGAACTTCCAATCAAAGATAGTCGGTGTTTCTTCGCTCGTTCCGGCCGTAGACGAGGAATCGTCCGCCTCCGGTAGACAAGAAGAGAGGCCCACCGCCGTCACAAAGGTCCCGAGAAGCACCAAGGCAAATCGTTTTTTCATACGTCAATCTCCTTTGGGCCAGCCTTTAACAGCCGAGAAATAGGGGCCGCACCCCCAACGGTCAGGCGAGGCGAGGGCGATAGAACGCAAAACCGATGGCCCAATCGTCGACATTTCACCGACCATTTTTCTCTCCTTTCATCAAAATCAGAAGAAGCAGGTAGACATCGAAGCCATGTCTACGCGATCCCCTTTGATATTTACAAACTAAAAAACAACCGTGAATGTCAAGCGGAATGTCGGCCCCTTCAGCCGGCCTTCAAATACCTTCACTTGCTCATTGCCGGCCCTTTCAAAAATCCAGTCAGCAGGCTTGGAAAGAATTGTCTTACCCCCAGCCCCACTTCAAAAGGAAAAGGCCCGTCGCAGGGACGGGCCTAAATGGCTTAGTAGGGGAATCAGTACATCCCGCCTTGGGGGGCCGGAACTTCCGGTTTCGGCTCCTTGATCTCGGTGACGGCCGCTTCGGTCGTCACGAAGAGGGCGGAAATGCTCGAGGCGTTGAGGATGGCCGTCCGGGTGACCTTCGTCGGATCGACGACGCCGGTCTTCACCATGTCGACCCACTCGCCGGTCTTGGCGTTGAAGCCGATGCCCGGCTTGGCCTCCTTTTGGAGGTCGGCGATCTCTTCGCTATCGTAGCCGGCGTTGTCGGCAATCTGGCGAAGCGGGGCGAAGAGGGACTCCATGACGGCGTCGATGCCCTTCTGGACGTCGGGGTTGGCATCCTTGAGGGTCGGCTTGAGGGTGGCATAGACGCTCGCGAGGGCCGCGCCGCCGCCGGCGACGATGCCTTCGGAGACAGCAGCTTTGGTGGCGTTCAGGGCATCCTCGATCCGGAGCTTCTTGTCCTTGAGCTCGCTTTCGGTGATAGCTCCGACCTTGATGACGGCAACCCCGTTGGAGAGCTTCGCGATCCGCTTGGCAAGATTCTTCTTGTCGTATTCGCTCGTCGCGACGTTCCGCTGGGCTTCGAGCTCGCTGATCCGATCGTTGATGTCCTTCTTGTTCCCGGCTCCGCCGACGATCGTCGTCGCGTCTTTCTTGACGGTGATCTTCTTGGCGCGGCCGAGGTCTTCCATCGTGATGGACTTCAGTTCCATCCCGAGGTCCTTGCTGTAGAAGCGGGCGCCGGTGAGGATGGCGATGTCCTGGAGGGCGGCCTTCTGGGCGTCGCCGTATTCCGGGGCCTTCGTCGCGGCGATCTTGAAGGCGCCGCGGAGGGTGTTGAGGACGATCGTCGAGGTGACGTCGGCATCGAGGTCGTCGGCCACGATGAGGAGAGGCTTGTGGGAATCGGCGACGCCTTGGAGCACCGGCAGGATGTCCTGGATGTTGCTGACCTTCATGTCGGTGACGAGGACGAGGGCGTCTTCGAAGTCGGCCGTCATCTTCTCGCGGTCGGTCACCATGTAGGGGCTGATGTAGCCTTTGTCGTATTCAAGGCCTTGGGAGAGGACGAGCTCGTCTTCGCTCGTCTTGCTCTCGTCGACGGTGATGACCCCGTTCTTGCCGACCTTGTCCATCGCATCGGCGATGAGATGGCCGATTTCCTCGCTCCCGGCCGAGATGGTCGCGACCGATTCGATGTCGGCGTTCGTCGAGACGTCCTTGCTGATCTTGAGGAGCTCGGCGGCCACCGCTTTCCCGGCTTTTTCCATGCCGGCACGGACGAAGACGGGGTTGGCACCCTTCTCAACGGCATTGATGCCGCGATGGATCATGCTTTGGGCGAGGACGGTCGCCGTCGTCGTCCCGTCGCCAGCCTTCTCGTTGGTCTGGTTGGCGACTTCGTAGACGAGCTTGGCGCCCATGTTCTCGACCGGGTCCTTCAGCTCGATTTCCCGGGCGATGGAGACCCCGTCCTCGCAGATCGAGGGCGAGCCGTAGCCCTTGTCGAGGGCGACGTTGCGGCCTTTCGGGCCGAGGGTGAGCTTGACCGTGTCGGCGAGCTGGTCGACCCCTGCGACCATCTTGTCGCGGGCGGTCTTCCCGAAATCGATGTTCTTTGCCATGTTCGAATAGTTTCCTTTCTTTACTTAAACGCAAGCAAACGAATGCTCAGTCGGTTACGACGCCGAGGATGTCCTCGCTCTTGATGAGGAGGAGGTTCTTGTCCCCGTCTTCGTAATCGGTACCGGCATATTCCCGGTAGATGACCTTGTCGCCGACCTTCAGCCCTTCGATCGGGCTAAGCTTCCCGTCTTCCTTCTTCCCCGGGCCGATGGCAACGACATTGGCGAGGTTGCCGGTCTTCTTCTCGGTGGTGAGAATGATGGAGCCGACTTTCTTCTCGGCCTTCACCTTCTCGAGGACGACGTAATCGTTCAGTGGTTTGATCATTACTTCAGTGCCTCCTTATTGGCTACGCAAAGAATATTAGCCGCTAATTTGGCACTGTCAATAGCAGACTGCTAGCAATTTTGAAGCCCGAGTGCTTTTCTTCAAAACCTTGGCGAAAAGAAAGGCCTCCCGACGTGGAATCTCCAAACTCAAGAGGAGCAAGGCCTATTCCTCGGCCGACCCATAGAGATCACGGAGTCGCTGGACATCGACCGACTCCTCGAAGACGGCTTCCTCGTAAGAGGAAGAAACATCCACACCGCTTGCCTCGAAGGTCTCGGGGCTCCCCGCATAGCGGGCGCTCACGACGGCATCTTCAATTGCGGACCCGTCGTCCGTGGGGAGGAAGCCAACCGCAAAATCGATTCGGTCGAAGAAGGAATCGCGGCAGATAATCGACTGAAGGTAGCAAGCCTGGTAACGGAAGCTCGTTCGCTCGACGATATAGGCCGACGGATCGCCGTTGTAGGTATACATGGAGGGATTGTCCCGCGAGTGCCATTCAAGGGCGCCGAAAGTCGAGCGTCCGTCCGAAAGGAGCAAAAGCACGGCATAGTCGGTGTCGTATTCGACTCCGCTAACGGCATCGAGGAAGGGGCTTGAGCCGATCATCCCCGTGACGACGAGGCAAAGAGCATCGACCTCCTGCCCGACGAAGCCCATCCGCGGCGCGAAGGCCGCGCTTTCATCGAATGCCATCCGGAGACGGATGCCGCCGTGGATAAGCAAATCGTCGAGGGGCGGGCACTCCTCGCCCTCCGGATAAGGGACCGGCGCATCCCCGGGATAAGCAAAGCCGTCAAAGTCGTAAGACGCGGAAGAATCGATGGCAAAAGGGTAGCCCTCCTCGAAAGGCTGGGAAGGCCCTTCCACGGTTTTTAGGCCATCGAAATGGGGAGCGGCCGCGTTCCAAGCTTGCCGGGTGAATTCGGATATCAGGGGCGAGACGGCCAAGCCGCTGGAAAGCGAGGAGGGAAGGCTTGATGGGGAGGAAGAAACGTCGAAAGCGACCTCGCACGAGGCAAGGAAGACGGCCGTAAGGCAAGCAAGAGGGAGAACGAGCCGCTTGTTCATGCTCTCATCTTAACAAAAAAGAATCGGTGTCACGATAGGCAAATATCCAGGGGACGGAAGATGCCCGTCGAGAAGAGAAACAGGCAGCCGCAAGCTGGCTTCGCCGGAAAAAACCGGGGCTTATAAACTGGACCCCGTAATTCGGACAGTCTAGAAAAAACCACGACCAAAAGATTGCCTCCGATCACAATGCGATTGGAGGTTTTCTCATGTCCGGAAAATCGTATTCCCCCGAGGAGATTTCGCTCATTTCCTCATGCCCCTACGTGAAATCGGCGACCCCTAAGACGGTCAGGTACGCCGCCGAGTTCATGGATATTTTCCGGGAAGAAACCTTGGCCGGGAAATACGGAGGCGACGTATTCCGAGACCACGGCCTGCCGATCGATGCCATAGGATGGCAATCCGTTCGGCAGACGATGAAGAACTGGAACCTGAAGATTTCGCGCGGGCAGGGCCTCACCGACCGAACCGGCCGGCCAAGGACGCGGGATCTGACCCGGGAGGAGATAATCGCGAGGCAGCGGGCGAAGATAGAGATGCTGCAGCAGGAGAACGACTTCCTCCGCCAAATACGGGGGCTGGAACGACGTCGCCAGCCATCAAAATCCCCGTCGAGGAAAGGTTCGAGATAATCTAGAGGGCCAAGGAGAAATACGCGGATAAGCTCAGGCTCAACGTCGCCTGGATGTGCTCCGAATTGGGCGTCTCCAGATCCGGGTACTACGCTTACGAGGCCAGGAAGCGGAATGGCCTGAACGATCCGTGAGAAGCGAGGGACCGCGCCGATTTCCTCATCGTCAAGTCCGTCTACGATTTCAAGGGCAGGCCGAAGGGATCGAGGCAGATAGCGATGCTGATGCCAAAGCTCTGCGGGACGGCGATGAACAGGAAGAAAATCCAGCGGCTCATGCGCAAATACGGACTGGAATGCCCGGTAAGGAGGGCGAATCCGCTGAAGAGGATCGCGAAGGCGACACAGACGAACTCGCTGTTCTCGAACAAGCTGAACCGACAATTCGCCATCGGCAGGCCCGGAGAGCACCTGCTCACCGACATAAGTTATCTTTACTACGGCTCGCGCTGCGAGAAACGGCGCTACCTTTCGGCTATCGAGGACGCGTCGACCAACGAGATCGTCGCCTGGACGCTCTCCGAGACGATAGGCATGCCCTTCGTCATCGACATGCTCCGGAAGCTCGATTCGGTCGATTGGCTTCCCCGCACGTTCCTCCTCCATTCCGACCAGGGATGCCATTACACGTCCTACGAATACAGGAAATGCCTCTCGGACCGCGACATCTGCCAATCCATGTCGAGGAGGGGGAATTGCTGGGACAACGCCCCGATGGAAAGCTTCTTCGGCCACGCGAAGGACGAGCTGCGCCTTCGGAGATGCCAGGCCTTCGGCGACGTAGTCTCGGAGATCAGCGACTACATCGACTATTACAACAACTGGAGGCCGCAGGCCGGCTTGGGGAAGATGACGCCCGCGGAATTCAGGGACTGTCTCCTGGCAAGGCCCATCCGCCTCCCCCTCCCCCTCGCCGCGGCGAGAGAAAACGGGAACCCCTCGCTCGGGGTTCCCGTTTCTCAATAGATCCTGGTTTTCTTAATGTGTCCTTTACATGGGGTCCACATTATTAGGCGCGGCCCCGGCCTCCGGATTTCTCTTTCGTATCCTAGACCCTATGGCGTGAAAGGAAATCCTCTAGCCGCGCTTGGTCGAATCGCGGGAGACGAGCACGGCGTCGAAGCGGTAGCTTTTCTCGATGAGATCGTGGTTCAGTAGGTCGATGAGCATGTACATGCTCCGCCGCCCGACCTCGGCCATGTCGATCTGGAGGGATGTAAGGGTCGGCCGGACGATGTTCGCGTACTTCGTCCCGACGAGGGAAAGGACCTCGATGTCCTCCGGAACCTTGAGGCCAGAATCGGTGGCCGCGTTCTCGATGGCCGCGGCGATCGAGTCGCGGTAGCAGATGAAGTAGCCCTTGCCTTCCTTGGTGATGACGTCCTTGAAGTCATGGTAGGTGCGCGTGTAGCTGTCGTCGCAATTGAGGATGTGATAGGGCCGGCCAAGGGATTCGTGGGTATCGACGAAGGCCTTCTCGCAGAGCTGGAGAAGCCGCCCGCCGTCGTGGACGTGGAGGAAGGTCATTTCCTTCTCCCCGCCCTGCTCGTAGTAATCCTTGATGAGCTTGACGAGCTGGTCCTTGTAGGAGAAGAGGACGCAGCCGACCTGCTCCCCCACGATCTGGTTGTTGACGACGATGGTCGGGACCGAGTAGCTGTTGATCTTCATGATGTCCTCGGCGTCGAGCTCGTCGTCGAAGATGATGGCCCCGTCGACGTGGGTCGTGATGACCCGCTCGATCATCGTGAGGGCTTCTTCGTGGCTATGGGAGGTCGTGAAAAGGGTGAGGACGAACCCCTTTTCCTTGGCGACCTCGCTGATGCCGTTGAGCATGTTGGCAATGTAAACGTAGTTGGCCGAAGGAATGATGACGCCGATGTTCGTCGTCTTGTTCGTCGCGAGGGCCTGGGCAAGGCCGCTCGGCTTGTAGCCGAGGCGGCGGATCGTTTCCTCGACTCGAGCCTTCGTCTCCGGCTTGACGTTGCCTTTGTTGTTGATGACCCGCGAGACGGTCGCAAGCGAGACCCCGCTGGCCTTGGCGACTTGGTAAATGGTTACCCGTTCCTTGATGTTTTTCATGCGTTTTCTACCCTTGGAAATGATGCTACGAACGGCGCCCAAATACAATGAAAGGTTTTCATCACTTCATTTTACCGGTATTGCAAACAATCGTTTTCGTTCGATATTTCCTAGGTTTTCTTATTGTATAATCGCCATGTAACAATTGAAAATTGATACAATCGATACATTTTGGCTGATATGTCCGACCCTCGCGGGCTTTTCTCCCTTTCCCGCATTCGGAACGCCTTGGCGGAAGAGAGC
>CASEWT010000029.1 GCA_949291655.1 uncultured Bacillota bacterium
CGTTCCTGAAGGTTGAATGAGTTTCTTGCTAGTGCCATAATGCTCGGCGTGAAGGCGCTCAAACTCTCTTTTACCGATGACCTTTTCCCACGGAAGGAAGGCCCCTTTCTTACCCGAAGGGTAGCCCGGGCCTTCGTATTTGAGGACGGTCGTCTCTTCATTCACCTTATAAGGCGCGACGATCTTTTCGGGAAGGCTACTTATCCTGAGACCCCCGGCGGCGGGGTCAAGCCCGGGGAAAGCTACGAGGAGGCTATCTTCCGGGAGTGCCTCGAAGAGCTCGGGCAGGAGGTCGAGGTGCTTTGCTACCTTGGGGAAGTCGAGGACGAATACGCCCTCATCGGGCGAAAGAACCTCAATCGCTTCTTCCTTTGCCGGGCGAAAGGGAAGCCGGTCGAAAGGCATCTTGTCTCGAAGGGCGATTCCCTTATCGCCGAAACCCTTTTCTTGACCCTCGAAGAGGCGATCCGGCTATATGAAAGCAACGCCTCGACGCCAATATATGAGCTCGTGAAGCGGCGGGAGCTACCCTTTCTCTACCTTCTAAGGGATGCCCCGGGACTGCTGAAGGATCTCGTTTGAAGATAATGGCCTAGCGGGCCATTTTTTCCTTGTAGGAAAGGACGAGGGCATCGAGGAAAGAACGGTCGATTGACTGGCTCGGGTAGACGATGCTCACCTCCCGCGACATGTTGAGGTTCTCGATGGGGCGGAGGGAGAGGGTTTCCTTGTCCCCGTAGGAGTGGCAAGCGCTTCGGGGAAGAACCGAGATGCACTCGCCTTTGCTTAGGATTTCCTTGATCGTCATGATATTGTCGATTTCGAGAACGAGGTTGAACTCGTCGATCGAATGGCCGCTGGAGGAAAGGGCGGCGGAGAAAAGAGCCCGCGTCTCGCTTTCCTTGCTCCGAAGGACCAAGGGCTCTTTCTTCAGGTCCTCGATGGTCAGCACCCGCTTGAAAGCCAAGGGGTGATGCTTCGACATCACGGCTACGAGGGAGTCCGTATCGAGGAGAATCGAGGAATACTTCTTGTTGGGGAGGGGCCCGTCGACGACGGCAAGGTCGATCTCGTAGGAAGTGAGTTTCTCATAAAGGTTTCTTATGGAGTCCGTCTTGATCTTTATCTTCGTCCCCGGGTGGGCAGCGGCAAAGGAAGCAAGCACTTCGGCGATGAGATTGGCCTCGGCCGTATGGGTGATCCCGACGATGTAGCCCTTCCTTCCGGACGCCTCGTCCTTGAGCTTGGAGGCAAGGTCAGAGTAGACAGAAACGAT
The DNA here is from genome assembly GCA_949291655.1 of uncultured Bacillota bacterium. Classification (GTDB taxonomy): domain Bacteria; phylum Bacillota_I; class Bacilli_A; order RFN20; family CAG-826; genus UBA4951. The sequence continues at coordinate 1,277 of CASEWT010000029.1, forward strand.
CCGCTTGGCGTAGCGAAGGAGGATTTCCCCTTCGGGGGTGAGGCGGAGCGATCCTCCTACCTTGTTGAATATGCGGATGCCGTTTTCCTTTTCGAGGAGGCGGATATGCTGGCTCACGGCCGGCTGGGTCAAACTCAGGGCCTTGGCCGCCGCGGTGAAGCCGTTTCGCTTCTCGACTTCGATGAGGGTTAGTAGCTTCGGATCGACCATCTTGGGTACCTCCATAAGCAAGTATTATGAAGCCATAAAAACCTATAAACTTTGCTTATCTTCTTCCTTCCTATCATATGGCTGCCTTCGCCCGAAGGAAAGGAGGAAAGAAGATGAATCTCAAGCTCTATGGTTTTTACGAAGGAATGGGCGCGGCGACGACCCTCATTGCCCTGGCCATCATGTTCTTGGCCGGTTTCCTCCTCTCCCGGGTTTCTAAACTCTTCCGCCTTCCTAACGTAACCGGTTATATCGTTTCCGGAATTCTCATCGGCCCCTTCCTCCTCGACCTCGTGCCCCCGGACGTCCTCGAAGGAATGTCCTTCCTAAGCGACCTCGCCCTTGGCTTTATCGCCTTCGGTGTCGGGAAGTTCTTCAAGAAGGAAGTACTCAAGAAAAGCGGTCCCCGGGTCATCGTCATTACCATCCTCGAGGCCTTGGTCGCCGGGATTCTCGTCACCCTGGCCGTAGGAGCCTTCTTCCCCGACCTCGGATGGGGCTTTGCCCTCCTTCTTGGGGCCATCGCGACGGCGACGGCCCCGGCCTCGACCCTCATGACCATCAACCAGTACGACGCGAAAGGGGAATTCGTCGACGTCCTTCTCCAAGTCGTCGCTCTCGACGACGTCGTTTGCCTCCTTTGCTTCTCGATGGCCTCGGCCATCGTAAGCGGGACCTCGAGCGGGAGCCTCGACGCCCTCTCGATCCTCGCCCCGATCCTCTATAACCTCCTTTTCTTAGCCATCGGTTTCCTCTCCGGCCTCTTCCTCTCCTTCCTCGTGAAGGGCCGCTCGCCGAATAGCCGCCTCATCATCGCCGTGGCCATCATTGCCCTCATTAGCGGCGGGGCTATTCTCCTCGATGTCTCGCCCCTTCTCTCCTGCATGGTCTTCGGGGCGACGTATGTCAATCTCACCAAGGACGAGAAGCTCTTCAAATACGTCGATCACTTCGACCCGCCGATCATGCTTCTCTTCTTCGTCATGAGCGGAGCCAACATGGACTTCTCGTCTTTCATGACCATCGGGCTCGTCGGGGTTATCTACTTCCTGGTCCGGATGGGTGGGAAATACCTCGGGGCTTTCGCCGGCTGCTCCCTCATGAAGACATCCAAGAAGACGAGGAACTACCTTGGCCTTGCCTTGGCTCCGCAGGCCGGGGTGGCCATCGGGCTGGCTTTCCTCGGAGAACGGATGCTTCCCGCCTCGATGGGCAACACCTTCCTTTCCATCATCCTTTGCTCCTCAGTCCTCTACGAGATGGCCGGCCCGGCCCTGGCTAAGCTCTCCCTCGTCCGAAGCGGCTCGATTCCTCAGGAGGCCCTCGCCTCGAAGAAAAGGAAGAATCTTGTCGACGAAGTGGACAAGCATCGGCTGAGCCTCAGGCGGATCGAGGCGATAGCCGACCGCCAGGAAAGGGAGGATGGCCTATCTACTCCTCCCTTGCCTCTTCCTTTGAACGGCGATTGGCGTTCTTCCCGGAGGGGCCAGGCCGGTTATCTTCTAGCCCGGAAAAGCCGAAATTACGATGGCGAGGGGAAATGAAAAGGCCGCCGGAGTTGTTTCGGCGGCCTTTCTCCTTTTCGCTTAGACCCCTTCGAAGAGGATGGCTTCGATCGTGCAGTCGCCATTGACCTCGATCGTCGAGTCCCCGGTCGGATTGACGGTGATAGCGTAGTCCGAGGAAGAGGAGGCTTCCTTGATCGGGTACCAGCGGCGGGCGCTGAAATCAACGTTCTCGATGAAAAGCCAAGCTTCGTAGACGTGGCCGGCCGCCCATTTGATGCCGGCGAACTCAAGGGACCCGAAGGGACCTTCGAGCGGAAGCTCTTCGCTTAAGAGCCCGTCGGCCGAATAGCCGTAGATTTCCTCGCTGTCGGAGAGGGTGAAGGTAAGAGCGGTGGCCCCTTCGATTTCCGGCATGAGGTCATTTAGCCAGGAAAGGTCGACTTTGAGATTGACGTCGTAGGTCGGGACTTCGATTCCTCCATAGGGATAGACGTTTACTTCGAAGCAGACGGCAAACACTTCGGTAGTGGACACGCCGTTCCCGGGGCGGGTCTCGAAGCGGATGCGGGTCGTCCCCGGCTGGATGAGCGAGCGGTCGAAGGTGAGGACGATGGCTTCGATTTCGGTGCTACCGCCGGTTCCGCTGAGGCTATCCCGGGTCGAGTAAGAGACCGCGGAGGAAGGAACCGCCGCCTCGTTCTCGATGAGGATTTTCGTGTAGTTTTTGTTGAGGAAGGTGACGTAGTTCCAATCGCAGGCGATCTCGACCTCGGCCGCCGGGGGGTAGTTGTCGTTTTCCTTGAGGGTGGCAAAGTCGTAGCTTTCCTGCGGGAGCTTTAGGTAGCCGTATTCGGACTCCGTGACGATGGAATAGTCGACCCTGTCGATTTCCTCCGATGAAGCAATTTGGGAAGATGAGGTTTCCGTTTCCGGCCCGGAAGAGGAGGAGACGGGACCTTCCTCGGTACAAGCGGATAGAAGAAGGGGAATGAGTAGTAGCGAGATGGCAAGAATCCGTTTCATGGCGATTCGCTCCTTATGGCCATATTCAAACATCCGGCGGCTCACGATTCCATAGTCGCCTGGATTTCGTTCAACATATGGCCCTTTTCCGTGCCATTTCCATGATATTGGGGTCATGTGACGTCTTCTTAATCAAGTGAGGAGACATGGCCTTGGTCCTAATAAACGACCGGTTGCCAAGGAAGGAAGACAGCGTTTAGAGGGCTCAGAATCGTTGACTCTAGATGCTTCTCTCCCGTTTTTCACTTGATATCGCGCCTCATATTTCTGCTATATGCTTCCCGCATCGAGGATAGATGCGCAAAAAAGGATATGATGGGGAATCTAAAGCAGGAATCGGAATGTCGATTTTCCAGAGAATCAGCAAAGGGGAAAGTCGGGTATTCCTCGTTGAAAGAGGGCCTGATTCCACGCGATAGCTTTACGTGTCCAGAAGGCCGCCAAGTAATTTGGTAGAGCGTCAATGAACCCTTTGTTAACTAACCATCTCAACGATTGAAAGTGTCGCCGAAAGTGTCTCCAGAAAAATAAAGACCCCGATGCAATCGGGGCTTTTCGCTGGTTGGGGCGGATAACGGGAATCGAACCCGCGCATCACCGGTTCACAGCCGGTTGTGTTAAACCGCTTCACCATATCCGCCGGCCGGGATATGATAGCCACGAAGCCCTTCGTTGGCAAGATGGTTTGTCGCATGAAGAAATGGCGGATCGCTGTCTATTTGCGGAAATGGGACGAAGGAATACTCACTAAGCAGGTTTATGTCCCGGAAGAGCGAAAGAGGCAGCTTCTTTCAATGCGGAACCCCTACCGAAAGAAGGAAATGGAAGCGGTGTGGATTCTCCTTTCCGATGCCTTCGAGCTGGAAGGTCGGCCCCTTGAGGATGTCCACCCTCGTCTTCTTCCTTCCGGGCAATGGGTGGGGGAAGGTGTTTGCTTCTCCTTGACCCACGAAGGCGGTTATGTGGGGGTCGCTATCGCCTCGTTCCCGGTCGGGATCGATCTCGTTTTGAGCGGCGACCAACGCCTTTCCCCACGCCTGCGCGAAAACATCTCGACCGCTGAGGAAAGAGATTCCAACTGGACGACCGCTTCCCTTTTCGCGGCGAAAGAAGCCCTTTTCAAACGGGACGGCGGAATGGGGTTCGTTCCTTCGTCAATTCAAGTATTTCAAGAAAAGGAACGCCTTTTTACGAAGGAAATCGGCGATTTGACCTTGGCCTTGGCCTCGAGGGAGCCCTTTGAGGGCATCGAAGTGGACTTACGTATTGCCTAAAGACAATTCCGTATCCTCGATGAGACTATAGGCGGCTCTGCTATTTCTTGAAACTTGCATCCGGCCCAAATGCGAATCCGGACCGGATTAAAGGCGAAAAGTGCAATCGCATTTCGTTTTGAAAACTACTTGCAGGATTTCGTTGTCTTAACAGTTTAAGGACATCGCTCGATGCAACGGGCGAAATGCCTAACAAGACAATTGTATATTTGCATAAAAACCATACGGCGTATGCATAAGGTAGGAGTTTGTAAATGTGTCAACGTTTTCGAGCGGAAAAACGTAAACACCCTTTTCCATCGTCGTTTTCTCGTTCCGTTGGTTTGGTAACCGACTGTTAAGGTATTCCCGTTGGGAAAGCAGTCGGGACGGGAAGGGCGGACACTTCCTGATTCCGTGGGGGGGGGGTTAAGTCTTAGACTACGCGCACCTTGGAGGTAGTTGAGGAAAAGGAAAACTCTGAACTAATCAAGTCCGGCATGAACGGATCCGGCGGCCTCGATTCTCGGTGCTTCACTCGTTGGAGGAGGCAAAGGCCGCGTCGCGAATATGAAGACCTGTTTGGTTTGGAGGCCGCGGCGAATCAGTATTGCCTCAATGTTTGAAAGGAAAACTACCATGCATAACAAATACGCAACTTTCGTCCTCCCGGTTCTTGCTGGCCTTGCCATCGTTGGTGCCGGTTTCTCGACCTGGGTCTTTGCCAATCAGACGACCGATACCGACAGCCTCAGCGGGACCATCGGCATCACCGACGCGACTGACGCTGGGCCCGAGTGCCTTGTCAAGATCGGCAAGGTTACCGATGGAACCCTTTCCCAAGAAGTGAGCGAGTTCAGCCTTATCCTCGATCAGCTCGATACCGGGAGCGACCGCGATGCTTTGGACGACGGCATCAAGGCCGTCGAAAAGACCGAAAATCCGAACGGCGCTCTTACCGCCCTTCCTAATCTCGGCTTCTCCTGGGAACTCCATGACGACGTCAATGCCGACTTCTGGACGAGCAACTATCAAGTCTCGCTGAGCTATTCCATCGAAGTAACCATTGCGTTGAATGCTTACGTCAAATACACGGCCACTTCCACTTCCGGTACCGTTGCCCAGCAAGCTTTGACCACCAATCCGATCGTGGTCGAAAACGCCATCCAGATGGTCGACGCTTGGACGTACGTCACCAAACCGACGAACATGTCCGAGTACGCAGCCATGTCTTCGGAAGCTGCCACCAAGAATACGGTGACCATCGGGTTGACGGTTACGGCGACTTTCCACGCCATCTAATTTCGTAACCTAGTCTCCTTTGGCAGGGAAGGAATAACCCAGGATGAGATTCTTTCTTGGAAGAGCAATGCGCCTTGCGGTCATTCCTTTCCTGTCGATTTGTAGCCTCGTCGGAACGGGCTTCTCCCTCTGGCTTTTCGCCGAGGAACCGGTCGTGGTTTCCGAATCGGTAGCCGCCGGCCTAGACGTGGCCGGCAGGTCGACCCTCGGCACCTTGACCATTCAGCCGCCTCGGTTCCACGACAGCTACCGCCTCATCTTTGACCAAGGAAGCGCCTCGGACCTTTATAACGAAAGGGAAGGCGTCTATCTCTCGCCTTCGATCGAATGCACGCTTTCTGGTTTTGATTACGAGGATGTAAGCGACTTCCGCGTTCGTTTCGAGTTCGCCTGCAGCAGCGGCACCGCAACCTGTGCCACTATGGCCCATGCGCGGCTGGCCGACAGGAGCCTGGAGTCAACCCCGATCGGCCTTAGCAACGATCAAATCGAAAACGGGAGCATCGCCTTTTCCTTGAATCCTTCCTTTCAATGGGTGAGCGGGAGCAAGCCCTATTCATCTTCTGACTGGAGCTCCTTCATCGAGGAAATCCAAGCTGAGAACGCTACGGAAAACGTTCATCAATTGACAGTGGTCGTCGACAATGGGATTTAGACTGAGAATAACGAAACTTGCCTTTGTTACGATGGCTGGCCTTCTTGGCGTTGGGGCCGGAGCCGGCTATTCGCTTTTCGTTTTCTCTGATGCGATTTCAAGCGAACAGGAAGTCCTTCCGAGCCCCGAAACAATCAGGCAGAATTTTTCTTTCAACGAAATGGAAGAAAGCGACATCTTCAATACCAAGTACTACACCGTCAATTTCTTTTCCCAGAATTTCTCAGCCGCGAATTTGTCATTCGGTTCCGTCAATCTGAAGAATTACGGATTTTACAGGACAGGAAGCTTCCAATCGTATAACAAGTGGCTAGGCCACTTCACAAGTTCCGAAAGATCGCGAATCGAGGGGCTTGGAGGAGAGGTAATCGAGCAGGATGACGGTACGGTCAGCTGCATAAGCTTCCCACATTTAAGCATTGTTACTCAGGATATCCTAGAAGCCATTGGCGTGCCCATTTGCTCCGAATTCAATCGCACTCTTTTTAAAAACGGAAATTACAATATGGTATTGGAGAGCGGGCTAAACGATGGCCCTGAAACTGGTTCGAGTTGGCCCTTGTCTTTCCTTTCGTGGACCTTCGATACGCTTGATATCTACCAAGGGTTGAGTGGAAGCGGCGACAATTGGACCGTAAACGGCCTCTTTCCGGTCGATTTCACTATTCCGAACTTTAATCTTTCGCTTTCGACCTACGACACCAACGCCGTCAAGGTCGATCCCGACGGCGTCCCTGATTCCGGGGACGAGACCTCTGTTTTGAACATTTTCCCGATTTACACGGTCGGCAAAGACCGCGGCGAAGGAGATTCAGCCTCGACGAAGGTCGATAACATTGAGATGATCGCGACGGGCCCAGGCAAAAATGGAGAAACTACCGTTATCGATGGCACCGATCCCAAGAAAGACGGGGTAGGTTTCGAAAGCTACTATTTTGCCTACGACTCGGATACGACAAATGCCTTGGACAATAAGGGCCTTGCCGGGAAGGACATCAATCCCAGCGACGGGGAGAGTATCGATGAATACCGAGCATATCGGCTTTCGGGTCTGACGATCGATGACCTAGACAAAGCCTCCAATGTTTCGTTGACAATTGTCAACGATATGTACCGTCGATTAAATGGCCAAGAACATGAGTGGTATGGAAACGAGAAACCGGCTGTCCCGACGTCCGGCGGTTTTTCCTCGATTATCGTTGCTCGCGATGGTAACGCCTATGAGAATGGGTTAACTTTGGACTTGGTCGATTATATTGGAGAGCCGGGTCGTTATAACGTCTACTTATTCGTCAAGGAAAAGTATTATTCCAATGGATCTTATGGTGGGTCTGATTGGTATGGTCTTTATGATGAAGATGACATACGCAATTCCGGAACATTTGACTCCCCAGAATTTCAACAGAACGAACTGTCAGGAATTTCCAGTGCATTGGGCGATCAAAATGTTCATGCTTTTAAGACAAGCGCGTTGGGATACTCTTTGGAAAATGAAATTGATGGTATTACGTTCCCCTTTAACCACAACAATAAAAATTGGGTTAGCCAACAAAACGTTGATAATAGCGATGCATCTTCTTTTGAAAATTATGGGACGTCAAGTTTAGAAGACGATTACATCACCGGCCGTCATTATCGCTCATATGCCATTGTGATTGAAAAATCCTACGACCCCGAGCTATTGGGCGGGCCTACCGGCAACTGGGATTACTCGAGGTCGGATAACGACCACTTCTTCATCCAAAACAGCGACGACAACGACGAGTACGAAGTCCGCAATGTCGACATGCTCGTCGATAATTACTCGCAGTATGAGCTTAAGGGGAGCGATGGAAGCGTCCTCGGAACCCTTTCTTTGCCCGGCACCTATTTGTCGGTCGGTCTCGATAGCGCAAACGCGACGAAAGTCTCGACCGTCGAGGTGAAGTACGGCGAGAACGGGAAGCCGATCGACCCAGAGATTCCGAAAGTCACCGTTTACGACAATACGGTCGATCCCCCGACAAGCACCGAGGAATATTACTTTTCCTATAATCCGGAGAACCTGAACGAATCGCTCATGACGCTTGGGCAACTCTATTCCTACGACAATGTGAACAATGAGCAGCTCAACGAGTTCTGGACGGCCCACCAGGTCACCTTCACCCCGAATGGCGGAGGGGAAGGAGTGGCTCTCCGCGATTACCTGAGGGATGGGAACTTAGAGGCGAAAGACCCGCTCTATCAAGCCTTGGACGCTTGCAATGTTGTAAGCGTGCCGGCCGAGGGACAATACAACTTTTATCTGCGCTTTTCCTACGCCGAGAGAGAGGACGGAACCAGTGGCGAAGTTCCCTCGATCGAGGTGTTCGCTTACCGCATCCACAACATTTTCGTCAAGATCCTCGACGGGGACCCGGTGATGAACGATCAAGGCTTCCTCGACGTCAACGATGGAACCTACAACGGTTCCTCGGGCAACGGCTCGAGGATGTACTCATCCCAATTTTGGTATTACATCTACGACACCCTGTCCCTCGACGACGTCTTCGTCTATCAGGGAGCCGCCTCGACCCTCGGCGAGATTTTCGATGGCCTCAAGACTCGGGGAAAATGCCTTAAGGACATCGTTTCCGGGCGTTACCTCACTCCCTACTCGATGGAGCAGGAACCTTTCATCATCACGAAGAACTACGTGCTTCAGGTCGTCGATTGCCCCGCGGGCCTGCCCTTCGATGAGGTCGGTACTCTTCTAACCGCGAACGATCAAGGAGGAAAATGAGCATGAATGATTTGACCGCCATTTTGACCGCCTCGGCTTCGGCCGAACGGGTCGAGACGACCTCCCTCGTCGTCGCTATCGTCGTATTGGCCCTTCTCTTTGTTTCCTTTGCCGCCCTCTTTTACCTTTATTACCGTTACTTCCGGAAGACCATCGACTACCGGCTCGAGGACCGCTACATCCTAAAGGACATGGTCCAGCGGAGCCGTTCCTTCTTCGTTAAAGCGGGGGAGAACTACGATTCCGGCTCCAAGGAGGCTCCCTCCTACCAGGACCATCTCGCCGTCAAGGCCAAAAGAGCCCGCCTTTGGAAAATCATCGGCAATACCGTTCTTGTCGTTTTCTACCTTCTTATCTTGGCCTTGATGGTGGCCGCCATCTCCATTCGGTCGCAAGGGAATTCCTTCAAGATTGGGGACAAGAGCTACCTCGTCATCAAAACGGGATCGATGGAGACGGTCAATCCTTCGAACTCCTACATCGCGGAAAACCACCTCGACGACCAAATCCTCACTTATTCGCTCATTGAAATCGAAGAGGTGACTCCCGAGGAAATGGAACGCTACCGGATCTACGCCTTCCTTACCGACGATGGGACGCTCGTCGTCCACCGTCTCATCGATATGGGAAGCAATGGGGATGGCGAAATGCGTTACGCCTTCCGCGGCGACGCCAATAGCACTTCGGCCTCCTACGAAGTCTCGGTCCCCTTCGAGCGGATCATCGGGATCTATACCGGCTGGAACAACTGGGGACTCGGCATCTTCGTCAACTACGCCCAGAGTTACATCGGCATTATCACCCTTGCTTTCGCCCTTATCCTTGTTGGCTTCTACGACGTCCTCGACGCCGCCATCGGAAAGCGAATAAAGGCCCGGGAAGACGACTTGGCCATCGAAGTAGATGCCGACGTCAAGCGGCGTTTCGCCACCCGCGCCGGCTTCCCTTACACCCTCTATCTCGGTTTTGCCGGGCCTTTTGCTTGAAGAGCCTCCTCCTTCGGCTTAGAGGGGGAGATAGGCGAAGCCAACGCCCATGACGGCATTTGAAAGCTCGGCCTCGGCGAGAAAGTCCTCGGCCTCGACTTCGCTAAGGCCGCTTTCAAGGTCGATCTTGACGTTTTTGACGCCGGGAAGCGAGCTGAGGGCCTTCTCCGTCTTCTTGAGGCAGCCCTCGCACTTCATGCCGACGACGCGGAATGCGTATTTCTTCATAATGATCCTCCGGGGGAATGATACTACCTAGCGTTAGGGAGGGCGACTTATCCGCTCAACGTTTTTTGCTGCTGCTAAGAAGGGCGTTCGGGTCTTATAATCGGGTCGTATGAACGTACTCTTTCTTCTCACCCCCAAGAAGGACGTCGATTTCCTCTTCGGGGATTTCACCGTCCGCCAAGCCATCGAGAAGATGAAGGAACATCGCTATACGATGATCCCCGTCATCGACCGCAAGAGCGGCAAGTACCTCTACTCGATGCGCGAGGGCGACTTCCTCTATTACCTCATGGACAAGCGCCTCTCCTTCGAAGACCTCGAGCACATCCCCTTAAGCAACATCCTCCCTTCTAGGAGCATCGTCCCGGTAACCATCGAATGCGAGTCGACGACCCTTTATTCGACGATTGCCGGCCAAAACTACGTCCCGGTCGTCGACGACCAAGGGACCTTCATCGGCATCGTGACCCGGAAGGCCGTCATGAAAGACCTCCTGGGCTCGGGCAAATAGGAAGACAATCATGAAAATGCCCCATGGGCTCTTCTTAACGGCCCTCCCTCTCCTTCTTTCCTCTTGTTCGCTTCTCCCTTTTGCGAGCGATTCCTCGCTTCCTCCTTCTTCGAACGGGGAAAGCCTTTCTTCGATGTTCTCTTCGGAGGAGGAAACGGGCTTTGAGCTAAGGACGCCTTCGACGGTCGCGGTGGTGGGGGATTCCTTTTTCATCCGCCCCCTCGTCTCGACCCTCGAAGCCCGAAGGCTCAGCTATTTGACTATCGAAGGGGAAGGTCTTTTCGAGATCACCTCCGGCGGCTATTTCACGGCCTTGAAACCGGGCACCGCGGTCATCACGGCCAAGACGCTCAGCAAGACCTCGAACGAGGTAAGCATCGAAATCGTCCCCGAAAGCGCGAATCCTTACCGGGGTGTTGACCCAAGCGATTTCTATCGCGACTACGTCCCGGCCTCCTCTTCTTCCGACGCCTATTTCCGGAGCCTCGAAGGCCTTATGTCCGGCGACATCGAGATCCCGGGGAAGAAACCGGAAAAGGACCCGAATAGCCCGAAAGAGGGCGATACCTACGTCAAAAACGGCACCCTCCTTTACGAGGATGACGGATCGACCTATTGCCTTCTCGACTATGAAGGGAACCTCGTTTCCTATATCTACCGTTCGGGAGCTTACGTGACCCTCGAGGAGGTCGCCGCCTATATCTATGCCTTCCAGGATATCCCGCCCAATTACGACTCCGATAAGGAGGCCTCGCCCCTTGCCTCGATGTGGGGCGAATACCTCCGGGTCAACCATTCCTACTTCAGCGGCGACACATCGAGATATCCCTACGAACCGGAGCTACCGCACATCGAGGGTTGCCCGGGCGGTTATTTGACCTACTACGAGCTCGACATCGGAACGACCGGCTCCGGGTATTCGGGCCTATATAACGACGGCTACGACATCGACCGCGGGGCCGCGCGGATCGTCTACGCCCGCTACGACGAGGACGATTCCCTCGTCGATGGAGGAGAAGATCACCATCTTTTCTACACCTACAACCATTACAACGACTTCGAGGAGTACCTCAACTACTACGGCGGCTGGGGCGAGCGCTTCGGCAAGGTGACCGCTGGTGGAGAAGAGGATTCCCATTACGGACCCGACCCGACCCCTTACGTCCCCGTCCTCGAGCGGGATTTTGCCTAGGAGGAAAACAATGGAGAAAGAGAAAGTGGCTTCCCACCCCGAACTGAGCCTGGAAGCGGCTCTTCAGGGGATGGTCCTCCTTTGTAACGACGGGGCCCTTCCCCTGAGGGGAAAGAAGATCGCCCTCTTCGGGAACGGCTCCCTTTTCGCCTATCCGGGCGGGACCGGCTCGGGCGAGGTCAACGGCCTCCCGGCCCTTTCGGTCAAGGAAGCCTTCCTCAAGGAAGGGATCGAGCTTTCGGACGCCGGATATTTCGCCCGCCTCCTCGTCGATCGGGAGGCGAGGCGGAAGGCCCACGAAGAGGCCTTGAAGGAAGCCGGGAAAGGCATCTCAGCGCTCGCCTGGGGTAAACTCTACGCCCGCCTTTCGTCGATCAAGGAAGAGGAACCCCATGTGCCCATCATTGAAAGCGACCTCGTTGAGGCCGGGAGCCTCCCGGCCGTCTACGTCCTTGCCCGGCAAGCCGGGGAAGGGCAAGACCGCGAGGCCAAGCGCGGAGACTATTACCTCAGCGAAAGGGAAAAAGAAGACCTCCTTCTCCTCCGTAAGGAATTCGCCTCCCTCATCGTCGTCGTGAATTCCGGGGGACCGATCGACCTTCAGGAAATCCTCGGCCTTGGCCCAAACGCCATCGTCTACATGGGGCAAGCCGGGGGAATGGGGGCCATCGCCTTGGCCCGCCTTTTGCTCGGAAAGGCCAATTTCTCCGGCAAACTGGCCGTCTCTTGGCCGAAATCGCTCGACGATCTTCCGGGAACCCGCGCCTTCGGGCGCTCCGGCCGTCCCGACAAGGAAGCCTATGTCGAAGGCCTTTACGTCGGCTACCGCTTCCATGACTCCTTCGGGATTCCCGCTGCCTTCCCCTTCGGGCACGGCCTTTCCTATTCGCGCTTCGAGATTCGTTCCGAGGCGACCCTCGAGGGGAGCGAGGTCATCGTCAAATGCCGGGTCGAGAACCGCTCGGACATCGCGGGCCGGGAAGTCGTCCAGGCTTATCTATCCGCTCCGCGCCTTGCCCTCGATAAGGAATTCCAGTCCCTCGTGGCCTTCGGGAAGACGAAGCTCCTCGCTCCTAATGAAAGCGAGACTCTTACCCTTCGCTTCCGGATGGAAGAGGCCGCCAGCTTCGACGAGGAAGCCGGCGCCTATATCCTCGAGGAAGGCGACTACGTCCTCCGCATCGGGACCTCCTCGGTCGAGGCCCGCCCCTTGACCCGGATCTTCCTCCCGAAGCGGATCCTCGTCGAGAAAGGGCTTTTCCTCTACGGGGGGAAGAAGGCCGTCTCCGAGATTCCCGCCCCCCTCCCCGTCGAGGAAAGGAAGCCCGAGGCCTCCCTCCTCCTCGATCCCCGGGCTTTCCGCCCCGTGATCCACCGGGCGAAGGAAAAGGCCACGGCCCCGGGGCCGGAGCGTTCTTTCCTCGGGAAGTGGAAGGACCGTGAGCTCGCCTGCCTCCTCATCGGGGACGAGGGCCTAGTGAAAAACGAGGTCCTCGACGGGCCGGGAGCCTGCGGGGAGGTCAACCGCAAAATCGCGAGGCGGCATGGCCTCGTCCCCTTCTCGATGTGCGATGGCCCCTCGGGGCTAAGGATCTATCCTTCCTACTATCTAGAGCCGGACGGTAGGGTCAAGGTCCCGCTTTCCATCCCGAGTATCCTTTTATCAGCCAAGCCAGTCTACCGCCTCTATCAGCGCCTATTCTCCAGGCCTTCGCGGAAGGCGAAGCTCATCGAGCAGCGCCCGACCCATTTCCCGTCCCCTTCGCTTTTGGCTTGCAGCTTCGATGAAAGCCTCCTTTTCAGGATCGGGGAAGCGGTGGCCGAAGAAATGCGCTACTACGATCAGGACGTTTGGCTCGCCCCGGCCATGAACATCGTCCGCTCGCCCCTCTGCGGGAGGAACTTCGAGTACTATAGCGAAGATCCCCTTCTCACGGCCAAGATGGCCTCTTCCCTCGTCCGCGGGGTTGAGAGCCAAGGGGACAAGGCGGCTTGCATCAAGCACTTTTGCTGCAACAACCGCGAGGATAACCGCGAGAAGAATTCCTCCGAGGTCAACGAACGGGCCCTAAGGGAAATCTACCTCAAGGCCTTCCGCCTCGTCATCAAGGAAGCCAAACCCGCCTGCCTCATGACCTCCTACAACCTCCTCAACGGCACCTACGTGAGCAACGACGCTCCTCTTCTCAAGGGCCTCCTCCGCGGGGAGTGGGGCTACGAGGGTGTTCTGATGACCGATTGGGGGAACGTGAAGGAAGGGCAGGCCAAGGCTCCTCTCTGCCTGAAGTCCGGGGTGAACCTCGTGATGCCGGGCGGGAAGTACGAACGGAAGGAGATGCTTGCCGCCCTCCGGGCCGGGGCCCTCTCCCACGAGGAACTGGTGGAAGGGTGCCTCCCGATTCTCCGCCTCATGAAGAAGCTCGCCTAAGGGAAAACGAAAAAAGGAAGCCGGTTTTGCGGGCTTCCTTTTCCTTTTCCTTAGAGACTCTCGATTGCTTCGACGGCCTTCGCGAGGTCCTCGCCCTCATATTCGTCGGCCTTTCCCGAATCGATGAGGGAGGAGAGGCGCGGGGCGATGGGGAGACTATCGAGGGGGGCAATCCCATAGGAGGCGGCGACTTCCTCGAAGCGCCCTTGCCCGAAGGGGTAGATCCGCTCCCCGCATTTGGGGCATTCGACGTAGGCCATGTTCTCGACGAGGCCGAGGAGGGGGACGTTCATCATCTTGCACATGTTGACGGCCTTCTCGACGACGAGCTCGACGAGTTCCTGCGGGGTAGTCACCATGATGGCCCCGTCGATATGGATTTGCTGGAAGACGGTGAGGGGGACGTCCCCGGTGCCGGGCGGCATGTCGATGAAGAGATAGTCGCATTCCCCGTACTCGACGAGGTTGTACATCTGGCTCACGAGGGAGGAGACGAGGGTCCCCCGCCAGAGGATTGGGGAGGTCGGGTCGTCCATGAGGAGGTTGGCGCTCATCATCCGGATGCCGTTTTTGGTGAGGGCTGGGCGGATGCCTTCGTTGCTTCCTTCGGCTTCGTAGCCCCCGAATCCGAAGGAGCGGGGGATCGAGGGGCCGGTGACGTCGGCATCGAGGAGGGCCACTTTCTTGCCCAGGGAGGCCATCTTGCTGGCCAAAAGGGTGGAGACGAGACTCTTGCCGACCCCGCCTTTGCCGGAAAGGACGGCGATCGTCTTCTTGAAGGAGGTCCCCGTGTGGGGTTTCAGGATCTCGATGGCCTTCCGACCCGGGCAGTCCTTGACTCCGCAGGAGGAGCAATTGGAATCACAGTTTTCTTGGTTCTTTTCTTCTAGTTCGCTCATGGTAGGGATAATACACCCCCGAAGGCTTTCTTGCCTCTTCTTTGCCTATTTTCCTTTCCTTTCGAGCGTCGTTTCTCCTCTTTTCCCAGGAAGAAGATAAAATACCGGCGTGTTTTTCCATTCCTCGGCCGAGATGACCTACGGAAGCGTCATCCTCGACGCCCTCCTCGACTCCTTGAAGATCCTCGGCTTTGCCTTTCTCATTTACTTTGCCCTTTCCTTCCTCGAGGGGAAGCTCTCGGCTCTTCTTTCCAAGCGGAAGGGGCTTTCGCCCCTCCTTGGGTCGTTAGCCGGG
>CASEWT010000030.1 GCA_949291655.1 uncultured Bacillota bacterium
TTTTATACACAATCGCCCTGGTGGCAGGAACCGGTAGGGCGTAATTCTTGAAAAAACGATTGATAATCGTTTTTTCCACGGCGGTCAGATTGCACGGAGTGCTCCGCCGCATACACGTTGACAATTTTATACACAATCGCCCTGGTGGCGGAACCGGTAGACGCGTTGGACTTAAAATCCAATTAGGGTCAAACCTAGTGCCAGTTCAAGTCTGGCCCAGGGCACCAAATTCAAGGAACTCGAAAGAGTTCCTTTTTTGTATGTGAGTAATCTGTGTGAAACATGAATTATTAAGATTGCAAATAATTTTGTATTAACAGAGATTAATGCTATAATTTTTTTACGGTAAAAGAGGATTTTAAAGGAAAAGAGAATGAATAAAAGTCAATCTACAGGTATCTGGATAATAGTAACACTGCTAATACTTAGCCTGGCAGCAATGCTCTTCCCCGGCGGAACAACGAGTACACAGGATATTTCATATTCGCAGTTTTTAAAAAAAGTCAAAACCGGTGAAATTTCATCTGTTAATATAGACAAAGACGTACTCATAGCAAAACCCGTAAAACAGATTACAACGAGTGATACAGAACAAAAAGACACAAAAAATACACAGAAGGAACCGAATGTGCTGAAACAACCGCACAGGCTACCTACTATTCAGTATCGTGTAATGATTCCGACAAACGATGCCGCACTTTATAAAACACTGGAAGAAAACAGTGTAGATATAAGTGTAAAAAAACCAAGCGATTCATCACAGATGTTAGCAATTATCTCGACATTTCTTCCATTGTTGCTGATAATCGGTTTCATAATACTAATGGCGAAAACGCTTCAATCGGGCGGTTCACAGGCAATGTCTTTCGGAAAAAGCCGTGCAAAACTTATGCTTGACAGCAAAGTTAAAGTCACTTTTAACGATGTAGCCGGTATAGATGGCGAGGATGAGCTTGGCCGATTTGGCGAGGTTAGGGAGAAGCTTGTCGTTATGCCCTTCGGCAAAGTAGAGCTTCAGGTTGTAACGGTCGGACAAGACGCTGGCCACGATGAGGACGAGGCCGACGCCCCCGACGAATTGCATGAAAGCCCGATGGAACATGAAGACATGGGGACAATAGGCCCCTTCTTCCCCGACGAAATCGGCGAGCGGATAAACGGTGTAGCCGGTGGCCGAATAGCCGCTGATCGATTCGAAGAGGGCTTCGGAGAAGCTCATAGGGCTGCTAAGTTCGCCTCGAAGGGAAACGGAGATGAAGGGAAGGGCCCCTGCCACCACTGCGGCCACCCAAATGAGGAAAAGGAGCAAGGAGTCTTCGTATTTTCCGAAGCGTTCCTTTTGCCGCCCATAGATAAGAAGAAAGAAAAGAAGAGCACCGAGGAGGATGAAAGCCCCGCCCGGAGCAAGGAAATCGATCCAGCAAACGGCTTCGCTTGGATAGAAAGCGGCAACGAAAATGGGGACGATGGTGACAGCCCCGATGAACATCATGAAGAGGCCGAGGTAGCCGAAAATGAGACGATAACCCTTGGCCGTTCCCCTGCTTTTGGCGTCTTTCATGGATCAGGCCTCGTCGCGGACGTAGGCAAGGACCTTCTCCTCGTCTTCCTTGCCACAGACAATGAGGAGTTTGTCTTTGGGGAAAAGCTCAACCTGGCCGTTAGGGATGATGACGGAGTAGTTTCGGTAGATGGCCGCGATCGAAGCGAACTTCGGGAAGGAGATGTCCATGATTTTATGATGGGCAATCTTGTGCTTGGGGAGAATGGTCGCCTCGAGGAGGACGATCTTGTCGTTTTCGAGGGAAAGGGTCTTGATGATCGTTTCCATCGAGGACTCGTTGAGGATCGACTGCCCGAGGAGGTAAGTCGAAGAAACGGCGGAATCGATGCCGAGTTTGCGGTAGATTTCGACGTTGGCCGGGTTTTTGACGAGGGAGATGACCTTGCTAACCCCGAAGATCTTCTTGGCCAAAAGGCAAGAAGCGAAGTTGTCGGTGTCGTTGTCGCAAAGGGAGATGAAGAGGTCGCACCTCCCGACCCCGGCGTCCTCAAGGACGTGGCGGCTCCAGGGATTTCCGACGAACACCTTGGCGTGCTTGGTCCTCAAAAGGTAGGCGGCATCTTCCTTGCTCGAATTGATGAGGACGGTCTTATGCCCGTTCTTCTTGAAGAGGTCGAAAAGGTAGGCCGTTTGGAAAGTGCCGTTGGCGATGGCGATCTTCATTTGGCATCCTCCTTCGCTTCCTTGTAGGAAAGGATCTTCTCGAAAGAGAGCTGGAAGGGATAGACAGCATTGACCCCCTTGAGGTCCTTGATGAGTTCCTGATACTTCGGGTCGTCGAAGCGGACGACGATTTCCGGGACCTCGTAGATCCGCGAAAGGAGGTGGGCGAGATAAAGATTGACGTTGTCGTTTCCGGTCGTCACGATCGCGGCTTCGGCCGTTTGGATGTAGGCTTCTTTCTCGAGGAGGACCTGATCGGTGGCGTCCCCGGCTACCGTGAAGCCGCTGAAGGGTTCTTCGAGCCGCTCGAAGGCGGCGGGATTACTATCGACGACGATGACGTTGAGCGACTGGGAAGCGGCATAGGAGGCAATGGAAGCCCCGAGACGGCCGCAACCGATGATCACAACCTTGTTCTTCATATGCGTACGGCGGGGATTATAGCCTACCCCTTGAGCGGGGGCAATTCGCCGCTCGCTAACGAAGTCTCGAAGATTTCGACGAGAGGATGCTTGGCGCTTATTTCCCGATAGGCGGCGAGCGTGTCTTTCTTCTTGAGGCCTTTCCAGCCGAAATCGCGGTAACGCGTCAGGCACCATTCGACGAACTCCTTGGTCCCCGAGGCCATGTAATAGCGCTCTTTCCTCGCCTCGAAATAGGCAAGGGTCGTCTCCCCCGAAAAAGTCTTCGGATTGTAGGTCTTCGAGGCGCTTAACATGTCGCAGACGTACTCGATGGCGTATTTGTAAGGCATTTGCCTAGCGATGACCCGACCCCAGTAGAAATCGGTCCAGTATTCCCAATGGTGCTTGTTCCGCCGGGTATGGTGCTGGCAGACCTTCGAAAAGTAATAATTGCTCCGCCGCTCCTCGTCAACCGGGCTATGGGTCCCGGCGTAATACCTCGCGCTCGTGAGGAACTCGGTCGGGCCGTATTTGGTGAGGTCGTGGCCGATGGAATGGAAGAAGATGCCGCAATGGGAGGCGTTCCTGATGACTTGGTGCCGGTGCTTGGTAATGGTGAGGAAATGGCGCAGGAAATGGTATTTCATTGAAGGACCTCGGGAAGGATCGAAGCGACGTCTCCCTGGACGAAGGCGTCGAAGAAGGAATCAAGAGGCGTCGGCTCGGCATTGACGAGGATCTTCGAGCGGGCTCTCGAAGAATAGATGAGCCCGGCCGCCGGATACACCCGGAGGCTCGTCCCGGCGACGATGAGAACCTCGCTCTCCTCGAGGATTTCCTCGGCCTCGGCAAGGACCTCGTAGTCGAGGCCCTCCCCGTAAAGGACGATGTCGGGACGGACGATGCCCCCGCACTTTGGGCAGCGGGGAATCCCCCGGTGGGGAATCTCGTCGAGCGCATAGGCGGCCCCGCAGGAGCGGCAATGGTTCCGAAGGACGGAGCCATGAAGCTCGACGACCCCTTGCGACCCGGCCTTTTGATGAAGGCCGTCGATGTTCTGGGTAATCACCCGCACCGGCCCGCGATAAGAGGCGACGGCCCGATGGGCGGGATTGGGCAAGGCTCCCTCATGGACGAGGAAGTTCCAATAGAAATCGAAGAAGGTCGCCGGGTCCTCATCGAGCTCCCCGATCGAGAGAAGCCTTTCGTAGGAAAGGCCGTAGCGCCTCGCTACTTGGGCGAGTCCCTCTTGTCCCCGGAAGTCGGGAATTCCCGAGGGAGTCGACATGCCAGCCCCATCGAGAAAAGCCAACGATGGTCGGCCCTCCATTTCCTTCCTAAGGAAGGACAGCGCTTCTTCTCCCCTAAGCATGCCTTGATTGTAGCATTGCCGCCGTAAGTCGGAGCAAAAGGAAAAGGCAGCCGCTAGGCTGCCCCGAGTTAAGCGTCGTTCAATCCCAAATGCCGGCTTTCAGGATGTTCTTGAATCCTTTCTCCAAAGCCGTGGCCATTTCCTCGGGCGTCGAGCGCCAATCTTCCTCGATCCAATAGCGAAGGAGATTGACCTCGGCTCCGAAGAGGGCGCCCCAGAAGAGGTCGATTTCCGGCTGGCTGAGACCGGAGGCGATGAGTTCCTTGTCGAGGTAGGCGCTCCGGGAAACGTAGCGGGAAAGGCCAAAGGAAAGGAGGCCGAAGAGGCCCCGCTTATGGAGGAGAGTGAAGATCTCCCGCTGCTCGAGGCAGAAGGCAAAGAAGCGCCCGAGGTACTCCGAGATGGAGGTGCAGCCCGTCGTCCGGAGGTCTTCGCGGACAGCCTTGAAGACGACGTAATCGACGACATCGTCCATCGAGAGGAAGTTCCGGTAATAGGTCTTTCTCGTGATGCCTGCCAGGCTGGAGAGTTGGGAAACGGTAATCTTCACGTACTCTTCGTCTTTCAGGAGACAAAGGAAAGCAGCGGCCGTGCGGTCGAGTGACCTTCGGACGCGAGCGTTGCGTGAAGCATTGAACATTTCTTTTCCTTCTTTCTTAAAATAAACATAGGTCCTTTGGGCCAAAAACACAACAAAAGTTTTAAAAATAGCGACAAGTATTTCCGAAAAAACCAGCAAAATACGCTTATTTTTCCGACCTAAGAATAGAAAAAATTAAAAGACACAGATATGACATTAATTGTATGAGAACCGCCCCGTACCCGGCCATGGCGACGATAGCTAGGTAAAAGGCTGCTTGGCGTTCATATGTCAGCGGATAGGCGCCAAGCACCGACTGTAACATCAGTATTGAATAAGCCATCCCGACGACAGCCAAGCCCATCTCGAAAAGGAGTTCTTCCTTCCGGACGCCAGGCGCAAGGCGAAAGCGCCGAACGACCCGGTAGAGGCCATAGGCCAAATATGACAAAAGAATAATTTCGCATATGAGGTCCCGAAGGCCGGTGTCGAGCCCCATCATCGGCCACAATGAACCCCCGGCCCAAGAAAGAACGCTTCCTAGGAAGAGGGGGAGAGAGAAGAGGACGATGCAAAGGAGCAGGAAAATGGCCTTCTTCAGGGCCAGAGGGGCATAGTCCCGCCCCTCCTTTGCTCCCCGGAGGGCTTTTTCCTCGTAGGCCGATAGTTTTCCTTTCCCCCGAAGGCAGGCGAGCAGTTTCCTCCGCCTGATGCCGCTACGAAGGGACAAGTCCTTTGCCGCCAAGAGATCAATCGTTGCCATTTTTCCTTCTTGTGCCATATTCCACCTCAATAAGACGGGTCGACGATGCACCCGACGACAATCGGGAGTTCGTAGCTGTCGCCTTCATAGAGAACGTAGGCGAAGGGGCGGTCGAAGAAGAGATCCTTCCTGACCGGCGAAGGTGCCGTCGCGGTCGCCCCGCCGAGATAGGACAAGGAAGCGACGCTGAAGCCCGAGTAGTCGTAGGAGAGGCGAAGCTGCTGACGGGAGGAAGCAAAGGTCGCCTTGGGGCTATCCGCGGCCAGGATCTTCTTAAGAAAGGCCCCCTCTTCCCCAAAAGAGGGCATCTCCTGATGGAGGGTAGAGGAAAAATCAACGTCCGTTTCGTCCTTGAAATAAGGCACCTTCACCGTCAGGTAGTAGCCATAGAAGACATTGTCCATAAAAGGGAAGTCCGAGTATTTTTCCTCGTAATTCCCGCCTAGGATATCGGAAATCAAGGCAAAAGGACTCCCGTTTTCGTCAATTGTCTTGAAGCAGGATAGACTGGCAAGAGACCCGACGTCGATGTTGATTCCCTCAAAGGGGACGGCGGCGCCCGTAAGCGAGCCGAGGTAGGGGTCATTGCGGAGGGTCTCCTCGATATAGGGGACTTCTTTTTGGCTACCGTCGAGATGGTAGGCCATCCGCTCGCCGGCATCGTAGGCCGCCTTGTGGCTGGAAGCCTCTTCCGGGAGATAGAAGAAATTCCCGATGTAGGTCGAGGCGACTAGGCAGTCGAAGGTTTCGTCGAGCTGAACTTTCGGGAGGGACGCCCCACGCGGGGCGATGGAACGAAGGTATTCGTTGAGGACCGAATCGCTGGGCGAGCGATAGAACAGGGCGGTCCCGAAAGCATCGGCAACCTTTTGGAGAAGCTCGTCCATCTCCTCGTCGTCACGAAGCTCGTAAACGGGATCGAGGAAGAGGGAGGAAAGAAGGAGTCCCCCGGAAAGAACATCGCTCTTCTCCTCGAGGTTCCCGAGCATCCGGAAGACGCTTGAGGAGGCCTCCAATAGCTCTTCTTCGTCCGAAAGCCCGACATAGGAAAGGAATTCGCTTTCGATATCGCCTCCCGACAAGTAGGCCGAAAGGGAAACGGAAACGAAGAGGTCGGGAAGGGAAACGGATACCGATCGCTCCTGCCCAAGGTTCGAAAAGAGGGCCGGCACGAAACGCCTGACAAACGTCTCGTAGGCCGGAACGCCCCTATCAACCTCGGCCCTTGAACGGTAGGTCGGGAAGCTCAGCTGACTTTCCTCGACGAAAGGGGCGCTCGGCCAAGGGGTCAGGGCCAAAAGGGAAATCGCGAGGACCATGGCTCCAGCAAAAAGCCCGCCGCCAAAGGCCAGCTTCCCGGCCCGGCCAAAGGCCATTCCTTTCTTCCCTCCCTCGTAAGGCAGGTCGAAAAAGGCACAATCGACGGGGGTCAAAGACGTCATTTTCGCTTCCAAATGGTTCTTAAGATTGGGTTTCATCGCCAATATCTCCTATGTTTTTCCGGGCCTTGGTTAGGGCCGAGGCATAGACGTCGTGCAAGGACGAACGAGGAAGGGAGGTCAGCTCGGCAATCTCCCGGAAGGAGAAGCCGAAGGATAGATGCAAGAGGAGGACGGCCGTCTCCTTTTGGCTGAGGCCGGGGCAAAGGGAGGCAAAATACGGATTGCCGGAATCGAAGGACGGGAGGTTCTCGACTTCGGCATCGGACTCAATCCTCTTCCGGGCGGATAGGAAGTCATAGGCCCGGCGGCGGACCGCGGAGGCTAGATAGGAAACAAGCCTCGAGCCATTCTTCATGGCAATGCCGCGGTCGATGACCCGAGCAAAGACGTCATGGACGGCATCGAAAGCATCGTCCGGGCTTTTGAGGAGGCCGGCCGCTAGTAGGTAAAGGAACTTGTAGGTTCGGCGGTAAACCTCCCCTACCGCTCCCCGCTCGCCCTTCCGGAAGGCGGCGGCTAGTTCCCGCTCGATGACGATCTTTCCCATCCGTTTATAGAGACATTCTAAACACCCCAATCGTCCGAAACAAAAAGCGCAGGTGATGCCTGCGCTGCTTGAAGAGCGTTCCCTTATTCGCTCCGAAGGGCTTCGACCGGGTCTTTCTTGGCGGCGATCGAGGCCGGGACAAGGCCGGAAATCAAGGTCAAGACCATCGAGAGGGCCACCATGATGAGGGCCGTGTACCACGGGAGGGCAGCAATCGTGTAGATGCCGCTCAAGGACCCGACGATGAGGTTGCAGATAAGCTGCAGCAAATAGGTGATCCCGATGCCGATGGCCCCGGCAATGAGGCCGATGATGAGGGTTTCGGCATTGAAGAGGCGGGAAACGTCCTTCTTCCGGCCGCCTAGAGAGCGGATGACCCCGATTTCCTTGACGCGCTCGATGACGGATACATAGGTGATGACGGCAATCATCACGGTCGAGACGACAAGGGAAAGCCCGGTGAAGATGACGAGGGCCGTCGTGATGATCGAAATCATGGTATTGACCATCGAGAGGACGATCGAGAGAGAGTCGGTATAGCGGATCTCTGGTCGCTCGTCGGCGGTAAGGATTTTGTCGCCGATGGCAATGTCGCCCTCTTCGTTCCAGGCCGTCAGATAAGCTCGGATGGCATCCATCTCGTTGAGATCCTTCGGGTAGATGGAAATGAGGGTCGGAACTTCGCTTCCTCCGAGATTGGCCAAGGAGAAAGTCGTCATGTCTTCGTAGTTTCCGGCGACGTTGGTGAACATCGAGTTCTGGGAGAAGCTCGATACGATGCCCATTTGGTCGTCGTAGCGGGTCCCGTCGAAAGTGAAGGAATAGGTGTAATTGATGGCCGGGTTCACCAAGGAAGTGGTCCCGAAGCCGTCGAGACCGGCGTCCTTAAGGAAGTTGACGATGGTTGAGTCGGCGGCCGTTTGCCGAATGTAATCGGCCAAGTCGTTGGTGTAATAGAAGCCGCTCGAGAGGCAACCGTAGTTGATGTCGGCCTTCTTTTGAAGGATGGCCGTCACCTTGAGCTCGAGGGGCGTCCCGTCCGCGGCATCGCCCACGTTCTTGACCGGATCGTAGGTGAAGCCGACGAGGGCTTGGCTGTAGATCTCGTCGTTGGGGTAATAGTAAAAGGTCCGGCCCATCAGCTCTTCGTAGGAAAGGCGGTTCTTCTCGAGATCGGGATCGTAGCTATCGTCCCCGGTCGCCTCGAAAACGTTGTTCAGGAATTCCTGCTGGGTAAGGTAGCCGGTCTCGGCCAAGGTGAGGTCGCTCAAGGCCCCTTCGTCGATGACGATGGCGATCTCGCCCTTGCCTTCCGGAAGGTGGCTCGTTTCGGGGTCGCTTACGATGTCGTACTGGGAAAGGATGAGTTCCTCGCTATCGGGAAGAAGGGAGAAAGGCTGCGGGAGCATGCTGACGTAAGGGGCAAACTCCCCGAGCTCGGTCTCCTCGAGGATCCCTTGGTAGACGGTCCGGATGAAGGAAAGAGAGGCGACTTGGCCCTCGGCCCCGTAGCTGACCCCGTCCGCGTCAGTCCCGTCGAGGCCGGAGGAAACGTAAATCGAAGGGGAGATGTCGATGCCGTAATCGAAGACGATGGCCCCATAAAGCTCAGGATCCATCGCCTGGACATAGGAAAGGTAGTCTTCGGTGATCTCGTTCTTGAACATGAACTCGTTCACCTGATGGGTTTCGCTGTCGATGAGGGCCGATATCACCTCGTTGACGTTGATGTAGCCGTCCTCCGTCCCTTCGACGACCGACCCGATTTGGTTAAGGCCGCCGGCAATCGACATGAGCCCGTTAAGGTCAATGCCTTCGGCCTCGACGGTCAAGGGGTTGCCGGAAAGCATGTCGGCTTCCATCTCGTAAATGTAGTTCTGGACGCCGCTTGAGACAGCCAGGACCGAACTTACCCCGATGATGCCGATCGAGGCGGCGATGGCCACCAGCGAAGTCCGCCGGGCCTTGGAACGGAGGTTTTGGGCGGAAAGGCGGAAGGCGCTCAAAAGGGAAAGTTTGGCCTTTTTGTCCGGCATTTCCTTGGCGCGCTTTTCCTCTTCTCCCTCGACGTAGGGATTGGAATCGCTTTGGATGAGGCCGTCGAGAAGGCGGACGGTCCGCGTCGCGTAACGCTCGGCCAGATCGGGGTTATGGGTCACCATGATGATAGTATAATCGCTTTTCAGCTCTGAGGCAAGGTCCTCGATTTTGGAGGTGGAGATAGGGTCCAGGGCGGAGGTGGCCTCGTCCATGAGCAGCACGTCCGGCTTCACCGCCAGGGCGCGGGCGATGCACAGCCGCTGCTGCTGGCCGCCGGACAGGCCCAGCGCCGACTTCTTCAGCCGGTCCTTTACCTCGTTCCAGATGGCCGCCCCCCGCAGGGACTCCTCCACAATCTCGTCCAGCTTCACCTTGCTGCGGATGCCGTGGGTGCGGGGGCCGTAGGCCACGTTGTCATAGATGGACATGGGGAAGGGATTGGGCTTCTGGAACACCATGCCGATGCGCTTGCGCAGGTCGGTGACGTCCTGCTCCGGGGCGTAGATCTCCTGGCCCCGGTAGGTCAGCGAGCCGGTGATCTTCACCCCGGGAATGAGGTCGTTCATCCGGTTGATGGTGCGCAGGAAGGTGGACTTTCCGCAGCCGGAGGGCCCGATGAGGGCGGTAATTCTGCGCTGGGGAATGTCAATCATCACGTTTTTCAGGGCGTGGTTTTCTCCGTAGTAGAGATTCAGATCCCGGGCGGAGAGAATGATGTCTTCCATGTCTGATGATGGCTCCTTTATTTCAATGACTCGGCCGTTTACTTCTGTCTGAGCTTTCTGCCCACCACCTTGGCCGCAAGGTTGATGAGGAAGGTCAGGGCCAGCAGCACCACCGCCACCGCGAAGGCAGGGTCCATCATGGCCCGTTCCTTGGCGAAGACATACAGCTGCACGGTGAGGGTGGCGCCCGAGCTGTGGGCGAACTTGTCCAGGCTGGCAAAGAAGCTGTTCATGGTGTTGTCCATGCCGCCCACATACAGCAGCACCGCCGACTCGCCCACAATGCGGCCCACGGCCAGGATGCAGCCGGTGACAATGCCGTCGATGGATCCGGGCAGCACGATGGTTCGGATCATGTGCCACTTGCCGCTGCCCAGGCCCAGAGCCCCCTCCCGGTAGCCCTGGGGCACCGTCTTCAGGGACTCCTGGGTGGTACGGATGATGGTGGGCAGGTTCATCATGGCCAGGGTCAGCGAGGCGGCCAGCAGGGAGTAGCCCAGGCCCAGGGTATTGCTGAAGGCCAGGTAGCCCACCAGGGCGTACAGAATGGAGGGGATGCCCGACAGGGTCTCGGTGGCAAACTCAATGGCGCCCACCAGCCGGCGGTTGGCGGCGTACTCCGTCAGATAGACGGCCGCCCCCACCCCCAGGGGCAGGGCAATCACCAGGGTGACCACCACCACGTAAAGGGTGTTCTGGATGGCGGGCAGGATGCCCATGGTCCCCTTCAGCAGGGACTCCTGGGTGGTGAGGAAGGCCCAGGACAGCCCCGGCAGGCCCCGGTAGA
>CASEWT010000031.1 GCA_949291655.1 uncultured Bacillota bacterium
AGGCGATGCTCAGGTTCGGGGGTCGGCTCGGGTTCGGCCGGAGCGGGTTCGGGAGCCGCTTCGGCAATCGTTTCGGCGGGTTCGGGGTCTATTTCAGGCTTCGCCTCCGGCTCGGTCTCGGGCTCGGGCTCCGGCGCCGGTTTGGCTTCCTCGACCTTGATTTCCGAAAGCCGCTTGTCGAGTTCCTGGGCCACGATGGTCCTCAGCTCTTCCGGTTTGATGAGCGCTTCGCGGAGAGAGGCAATCGCATCGTCTTGGCGGGCGTCGCGGGCCTGCTGGTTCCGATAGCGGGCCTCCTCGAGGTCGGAAGCCGGCTTTTCCTCGCGGGCACTGGCTTCGATCTCTTCCTTGATGATGGTGCGAACCTCGTCGGCCGTGAGGGCAGGCTCCTTTTCCTCGGTCGCTTCCTCGGCGGCCGCCTCGGCCTTTTCCTCCTCCTCCTTCGGGGCAAGGTAGCTTTCCTTCAGCGAGAGGATTTCCTCGTGGATGGCATCGAGGCGCTTATCGGTTTCGCTCGGCTCGGCCGGGGTTTCTCCTTCCCCTTCCTTCTCGGCGGGAAGAGCCGCTTCGATTTCCTGGCGGATGATGTCGCGGAGGTCGTCGGCCGAAAGGATGTCGTAATCGTCCTCGAGGCGATGCTCAGGTTCGGGGGTCGGCTCGGGTTCGGCCGGAGCGGGTTCGGGAGCCGCCTCTTCTTCCTCTTCCTCGATTCCGTAGTAGGCGGCAAGCTCGTCTTGGATGATCTTGCGGGCGCTACCATCGGTCAGCGGCTCGTTTTCCTCCGGATGCTCATGGTCTTCAAGGGCATCGCGGATGATCTTGCGGAGCTCTTTGGCCGTGATCGGACGATCGGCATCGTCCTTGGCGGGCTCGGGGGTTGGCTCGGGCTTCGGTTCCGGCTTCGGCTCGGGCTTCGGCTCCGGGCGATACTCGCCTTCGTCGTAAAGCATGATCGGAGTAACCGAGGCGGCGGCAACGTAGTTCGGCGTCATGGCCGCCGGGGCCGGTTCGGGCTTCGGCTCGGGCTTCGGCTCGGGCTTCGGCTCGGCGGGAGCAACCGCCGGCTGGCCCGGAGCTCCGGCATAGGAGATGTACTGAACGATCATCGGTCCGTGGCCGCCATGAGTCCCGAGTCCGGGATTCCCGGCGCCGAGCTGCCGATATTCGATGTCGGTAAGTTCGTCGTATTTGAGCGGCTCCTCATTGGTCGGGGTCGTATGGCCCATGCCATCGACGTCGGCGGCCTTGCTCTTTCTAGCGAGACCCGGATTGGCGCAAACATCGGCAATCGAGACAATCATCCCGATCGTGTAGACGATGAGTCCGGAGGCGCCAAGAGCAAGCGGAAGGATCAAGACGAAGCAGGTAAGGAGGGCATCGGTGTTGGCCGCGATAAGGCCGAACAAGTCGGTATAGGGGATGAGGTAGTCATAGGCAACGTAGGAAACCGTCAGGGCCGCGAGGACGCCGCCGAAGACGAGATAGAGGATCGTCTTGACGAAGGCCGCGGGCCGGCGGCGAACAAAGACGAGGATGAGATGGAGGACAATGATGAGAATAGGCAGGACAATAGAAGCAAGGCCGATCACCTGCATGGCGATCCAAGGTTGGCTGCCATCGAAGCTGAAGAAGGAGAGGCAAGCCGTTAGGAGGCCTCCGCTTCCAGCATTCCCGCGCCAGACATCGATGATGCCAGGCATTTCGCCGTTGATGATGTTCCCGGTCAAATAACCCGGAACGGCGATGATAGCGCCGCTGGCATCCTTTAGGCTATTCAGCCGATCCCCGAGCATGGCCGGGGTGAAGAGGAGGACGCCGATGGAGAGTACCGCGAGCACGATGGCAACGACGGTAAGGACAGTGGATGTTTTCCTCATTTTCATGTTCTGTTACCTCTAGAGCGTATTTTAACAAGATTCATTTCGATTGAAAGCGGTTTTATAGGGGTTTTGCGGAGATAATGGAAAAAGGCGGCCTTTTCATTTCCCGACCGAATAGACGCGAAAGGCCGACGGAAGACATTTGAGGCTGACCGAACCTCTTAAAAGAGGTTCTCCATCCAGGCACCAAAGGGTATTTTCGTCGACTTCGACATGGCAAGAAGAAAAGGAGGAGACGAACAGCTTTTTCTTTGAAAGGTAATGCAGAAGGCCGTTAAAGGCCCCGGGCTCGGCCACGAAGGCCTCGAATTTCCCGTCGGAGCAATTCGCGAGGCGATTGACCCGAAAGCCGGCCACTCGCTCGCCGTTCAAGAAGAGAAGAAAGGGGCTTTTTCCTTCTTTTCGTATGCCCGCGCCCATAAGCGCATAGCGGACCTCGCTTTTCTTCAAGGCGTCGCGAAGGGCCAGGCGGTAGTAGTCGAAACGTCCTAGCACGGCTTTCCTCCGGCCTTGGGAAACGTAAGGAATCTCGCTATAGATGCCGCAAGCCATCATATAGGCGAAATAGGCCGTCTTTTCATGACTTGCGGCTTCTACGACGTCAAAGGGGGCGCTTTTCCCGGCCCTGATGATTTTGATCGCCTTTCCGAGGCGGGAAGAAACCCCGAAGTTCCGCCCAACGTCCCCAAGGGTCCCGGCATTGACGTAGCCGACCGTCGGGCAAAGGCCAAGCGGAGCCAAATCGTTAACCACGGCATTGAAAGTGCCGTCGCCTCCGAGAACGATGATCTCGCATCCCTCAAGAGCGGCGGTAACGGCCTTTTCCTTCCCCTCTTCCTGGCTTGGCGAGACGAAAACGCTAAGCTCATCGTAAGCAGAACGAAGCCCTTCGGTGACCCGGGAAAGGAAATGAAGCCCCCGCCCATGCCCGGACGAAGTCGAGGCAATGAGGAGGGCTTTCTTGCTCACTTAGGCTCCTTTTGATGGGCGATGGAAGCGTCGACGAACCCTTGGAACAAAGGATTCGGCCGAAGGGGGCGCGAAGTGAATTCCGGGTGGAACTGGCAGGCGATGAAGAAGGGGTGCGAGGGCAGTTCGACGATTTCGGAAAGACCGCTTTCCGGGTTTTCGCCCGAGAAGACGAAGCCGGCTTTCTCAAAGTCCTCCTTGAAGCGGGAATTGAACTCGTAACGATGGCGATGGCGTTCTTCGACGACGTCCGTCCCATAAAGGCGACGAGCCAAACTCTCCGCTTTGAGGGCGCAGGCATAGTTGCCAAGCCTCAGGGTGCCTCCCATATTGATTCCGCTGTACTGGTTGTGGAGAAGGTCGACGACCGGGTAAGGGGTGGAAGGATCGAATTCGGTCGTGTTCGCGCCCTTAAGTCCCATGACGTCCTCGGCAAATTCGACGATGGCCATCTGCATGCCGAAGCAAATGCCAAGGAAGGGAATTCCTTTTTCGCGAGCATAGGCAATCGCGGCCTTCTTCCCTTCGCTCCCCCGCTCGCCGAAACCGCCCGGGACAAGGATTCCGTCGCACGAGGCCAGGAAGGAAGAAGCGTTATCGCGGGTGATGTCGGTCGCCTTGACGTAATCGATGTCCACTTCGTAGCCGCGGGGATAACCGGCATGGCGGAGGGCGCTTCGGACCGAGAGATAGGCGTCCTTTAGCTCGACGTACTTGCCGACGAGGGCTATCTTGACCCTCTTCTTCGCGTTTTTCATCGAATCGACCCATCCTTGCCACGGGCAAAGATCGGCCGCCGGGGCCGCGAGCCCAAACTGGGCTAGGACGAAATCGTCGAGTCCCTGTTCGTGGAGGCGGAAGGGAAGTTCGTAGACGTTCTTTAGGTCGTCGGCTTCGAAAACGCCTTTTCGCGGGACGTTGCAGAAGAGGGAAATCTTCTCCTTGGCGCTTTCCCGAAGGGGAACCTCGCTCCGAAGGACAATGCCATCGGGCTGGATGCCGAGACCCGAAAGTTCCTTGACGCTATGCTGCGTCGGCTTCGTCTTGCTCTCTTCGCTCGAAGGAAGATAGGGAACCAGGGTGTTATGGATGAACATCACTTGGTCGCGCCCGAGCTCGAGGCGGGCTTGGCGCATGGCTTCGAGGAAAGGGAGGGACTCGATGTCGCCGACCGTCCCGCCGATCTCGGCAATGACGACGTCGGCGCAGGAAACCCGAGCCCCTTCATAGAGGCGGGCTTTGATCTCGTTGGTCACGTGGGGAATGACCTGGACGGTCGCGCCGAGGTAGTCCCCGCGGCGCTCCTTCTCGAGGACGGCGCTGTAGATCTTCCCGGAAGTAATCGAACTCTCCTTCGTGAGGTCGATATCGCACCACCGCTCATAATGGCCGAGGTCGAGGTCGGTCTCGGCGCCATCTTTCGTCACGTAGACCTCACCGTGCTGGTAAGGGGACATCGTCCCGGGGTCGACGTTGAGATAAGGATCGTACTTCTGGTGGAAGACCTTGAGCCCCCGGCTCTTCAAAAGGAGCCCGAGGCTCGAAGCGAAGATTCCCTTGCCCAAGGAAGAAACAACGCCGCCGGTAACGATGACGAACTTGGCCATAATGCCCTCCGAAAACACAATCGCCCTATCCTACCGCAGCCATTCCCTTTCCGGAAGGAAAAGCAAACGCGAATCCCCAAAAGCGTCGAGAGGAGTTTGGCCGATGCTTCCCCCGACCCCGGGACAAAAGACAATCTCAGTCCTTTTCGTTGAGGGTCAGAAGAATGCTTGAGGAGAACTTTTCCTTCCTTTTGGCCAGAAATTTGAGGTACAGCGGATAGTTGACGGCAATGGCGGCGATCCCTAGCAAACCGACCGCGATGCCGACGCCCATCGCAATGGGGCCGCTCCCGATAACATTCATGGCAAGGCACATGCCGACCCCCAGCAAAAGGGCTCCGACGATGCCCAAAGCATACGCGGCAATCATCGGGGGAAGCTTGCACTCCCGATCGAGTTTCTTGGCCCGTTCCAACCTCCCGTCGACTTTCGGGGTGTATTCCGCCCTCAACTTTTCTTCGTCAAGTTTTTCCATTTTGGACCTCCTTGTCCTTCTTTGACGCGGCCCGCTATCATGCGGCCGTGTCTACATTGAATCCGGAATACCGGCTCGCGGAAACGACAAGAAAGGGCAAAATTGTCGAATCGACCCGGGAACGCCTCATCCACGCTTTCTTTAAGATCCTCGACCTGAAGCCTTTCTCGGAAATAACGGTCACCGAACTGACGAAAGCGGCCGGCGTCCACCGCTCGTCGTTTTATGCCAACTTCGACAATACTTTCGACCTCCTATCTGCCTCGAAGGAACAAGCCATGCGCGAGCTCTTCGCGCTGTTTCCCGAAGGAAGAAGCAATGAAGAAATCGTCGACCGGACCCATCTCGTCCCTTTTCTGAGATTTATCAAAGCCCACCCCAACTGGTACCGGGCCTACAAGAAAAACGGGTACCTATTCGGGGAGAAAGACGATTTTGCTAGCCTCCTTAAAACCATCTCCCTCCCAAGAAGCGGACAGGCAATCATCGATGAACGCATCCTCTATTCGACCAGTTTCTTCCTTGGTGGAATCGACGCAACGATAAGCGCCTGGATGGACCGCGGGTTCCCGGAGACGGAAGAGGACCTAGCGGCCCTCATCGAGGAGCTTGCCCCCAGCCGTCTGCTCAAGGAACGCTGAAATAAGCGGCAAAAGCCGCCTATTTTATCGGAAAACGAATTCAGAAACCGGCCAGCAAGCGTTTTGGTAACTGGAGAAGTCCTTTCTTAAAGGCCGCTATTCGTCCTTTGAACGACTGGCAAAATCGACGTTTCCTTTGCCAACGATTTGGCACTCGTCCCCTTTTTTGCGGTAAGTGACATCGCCCATGAAGTCTTTGATGACGGTGAAATTCTGAGGATAGGATGCCAGCTCACTCTTGAAGGGGGGGTTGTACTTAAGAAGATCCTCCAGGCCAACGACAACGACGACGCAGGAGTCCGTGCAGAACTCCCCAAGGACCGGCCCCCTATCGTCGACGATTTCCCGTATGTCCTCTTCAAACTCGATAGATAGAAAGGCGCCAATGCCGAGGGCATCCATCCTTTCGCCCCACTTCGCCGTCTGCCAATCCTCTTCGCATGAAACCATCGAGCAAGGATCGCCGATGACGATCGTTCCCTCGAAATGCTCCTTCTTTTTCGCCATTGTGCCTCCTCTCTTTCTTCCAAGTTTAGAGAGAAAATCACAAGAAAAGAAGACCGGGCGTCCCCGGCCTCCGTCTTTCTCCTCGGCTAAACGATTATCGCATCGCCACCGGTGAATTCCTCGAGGGACCCGGCCTTGGTTTGGATGCAAAGGGAGGTCATTCCACCCCCGCCGGCAAGCATATGCCTTGGGGATCGACCTTGACGAAATCTCCCTGTGTCAGAGTTACTTCATCACCGTCGACGATTATCCTCAGTCTAGCAAAACAAGGGAAGCGGAGACCGACAATGGAGGGCCGAAAACGGAGGAAAGGAAACGACGGGTTGCCTGCAACGCCTCGTTGCTTCTCAATCAAAAGGCGATACGTTAAAAATGAAGCCGCAGGAGGTTGTTCAAAGTGAAAACAACAGGAAAAATCATCGCCGAGCTCCGCAAGGAAAAAGGCATGAGCCAAGAAGAGCTGGCCGACGTTTTATTCGTGACCAGGCAAGCCATCAGCAAATGGGAGTCCGATGCCGGGTCCCCGGGAATCGACAATCTGGAAAGGATTGCCGATTACTTCAACGTGAGCATCGATTACCTATTGGGAAAAAAGGCCGAAGGTCAGCCTCCCTCCGAAACCTCGGAAAAGACGAAGCGAGGGAGCAAAGGGGAGGCTAGGAAAACGGCGGATAGCAAGAAAAAGCTCGGCCGGGCCTTGGGCATCCTTGCTCTTGTCGGGGTCATCTTGCTCGCCGTGGGCTTCTTCGTTCCTTATTACTCATATGGAAGGATGAGCGTCAGTTTGCTCGAGCTCTTCTTCCAACGCGACTTCAATGCCGTTGCCTTGATCCTCTTCGTCCTCGGCTTAGCAGCAGGCGCGGCGGGGTATTTCATAGGGGGCTACAAAAGCGCCAAAAGCCGCTACCCAAAGAAACCTCTCTTGCATTTGCTCGGCTGCGGCGGGCTCGAGCTCTTCGGCATCATCTTCGCGATCATCGGGGTGGCCCTGGTCAAGGTGAGCGAGGATCCCACCGAATTCGTCGAACCCAATGGGGCCGGGCCCTTCATGGTCATGGCTGGCATCGTCCTCATCTTCGGCTTAGGGCTTGCGAACATCGTCTTCACTTACTTGCTCAGTTCCGGAAAGATAAGCGAAGAAAAGCTCTTCAAAGCGGAAGAATAGGAAGAGGAGGGCTGGGGGAGGAAACAATCCCGGCCCTCTTTTTTCGTTCCTTGGCCAGGAAAGAACCTCTACACTCGGCTGGCACAAGCGGCAATTCGGCGCGGGAAACCCTAAGGAAAGAAAAAGCCTATGACGTCGACGCGCCATAGGCTTTGCTCGCAAGTGGTGACCCAGCCGGGAATCGAACCCGGGATTCAACCTTGAGAGGGTTGCGTCTTAGCCGCTTGACCACAGGGCCATGTCCGGAAAAGCTCGAGGACTTTTCCGGGGCTTTATCCTATGCTAATCGAGCGCCGTTTGCAAGCGCTTGGCGACGCGATCCTTCCCGATGATAGAAATGATTTCGTACATCGAGGGCGAATCCTTGCTGCCGGTCAGGGCAACGCGGATGAGGGAAGAGGCCGCGGCCATGTTGCCTTTGAAGGCTTCGGGGTTGGCCTTGTATTCCTTATTGACGGCAGCAAAGCCGTGTCGGGAGGCGATTTCCTTGACCGAGTTCCACCACGTCGCTTCGTCAGGCCCATAGGCCATGTTGGCGGCGACGTCCGCGAGGAATTCCTTCACGAAGGAGGTATCGAAATGCTCGTCGAAAGGTAGGCCCGGGGCCTTGATTTGTTCATACTCGTCATCGAAGAAGAAACGGGTCGCCGGGAGAATGTCGGAGAACTTCGCGTAGTCTTTCCGCGGATTCGGGCGTTCGCGCTCGATGTTCAGGATCTTCTTGAAATAGGACGGGTCCGCCTCGAGGCGGGAAAGAAGCTCGGGATTATGCTTCCGGGCGTAACCCTCGACCTCTTTGTAGAAGCGGTCGATATCCATCCCGGCGATGGCTTCCTTGGAGAAATAGGAAAGCTTGTCGAGGTCGAAAAGGGCTCCGTCGAGGCTCATCTTGCCAAAGGAGAAAAGGAAGCCGTCAAGGGTGTATTTCTTATTCGCGATGCACCACTCCTCGAAGTTGCTATTGGCAATCGACATGAGGTAGATCTTGACCCCTTCGACCGGATAGCCTTGCCCAAGGAAGAAGCTGACGGCCGCTTCCGGATCCTTCCGCTTGGAGAGTTTCCGCTTGTTTCCGTGGTCGAGCTTCATGATGACGGGGAGATGGGCGTATTTGGGCGCCTCCCAACCGAAGGCGGAGAAAAGTTCGAGGTGGGTCGGGGTCGAGGGAATCCACTCCTCCCCGCGGTTAACGAGGGTCGTATGCATGAAATGATCGTCCATGACATGGGCGAAGTGATAGGTCGGAAGGCCGTCGGACTTGTAGATGACGACGTCGATGTCGTTCTCCTGGATTTCAAGGTCACCGCGGATCTCGTCGTGGAAAACCATCTTCCGATCGTGGTTGGAAAGGGATTTGAAGCGAATGACCCAAGGCTCGCCGGCCTTGATCCGGGCGGCGCGCTCGTCATTAGTGAGGTTCCGGTCGCGGGCATAGATCCCGTAGTAGCCGGGGACGACCTTGCTTTCTTCCTGAGCCTTCCTGATCTTCTCGAGGTCTTCGCTCGAGCAGAAATCGGGATAGGCGCGGCCGATCTTGAGCAAGTGCTTGATGCCTACCTTGTAGATGTCGGCCCTCTTGCTTTGCTGGTAAGGCCCATAGGCACCGACGTCGCCTTCGGGAAAATAGCCTTCCTCGTGGGCGAGATTGAATTCGCGAAGCTGGTCGATGAGGTCCTTGGCAGCCCCGGGAATCGTCCGCTTGGTATCGGTATCTTCAAGGCGGAAGAAAAACACCCCGTGGCTTTGCTTGGCCACGTAATAGGCAATCATCTCCGTGAAAAGGGAGCCGGTATGGAGGAAGCCAGTCGGAGAGGGGGCAAAACGGGTAACCTCGGCACCCTCCGGCAGGCTTCTCGGGGGGAAGCGTTTCTCGAGGTCCTCAAGCGTTTCCCTTACCTCCGGAAAGAGCAATTCGGCCAATTCTTCGTTCGAAATCATGTGCATGTCCTCGCGCGGAGCGATTATAAGATAAAGGGGTATTAATATCTACTTGCGCTTCCTAGCCCCAATCAATATAATGTCGAAGCCCGAAAGGGTCGTGCAGGTGTAGTTCAATGGTAGAACATTACCTTGCCAAGGTAAATACACGGGTTCGATTCCCGCCACTTGCTCCAGAAACAAATAGCCCCGATAGAATCGGGGTTTTTGTTTTCTTGGGTAGTGTCACCAAAGCATTTTCGAGGATAAAATCTACCTCAGTTTTCGGTCCAATTTCACGCTCCTCCCAGACGCTCATCTAAGAAAGAAAAGACTCCCGCTCGGGGAGCCTCTTAGCAGGGAGGAAAGCTAATCCCGATGGGAATCGCTTCGCCCGTAATCGTCCTTGGAGGGGGTCTCGTCCGAGGATGTCCCATCCTCGCCGGGTTCCTTTTCCTTGGCCTCAACGTCGACGACGTCGTCGTTCTGCTCCATGTTCTTCAGCGTTTCCTCGAGGTTGGAAGCCTGTTCCTGCCGCATCCGCTCGGCCGCCCGAAGGTACTCGAGATTCTGGCGGATGAGGCTATAGCCGTACTGGCCGTAGGCTTTCCCATTGGCTTCCTGAATGGCCAAAAGGCATTCGAAGAAATACGGGGCCACGAAGGCGAGGGGAATGATGGCGAGGAAGAAGCCGAAGAGAGGGGCAAGGCTTCCGACGATGAAGGGATCGCCACCCGGAACGATTCCGGCGAAAAGAAGATAGCCCAGGTAGGTCCCAAGCCCGAGGAAAGCCGCCGCGAGGACGAAGACCGGCCACATCAGGTACCAATATTGCTTCTCGAACGAGGAGCCGGCCATCCGCTTCCCGCCCCGGAAGATCGCCACCTTGAGGCGAGCGGGAGCATTCTTCACGTTGCCGTCGACATAGGGAATCGGGAGAGCCCGGAAGAAGAAATAGAAATTGAAGGCAAGGTACGAAACCATGCTCGCCAAGGCCGAGGCCATGATCATGCTTCGGAACGGCTCTTCGGCAAGGATGGCCGAGACCTGATCCATTTCCCCCAGGGCAAAATGCTCGGTCAAGGAATTGATCGTTTCGGCAAAGGAGGGATCGCCAAGGCGCGAGGCAACAAGAATCATCACCGTTCCATAGCTCACGGCCATCGAGATGAGATAGCTCCAAAGGAAGTTCCGGACAAGCCGGTAAGAGCCGAAGTTGAGCGGGGAGTAGTAGGTTCCGAAACGGGTCAGGGCGCTCGGAACGCCCGAGAGGGTCGTCGATTCCCGAAGTTGGTAGGAAGACTGGAAAGCGAATACGAAGGGAATCAGAAGGAAACTCACCGCTAGAAGAGCCACCTGTCCCGATACGTAGTAAAGAGCCATCGTAAGGGCTCCGACGGCCAGGCTCACAAGGACGAAAATCGCGATATTGGGAAGGGATTTGGCATAGTTTTTCCGAAAGGAATCCCAAATTCCCTTTCGCATTTCCTTAAGAGACTCGTTCATCTTTGCTCGCTTTCCGGAGCTCATG
>CASEWT010000032.1 GCA_949291655.1 uncultured Bacillota bacterium
TGGACGCGGACGCGGTTATGGGGGTGAATCTTGGCTGCCTCCTTCGGGTCGAGTTTGGCCAAAACCGCATGCAAATCTCCGTCCGAATACGCGGAAAAGCGGCTCATGTCGATTTTGTTCACTTCCTTGGGAAGGGAATAGTCGAAGGTTACCGCCCGCATGTAGAGCCCGCTTCCCCCGACCAAAAGGGGAACCTTTCCCTCTCCTTGAACCTCCTTGATGGCCGCGCGGGCATCGGTCTGATAAGCAGCGATGTCGTAGGGGCGGTCGGGATCTTGGAAGCCGTAAAGGAGGTGGGGCACTTCCTCCCTTTCCTCCTTGCTCGGCGCGGCGGAAAGAATGTCCATCCCCCGGTAAGTCTGGAAGGGATCGGCGTTGCAGATGACAAGGTCGAAGCGCTTGGCGAGGGCGAGGGCGAGGGCGCTTTTGCCTGAGGCCGTGGCTCCGAGAAGGGAAACGATCATCGTTCGAGCATTCCCCGAATGGTCGCCAATTCGTCGGCGAGGTAGGCGTGTTCCCGGCGGTAATTGACGGCCAAGGGGTCGCTTTCGATGGATGAAAGGAGGAGTTCGTATTCCTCCTTGGCCTTCTTATGGGCTTCGGCATTCCCGATGGCGAGGGCCAGCTTCTTCTGGGCGGCTTTCAGCTTCTCGTCGATTTCCCGGAGGTGGGCAAGGCTCGAAGGGTCGGCGATCTTGGCTTTCGCGAGCCTCGTTTCCTCCTGGAGGGAAAGAAGGTAGGAGACGTCCCGGGCTTTCGCGTAGAGGGGATCCTCGGCAAGCTCGCCCCGGAGGTGGAAAGTCTTGCTTTCGATGATCTTCGCCTTAACGAGGCACCCCTTGAGGTAGGAAGGCCCCGGGAGGTTGACGAGTTTCCCCTCGACCGTGTAGCCCGAAAGGATGCCGGGATCTTTCTTGGAAGGGCCGTCGACAAGGACCTCGACCGTTTTCCCGACAAAGGCCGCGGCATAGGCGGAAGTCGAGCGTTCCACCGCGTCCTTGAGGCGGAGGAAACGCTCATGGCTCACCTCGGGCGGAACCTGTTCCATCCTCGCGGCCGGGGTTCCCGGGCGCGGGGAATAGATGAAGGTGAAGGCCGAGGCGTAGCCGGCCTCCTCGACGAGGGAAAGGGTTTCGGCGAACTCTTCTTCGCTCTCCCCCGGGAAGCCGACGATGATGTCGGTCGAGACGGCCAATCCGGGGACGATCGAGCGGATTTCCCTTAATCGCTCGAGATATTCCTCGCGGCTATAACGCCGCCCCATCCGCCGGAGGCAAGAGGTCGACCCGCTTTGGACGGGGAAATGGAGAGATGGGCAGACATTGGGGCAGGCGGCCATCGCCTCGGCCATCTCCCGGTTGAAGACGCTTGGGTAGGAAGTAAGGAAGCGAAGGCGGGGAATCCCCGTCGCGGCAACCTCGCGGAGAAGGTCGGCGAAAAGATAGCCGTCTTTGCTATCGAGCCCATAGGAATTGACGTTTTGCCCAAGGAGGGTGATTTCCTTGTAGCCGGAAGAGACAAGCTCCCGGCATTCTTCAAGGATGTCTTCTTTCTTCCGGCTCCGCTCGCGGCCCCGGGCGTAGGGAACGATGCAATAGGTGCAGAACTTGTCGCAGCCGAAGGAAATGTTGACATAGGCTTTGTTCTCGTCGAGCCGCCGGACCGGAAGCCCCTCGACGATTTCCCCGAGGAGGGGTCGGACGTTGATCGTTCTCCTTTCGAGGGCTTCCGCCAAAAGGGAAAGAAGGTCCCCGACCTCGTGGGTAGAGATGACTAGCTTCACCCAGGGGTAACGGGCCATGATTTCCTCGCCAAGACCGTCGATGGCCATCGCGCAGCCGGCGATAACCAACGCAAAATCCTTGTCCTTTTGGTAATTTTCCTTGTAGAGGCCGATTTCCCCGTAAATCTTTTCCTCGGCGTTTTCCCGGACGGCACAGGTGTTGATGATGGCAATCGAGGCTTCCTTTTCCTCTTTCGCCTCGCGCATCCCGAGGAGGGCAAGAAGCCCCGCCATCGTCTCCCCGTCCCGGACGTTGCCTTGGCAGCCGTACGTTTTAACGAAATAGGCCTTCCCTTCATACTTGGCCTTCAAGACGGCGGGGATTTTCCCGTCGAAGCGCGTCCGCTTCGTCTCCGTCCGCCCGGCGGCTAACGCCTCGCAGGCGACCGATAGCCTATTGATGCTCATATCTTTCCTTTCGATTGATCCGCTTGATGCTACGCGCGGCCCCGCTATGCTCGTCGACGTCGATGAGGACGGCATTCACCATCCCGACATCCCCGCTTCCGGGGCGGATGGAAAGCCGCCGTCCGCGGATGAACTTGTCGAGTGTCGTTTGGGCATCGAAGCCGATGATACCCTCGTAGTCCCCGCACATCCCGACATCGCTTATGAAGGCCGTATGCCCTTCTAGAATTCGCTCGTCGGAAGTCTGGACATGGGTATGGGTCCCGAGGACCGCCGAGACCCTTCCGGCGACGTAATGGGAAAAAAGGCCTTTCTCGCTCGTCGACTCGGCATGGAAATCGACGAAATGCACTTCTTCGTCGCTTTCCCGGAGGATGGTATCGATAGCCTCGTAAGGCGAGGCATAGTCGCGGTCCATCATCCCTTGACCAAGGACGTTGCTCACCCGGATGCGCCCGTGGCCTTCCACGTAGTAGACCCGGGAAGCAAGCCCCCGCTTCTCCTCGAGCCAGCCGGCTGGCCGGACGAGTCCCTTTTCCTCGTCGAGATGGGCGAGAATATCCCCTTTCCGGTCGAAGTGGTTGCCTAGGGTCACGCAATCGGCCCCCGCCCCATAGATTTCAAGGTAGTCGTCATAGGTGAGCCCGCGGCCGTCGAGGGCGGCGTTCTCCCCGTTTACGATGACGAAGTCGGCTTTCGTCTCTTCCTTGAGGGGGCCTAAAAAGAAGGAGAGGGCCTTTAGCCCGCTCCTTCCGACGACGTCCCCGAAGAAGAGAACGCGCATTTTACTTGGCCGTCTCCACCGCCCGGTATTCCCGGATGACGTTGACCTTGATCTGGCCGGGATAGGTCATCGTCGACTCGATCTTGTCCTTCATCTGGACAGCCAATTTCACGGCCTCGCTATCGGAGACCTTCTCGGGGATGACCATGACCCGGATCTCGCGCCCGGCCTGGACGGCATAGGCTTGCTGGACCCCGTCGAAGCCCTTGGCGATTTCCTCGAGCTGGGCAATCCGCTTGACATAGGTTTCCATCGTCTCGCTCCGGGCCCCGGGACGAGCCGCCGAAAGGGTGTCGGCCGCCGCCACGAGGTGAGAAATGACGTACTTGGCCTCGACGTCCCCGTGATGGGACTCGATGGCGTTGACGACGACGTCGGGCTCCCCGAACTTCCTAGCGAGATCGGCCCCGAGGGCGACGTGGCTGCCCTCGGCTTCGAAGTCGACGGCCTTACCGATGTCGTGGAGGAGGCCCGCCCGCTTGGCGAGGTTCTGGTCAAGGCCGAGCTCGGCGGCCATGATACCCGAGAGATGGGCGACCTCAACAGAATGCATGAGGGCGTTTTGACCATAGGAGGTCCGGTACTTCAGCTTCCCAAGCTGGGCGAGGAGCTCGCGGCGGATCCGCGGAAGGCCGAGCTTGTTGGCGGCCTCTTCGCCGGCCTTGGCAGTCTCGGTTTCGACTTCCTTCTTCATCTTGGCGGCGATGTCCTCGATTCTTCCCGGCTGGATCCGCCCATCGCGAACGAGGGCCTCGAGGGTCCGCCGGGCGATTTCCCGGCGAATCGGGTTGAAGCAGGAGACGGTGATGGCCTCCGGGGTATCGTCGATGACGAGGTCGACCCCGAGGGTCTGCTCGAGGACGCGGATGTTCCTTCCTTCGCGGCCGATGATCCGGCCCTTCAGCTCATCGGTCGGGAGGGCAATGACGGCCACCGTCCGCTCGGTCGTGACTTCCTGGGCATACTTGTCGCAAGCGAGGCTCAGGAGGTCCTTGGCCTTGGCCTCGGCCGTGTCGCGGGCCTCGTCCTCGGCGTTTTTGATGTAAGAGGCGATTTCGCTGGCCATCCGGCTTTCGACCCGGGCCATGATTTCGTCATGGGCCTCCTTCGTCGACATGCCGGAGACTTTCTCGAGTTCGGCAATGATGTCCTGGATCTTTTTGTCGAGGTCTTCGGCCTTCCGGTCGTTGGCGGCGATCTTCGAAGCGAGGATCTCGTTTTTCTCCTCGATGGCTCTCTCCCGTTCGAGAAGGGCGCGGTCGCGCTGGTCGATCGTCTTTTCCCGCATCGCGAGGTTGTTTTGCTGGGCGAGGACTTCGCTCTTCATCTCGCGGATTTCGTTCTGGGTTTCCTGCTTCTTCTCGAAGGCGGCTTGCTTGGCGTCGAGCTCGGCGTTCTTCTTGATCCTTTCGGCCTTCGTCTCGGCCTCCTTCAGAATCTGCTTAGCCTCGCGGTTGGCGTTCTTCTTGGCGAGCTTGGGCCCAAGGACGAGGAAGAGGACGGCAATAAGGGCCGCCCCGACGAGGAAAGCGCCGGCAATCGAAAGGCCGAGCACCGTTTCGGAAATGTCGAGATAAAACATCGGTGGTTCTCCTTACGAGACCTCCGTTCCGGGGTTACATTCAGGCAAAAGATGTCGATTGCGCTCTATTGAAATGGGCGAGGCCCATGACAGATTGAGATTCCGGGCGGGAAGGCTCGATAACGATTGTATCCTTCTTCGCCGCCTTCCGCCATAGCGGGCTACGCTTGGAAACGATAAAGGACCGTCTCTCCTTCCCCGCTTCCCTCGTCGATGTCCATCCGGACGTAGCCGCGCCCGAGGCTCGGGGCCTTTCTCGTCATGTCGACGGACAGGGTCCCGGACCGGCTGTCGAGGCACTCGTTGTTGAAATAGACGTCGAGGCTCGCGAGGCTTCCTTCCCCGTTCAGCCCGACGAGGGAATAGAGCCCGAACCCGGCCTCGGAAAGGGCGTAGGAATAGCCGTCGTTGAGGTTCTTGAGGGCAATGGAATTGCCGAGGGCGTAGCCTTCCTCGCCGTAGCTGACCTCATAGGAGCGAAGGGTATCGGTCCCAAGGCAATAGACGATGGGGTAGCCTTCGGAAGGGGCGACGATCGACTGCTCGGCAAAGGGAATGAGGAAGGTTCCGTCGGGAGAAAGGAGGGCCTCCATCGTCCCGTTTTGGAGGAGGATGGCATCGGGCCCCGGGAGGTAGGCGGCCGTCAGGCCGGAAAGATCGTGGAGAAGGACGAGGTTTTCGTCGTAAAGGCAGCGGCTCTCGGAGTTGAAATACGATCCGTTGCCCATCTTGACGAAAGCCCCGGGAGCGATCCCGTTGGTCTCGTAGGCGATGTTCCCGCTAGCGTCGAGAAGGACCTCGACCAAAGCCCCGAGGGCCTTGCGCTCGGTGATAAGGGTGACTAAGAGGGGAACTAGCGTCGGCGACCCGCTCGGATCGTTGATGACTTCGTTGGTCCCCAATGCCGAGGAAGAAGCGATGACGTATC
Source organism: uncultured Bacillota bacterium (assembly GCA_949291655.1). GTDB lineage: Bacteria > Bacillota_I > Bacilli_A > RFN20 > CAG-826 > UBA4951. The sequence goes on from CASEWT010000032.1 coordinate 5,486, forward strand.
CGGGTTCGAAAGACTCGACGTTCCCGCTCAAGAGGTCGATCCGATAGCCAACGAGGTCGTATTTGATTCCCTCGTCGAAATAGTCGTACTCCTCGGCGTCGTCGAGAAGAGGCAACGAGAACTGGCCCACCAGATAGCCGCCGGCAAAGTAGCTGCTCGACGAGGAGGCGGATGGATAATGGGGACGGGTGAAGAAGCTTCTTATCCCGCCGATTCCGTCGACGACGTAGCAAGTCCAGTCGCCTTTGCTAACGAGGCTCATTCCCTCGAGCCCGTAAGGGGAAAGGTCAATCGCCGTGGAGGCGCTCCCGGGGAATTGGGCAAGCGACCATTCGACGAGGACGGGGACCATGTCGCCCTCTTCCGAGGGAACGTAGCAATGCGTTTGGTCGACGAGCCCCATGGAAGCGTCGAGGCCGGACATCCGCACCTCGTATTGGCCGTTGCGATAGCCTTCGGAAAAGGCGATTCCCAAAACGGGGGTTCCTTCGTAAAGACAGTTCCCGAGGCCGTCGTAGACGGCGGCCGTTTCCCCGTCTTCGCAGTAAAGGTAGAAGCCGGCGACGTCGCTATCGTAGACGGAATAGGATCCGTCGAAGGAAGTCCCGATGGCCTCGCCGGCATAAAGGGAATAGACCATGTGCCCCCCGTTCGGGGCCGAATACACCGCCGCTCCCCGGCTCAAGGAAAGGTCCTCCGCGAGGACGTAGCCGGAGCCAAGGGCGCTTTGAAGGTCGAGGTTTTCCTTCTGGGCCGAAGAATAGAAAAGCGCGGTTTCCTCGGGCAAATTGGCATCGACCAACGCCTTTTCGAAGACCCCTTGCGGGCCTTCGTTCCCGCACGAAGTCAGGAGAAGGGCGAGGGCAAGACCCCCAAAAAACGTTCGTTTCATGAGAAAACCTCCCTAAAACGCCCCTATTTTGGACGATTTGCCGTTCTAAGCAAATATCGTAAGGAAAACAAGCGACCATTGAGGGGGCAAAAGGGCTTCCCAAAGCGAATCGGCAGCAAAAAAGGGGGGATTGCTCCCCCTCCTTCATTCGCCCTTCAGCTTGACGACGATTTCGTCCTCGAGTTTCTTCATCGTCTCGGGGTTGGCTTCGAGGTAGCCCTTGGCCGCCTCCTTGCCGTTGCCGATCTTGTCCTCGCCGAGCTGGTACCAGTTGCCGCTCTTCTTGAGGAGGCCGTATTCGACCCCGAGATCGACGATCTCCCCGCTCTTGGAAATGCCTTTGCCGTAAACGATCTCGATGGTGCAGCTCTTGAAAGGCGGGGCCACCTTGTTCTTGACGACTTTGACGCGGACGGAGTTCCCAACGATTTCCGAGCCGTTCTTGATGGCTTCGGCCCGCCGGATGTCGAGGCGGATCGAAGCATAGAACTTGAGGGCCCGGCCGCCGGTCGTCGTCTCTGGATTTCCGTAAACGACGCCGACTTTCTCGCGGAGTTGGTTGATAAATATGACAAGGCATTGGCTCTTGGCCAGGATGCCGGCCAGCTTCCGCATGCCCTTGGACATGAGGCGGGCCTGAAGGCCGACTTGGTTGTCCGACATGACCCCGTCAAGCTCGGCTTGGGGAACGAGGGCGGCGACCGAGTCGACGACTATGATGTCGATGGCGCCGGAAGAGGCGAGCATGTCGACGATTTCGAGAGCCTGTTCCCCGCTGTCGGGCTGGGAAAGAATGAGTTCGTCGATGTCGACTCCGAGGTGGGCGGCGTATTCCGGGTCGATCGCGTGTTCGGCATCGATGTAGGCCGCCCGGCCACCGGCTTTCTGGGCCTCGCTCACCGCCTCGAGGGCCAAGGTCGTCTTACCCGAGCTCTCGGGCCCGTAGATTTCGACGATCCGGCCTCGCGGATAGCCTCCTACCCCAAGGGCTTGGTTGAGCAAAAGGGAACCGCTCGGGATGACGTTCAAATCGACGTGGGGCTGCTCCCCCATCTTCATGACGGCCCCGCGGCCGTAGGCTTTCTCGATGGCCTTAAGGGCGGCGTCGAGAGCTTCGTCTTTGTCGGTTGTCGGTTTTTCTACCATGCAAGTACCTCCAAATACATATAGAGGGCAAAAGGGCATTTGGGCCCTCAGGCATATATCGAAATCAGGGCATCGAGCATCATCTCAACGGCTTTTTCGCGGATTTCGTTGCGGGTTCCGGAAAAGTCCTGTCCCATCGAGACGTGCCCTTTCTTGGTTGCGATGCACATCTCGACCCTCCCGACCGGGGCTTCGCCCGGCTCGGCCGTCGGACCGGCGTTCCCGGTGAAGGAAACGGCGATGTCGGACTTGAGGCGACGGAGTCCCCCAATGGCCATCTCGGCGGCGACCTTCTCGCTCACGACCCCAAGGCGGTCGATGTCGGAAAGGGAAACGCCAACCAGTTCGTGCTTGGCCTCCGGCGTATAGGTGACAAAGCCACCCTTCAGCACCTTGCTCGCCCCCGGAACCGAGCAGAGAGTCGAAGCAAAAAGCCCTCCGGTCAGCGACTCGACCGAAGCGATCGTAAGACGGCGCTCCGATAGCGCCTGGATGACTTTGTAGGCTTTCTCAATGCTGACCATTTCCGTTGCTTCCCCCTTTCAGGACCGAGCGGTTCTTGACCAAGTAATCGATCATCGAAAGAAGCGAAACGGCCGTCGCGAGATAGACGAACCAGGAAACGATCCGCAAGGCGGGGTCCCATCCGAGGTCGAAATAGGAAAAGGGCCAGCCGTTGAGGAAGACGAGGGTCAAGGCAACCATCTGAAGGACGGTCTTGGCCTTCCCGAAATAGGAGGCCGCGAGCACCGTCCCTCTCGCGGCAGCCACCTGCCGGAAGGCATCGATCACGAGGTCGCGGGCAATCATCAAGATCACGCAGACGAGGCTGATCGAAACATTCCCATAACGGGGGATGGCCAAATAAATGAGCATCGAGTCGACGAGAAGCTTGTCGGCAATCGGGTCGAGGAACTTCCCGAGGTCGGTCACCTCGTGGCGCTTCCGAGCCAAATACCCGTCGAGGAAGTCGCTTAAACTCGCGACGAGGAAGACGATGCATCCGATAAGATAAGTGAGGTTGATTCCGCTATCGCCAAGATAGAGTAGGCTCCCGGGCACTGCCTCCATGACAAAGAGGAAGACCCAAAGCAAAACGACGAGGACGATCCGGGTGCAAGTGATTTTCGTCGGAAGGTTCATAGCGCTCCAATCCAGTGAGTGCCCGGCCCGGTAAGCCATGTTCTGTCGAGGGCGGCAATTAATCTCGGATCGCTCCGAGGCTCGGCGCTTCGTTTCGCGCTCCGCCTTTCCCCTACCAAATTTGGGTTTCTCGCTTGCGGGGTTTGCCTCGTTTCATCCTGCCCTCGCGAGCAGGCTCGTCTCTGTGGCACCTTGGGGATTCCTGTCTCAGGGAGACATTCGTCCTCCGTTACGCGCTCCCGCGTACCTAGGCTTATCGCTTCGCCTAGCGCAAACGTTACGGCCGTCGCAGGCCGTGCGAGCATGGACTTTCCTCTGCCCGGAGGCAGCTGCCGCCAGGGCCGGGGTACTTACTTCCTCTTTTCGAGGGTCGTCGGATCGTATCCCAGCTCGTGGACGAAGGCCGAGAGGCGATTCAACTGGTTGATGAGCCCGATGTTCTCGGCCGTCGGGGCGTCCCCGGGCCGAATGTGGTCGAGCTTGTTATGGAGGGAAGCGTTCTCGGCCTCGAGGGCCCGGATCCGATCGCTCGTCTTCGGGTCGAGGCTCCGCTTCGCAAGCTCGCCTCGGAGGGAGGCGATGTACTCCTCGCTTTCCTTGCGGTAGGCGAGGAAGGACTGATAGTCGAGGATCACCTTGTCGAGGAAGGCGTCGACCTCATCGGGGTCGTAGCCGCGGACGTTCTTAGTGAACTTCTCGTCAAGGATTTCCTTGGGACTCAGTTCGAGCTTGTGTTCCATAACGCTTAGCGATTATACCGAAAAGGGCATATTGCTTCAATGAAGGTGCAAGAAAAGGAGCCCTAAGGGCTCCTCTCCTTATCTCTTCCCTTTCTCGGCCTTCCGCTTGTCGTTGATTTCCTTCATGACCTGTTCGTCGATGGTCTTGATGCCGTGTTCCCTAGCGTATTTCACGCACCCGTTGAGGACGGTCTTGAGGAAGACGCGCGGGACTTTAACAAGCATCAGGCACGCCTCGTCGGTGAAATGGACGTCCGGGTCGATCCGGTCGGCGGCAAAGCGGACGGAGCCAAGGCTGTTGGACTGGACGTTCGGGATCGGGCATTTGAGGGCCCGGCGGAACTTGGTGTACCAGAAGTAGGTACTGTCCCGGTAACCGAAATCGACCGGGACCTTCGGGAAGGAGGATGCCTTCACCCCATTCACGATGGCATCGTAGAACTTCTCCTTCATGAGGATCTTGTCGATCTTCAGGATGAAGTGGCAGCCGAATTTCGAGGTAATGCCGTTGAAGTTCCGATAAGGAGGCTCGACCCCGTCGAGCTGCCCAACCCGTTCCTTGTCCTTGTAGGCGTCTTCGAGGGTGTCGTCCCAGGTGCACTCGAAGACCTGATAGGCCTTCTTGATGACGAGGGGACGCTCCCCCTCGGCCAAGCCTCTTTCGAGCTCCCAAGGGCAATTCTTCATTTTCTCGGCCGGGGTCTGCCCCGGGAAGCCGAGCTTCACCGTCGCCTCGAAATCCCTATAGGAATCCTCAAGGAAATTGAGGGCGCATTTTCCGCGCTTCAGAATGTTCTGGGCGGTGTTCGAGGAGTTCCGGGCTTCGAGGACCATTGCGTAATAATCCTTGCCGGCGATGTAATAGGGAAAGACAAGGCTATAGGCCCCAATGGTCGTCTTCCCCTCGTCGTCGAGGGTCGAGATGAGGACGGTCGGCATCGGGAAGAAAGCCGACGACTGATAGAAATTGTCGACGATTCGAAGATCTTTGAAACTGGACATTCAAGAGCGCTCCTTTGAACCTAATGTAGACTGAAAGGTGCTCATTGAGTAGGGGCAACTATGATACGATTAGGCGAATGAAAATCATATTTGAATACCAATAATCTGGGGGCGGTTGATGCGGTGAAGAGGGAAATATTGGAACTTTATGAAGAAGATTTCCGTAAAATCGACCCTACGG
>CASEWT010000033.1 GCA_949291655.1 uncultured Bacillota bacterium
GGCCCTCCTTCTTGGTAAGGAGGGGGCCTCGGCCTTGGCCGCGAGCCGCGTTTTGATCGCCGGCCTCGGCGGGGTCGGGGGGACGTGCTTTGAAGCCTTGCTCCGGGCCGGCGTCGAATCTTTTCTCGTGATCGACGGAGATAGCGTCGACCCGAGCAACCTGAACCGCCAGCTCCTTTTCGATGCGGAGGACGTCGGGAGAAGGAAGGTCGATGCCGCCTATCAGCGGGCGATGCTCATCAACCCCGACGTCAACGTCGACCGTCTCTTCCTTAAAGTCGACGCTTCCTTCGACGGACTACTCCTCGACGGGGTCGACGTCCTCGTCGACTGCATCGACGACGTCCAAGGGAAACTCCGCCTCATCGCGGCCGGGAAGGAAAGGGGGATTCCCGTCCTTTCTTCCCTGGGCATGGGCTTCCGCCTCAATCCGACAAAGGTGCGCCTTTCCCCCATTGACCTGGTTCTCGGGGATCCCCTCGGACGGGCTCTCAAGGAAAAGGCCCGGAAAGGCGGCATTTCCCTCTCCGGGGTCCTTTTTGCCCATAGCGAAGAGCCACCGGCGATGAAGGGGCAGGCCATCGCTTCGATGATGATGGTCCCTTCGGCGGCAGGGCTCGCCCTCGCTTATGGGGCGGTGGAGGCCATCTTGAGGAAAAAACTTCCCGCGGGACATTAACCTCGAGCCGAATCGGCACGGGTTTTCTAGAACAATCGGCCGCGAAGTTTTATCATTCTCTTAGAAAGCAAAGGCTGGAGGGAATCGGCATGGTTTTAGATATTGTCGAAGTAGCGAAGAAGGCCGGCATCGAGGAACGCCACCTCGAGCTCTACGGGCGCGACAAAGCCAAAATCCTTTCCTCCATCGCCGAAAAAGCCGATGCTCGAAGGGACGGGAAGCTCATCCTCGTCACGGCCATTACCCCGACGAAGGCGGGCGAAGGGAAGACGACGACCTCCATCGCCTTGGCCGAGGGGTTCGGCGAGATGCGGCAAAACGCCATCCTTTGCCTCCGGGAGCCAGCCCTCGGCCCTGTTTTCGGGATCAAGGGCGGGGCCACCGGCGCCGGGAAGGCCTCCATTTACCCCGCCGAGGACATCAACCTCCATTTCACCGGCGACATACATGCCCTCACATCCGCGATCAATCTCGTCTCGGCGATGATCGACAACGAGCTTTTCCACGGGACCCTCGGCCTCGACATCGATCCGGAACGGGTCGTTTGGAAGCGGGCGATGGACATGAACGACCGGGCCCTAAGGGAAATCGACGTGGCCAACGGGGCGAAAAACGGCATTCCGCGGCAGGACGGTTTCATCATCACCGTCGCCAGCGAGCTGATGGCCATCCTCTGCTTGGCTAGGGACGAGAACGACTTTTATGAACGCCTTCGCTCGATTGTTGTCGCCTATACCCGGGACGGGAAGGAAGTGACGGTGGCCGACCTTAGGTGCTCGCACGCCGTGATGAGCCTTATGAAGAAGGCTCTCCGCCCGAACCTTGCCCAGACCCTTTATGGGGATCCGGTCTTCATCCACGGGGGACCCTTCGCCAACATTGCCCATGGCTGCAACTCGCTCATCGCGACCAAGCTGGCCCTCAAGCTTTCGCCGCTTGTCATCACCGAAGCGGGCTTCGCCGCCGATCTAGGAGCCGAGAAGTTCCTTGATATCGCATGTCGCGAAGGGGGCTTTATGCCGAGCCTCGTGGTCGTCGTCGCGACGATCAGGGCCCTCAAACTCCATGGCGGCGTCAAGTTCGAGGACCTTGACCAACCGAATGTCGAGGCCATGCTCAAAGGGATTCCTAACCTCTTGGTCCATCTCGAAAACCTCCGCAAATTCGGCATGGATTCGATCGTCGCCATCAATCACTTCCTGTCCGATGCCCCGGAAGAGACGGCCACCCTTGAGGATTTCCTCCGGGAAAAGGACATCCGCTTTGCCTTCGTCGACGCCTACGAGCGCGGGGCCAAGGGCGGGGTAGGCCTTGCCCACAAGGTCATCGAGGCCCTCGGCAGCAATCGTTCTTCCTACCACCCCCTTTATGACCTCGGATGGCCGCTGAAGAGGAAAATCGAGACGATTGCCAAGGAAATCTATCGGGCCGACGGCGTCGAGTACAGCGAATTGGCCGAGCGCCAGCTGGCCGATTACGAGAAACGGGGATATGGGAATTTCTACGTCTGCATGGCCAAGACCCCGAATTCGCTAAGCGACGACGCGAAGCTCCTCGGGGTTCCAAGGAACCACATCGTCCACATCCGGGAAGTCGAGCTCGCCAAGGGAGCCCGCTTCGTCATTCCCCTTGCCGGGAACATTTTCCGGATGCCCGGTCTTCCCAAGGTTCCGGCTGCCATCAAGATGGAGGACGAGCCATGGTGAAAGGGGAGGTCTATTCCCTTTATGACACCGTCGAGATGAAGAAGTCCCATCCCTGCGGGAGGAAAAACAAGCTTTTCCAAATCGTCCGCCTCGGGGCTGACGTCAAGATCCGCTGCCTCGCCTGCGGGCGGACGATCATGATGGACCGCGACCATTTCGATTCGAGTGTTCGCAAAAAGGTCGCCTCGAACGAAGTCCTCCTCAAAATCGAGGGCCAATGAGGCCCTTGGCTCTCTACTAATAGGTGGAGAGCCCCCTTGAAAGTAGAAAACCTCAGCTTCGCCTATGGCCGCCGCGGCGGGAACGAGATCCTCCGCGGGATTTCCTTCGTCCTTCCTTCGCGAGGGCTTTTCGCTGTCTACGGACCCTCCGGGTCGGGGAAAAGCACTCTTCTTTCCCTTTTGAGCGGATGCCTCAAGGTTCAGAAAGGTTCGATAAGCGTCGGGGGAAGGCGCCTCGAGCGCCTTTCCCGTAGGGGACGGGAAGACTATTTGCTAAGGACCGTCGGGCTTTTGCCTCAAGGCTTTCATCTCCTCGAGGAACGAACGGTTCTCTTCAATGCCTCCCTTCCGCTTAGAATGGCGGGCCTCGGAAAAAGGGAAGCGGAGAGGAGGGCGGCCAAAAGCCTCGAGGCGGTCGGTCTCTCCGAGGCAATAAACCGCCGGGCTTCCCTTCTTTCGGGTGGGGAGAAGGCCCGCCTTGCCTTCGTTCGGGCCGCCATCAAGAAACCATCTCTCCTCCTGGCCGACGAGCCAACCGGGAATCTCGACGGGGCTTCGGGAAGGACCATCATGCATCTCCTCAAGGAGGAAAGCGCCTCGCGCCTCGTCATCCTCGTTTCCCACGACGAAAGCCTCTCAAGGGAGTACGTCGACGGCTATCTCCGCCTGCGCGACGGCCGCATCGAAGAAGCCTTCCTTCCTTCGATAGGTGAAGCGGAGAGAGAGGAAAAGGAAAGGAAACGCGGCTCCTCGTACCTTGCCGGCAGTTTTCTCCACGCGGTTGGCTCGGACCGCGGAAAGCTCTTCCTGACTCTCCTTTCCTCTTCCCTGGCCTCCGCCTTGGTCGTCTTCGCCTCGTCCTTTGCCCTCGGCTCGGAACAGGCCGTCAGGGGGGAAAGCCGCCTCTCTCTTTCCTATCTCTCCCTCTCCTATTCGGTCGTCGAGAAGGAAGAAAAGGCCGGGCTCCTGACCCTTTCCCGGGCCCGGAGGCCTTCGCTTAACGAGAGGGAACTTCTCTCCGAGGCCGAGGAGGAAGCGGTGGTCGTGCCGGATTTTTCCTACTATCTCCCCTCCTCTTATCCCCTTACGGTCAATGGCTTTCCGAAAGTTGAGACTTCCCTATTCCCGGTCTGGGATTTCTCCTATCTCGAAGACCCTTGCTGGAAGGGCCGGGTCGAGGGCGAGATCCCTAGCGGGAATCCTCTCGGCTATTGCGTCGTCAACCGGGCCTTCGAGGAAGAACTTGGCGAGTCTGCCCTCGGGAAGACGATCCGTGTCCAGCGCGACATCCACCTCGAAAAGGACGATCTGACCGAGGACTTCACGATCGATTTGTCCTTCCTCGTCGCGGCGGTCGTCGACGAGTTTTCCTTCATGGGCTTGCCCCGGGTCTACTACTCTTACCAGGCTTTGGCCGGCCATCTGAGGAACGTCGAGTTCACGACCTTGGCCGGGGATCCCTACGCCTATGTCGAGGAGGCCGAGGACGACAGCCCCCTTTCCTCGTACCGCTGCCTGGTGTTTGCCCCGACGCCCGAGGTAGCATCGAGCCTTTCTTCCCTCGAACCACTCTTCGATGGCTTTTCCCTTTCCTCTGAGGCCATGGCCGCGGCCTCTTCGCTCGCCGAGCTTTCCTCCGCATTCCTTTTGCTCATCGAGCCTTTCCTCATCTTGGTTCTCGGGGCGGCTCTTTTCTTGCTCTTTTCCCTCTCCTATGCCTCCTTTCTCAGCCGGAAGCGGGAATTTGCCATCCTTTCCTCCCTCGGGGCCCGCCAAGGTGACCTTCTGATCCTTTCTTCCCTTGCCCCGGCCCTTGCTTCCCTGGCCGGCTCGCTCCTGACCATCGCCCTCGCCCCTCTCCTTTTGGAAGGAGGGCAAGCCTATTTCGCCGAGAAGGCCGGGCTCGCCATCCTCTCCTCGGGCCTTCCTCCGATAGCCTATCTTCTTCTAAGCGCCTCTTTTTTCTTCGTCCCGCTTCTCGGCTGCCTCATTCCCTTGCTCCGGGGTTCGTTTCGGAATTTGCACGAGGAGCTGAACGAACAATGAACGCCATCCGTTTCGATTCCGTATCCAAGGCCTTTCCCGGGCGCGAGCTTTTCAAGAAACTCTCCTTCGAAGTGCCTAGCGTCGGCTTCTATGGGCTTTTCGGGCCTTCCGGTTCCGGCAAAAGCACGATCCTCGACCTCCTCACCGGCCTTGAAGAGGCGGACGGAGGGTCGATTTACCTCATGGGGAGGCGGATTGCCGCCGGCTATCCCGATCGTCTCCTCGACATCGGCTATCTTCGGCAAGGATACGACTTGATTTCCGAAGACAGTGCCCTCGAGAATGCGATGCTCCCCCTTCTCGCGGCCGGGCGAAGCCGGGCCAAGGCCCGCTCGCGGGCCAAGACCCTTCTCCGGCGCCTCGGCCTCGGAGGGAAGGAAAAGGCCCGGGCCGAGGATCTTTCGGGCGGGGAAAAGGCGCGCTTGGCCTTGGCCCGGGCTTTGGCCCTCGACCCGCCGGTCCTTTTGGCCGACGAGCCGACCGGAGCCCTTGACGAGACCAACGCCCTTTCTGTCTACCGCCTTTTGCAAGAGGCCGGGAAGACCCGCCTCGTTTTCATGGTCAGCCACGACGAAGAAAGAACGGCTTCCTTTCTCGACGGGGCTTACCGGCTAGACGAGGACGGTATGGTATCTTCATCCTTCCAGGCCGAAGAGAGGCCCCTTGGAGGGATCCCCCGGTCTATGGAAAAGAGGCGGCGGGGCTTTTCCCTTTTCCTTTCGATGGCCTTCCGGAAAATGAAATGCCATCGCTTCGAAAGTTCCTTCTTCTTGATGGTTCTTTCTTTCTCGCTGGCCTCGCTTGGGGCTTCTTCCTACCTTTCGGGGAGTCTTCCCGCGGCCATGGCCTCTTCCTTTGCCGCGATAACCGGGAAAGGGGAAATCCATCTTTCGGCCCGCGATGAGGAGGAGGCGATATCCGCCTATGCCCCCGACCTTGAGCGGACGAGGGAAATCGCTTCATCCCTCGAGGAGGAAACGCTTCTCGTCGGGACCAGTTACATGGCCCCGTGGGAAAGCTTCTTTCCCGAGCGGAACGAGGCGCGCCTCAGTTTTCGCAACCGCGAATGGAGAGTTCCTTCCCTTTCCCTTCGGAGCCTCAACGAATACTGGCTTTTCGAAGAGATCGAAGCCCCGTGTTACCCGGACCAGCCCCCGGTCCTTGAGGAAAGCCAGATCGTCCTCGGCCTCCCTTTTGAGGAAATGAATGCCTTGGCCGTCCATTACGGAATCGGCCGTAATTACGAATCGATTGGCGGATTTCTTTCGCAAAACCCTTTTGAATTGATCTTTTTCTTCGAAAACGAAGGGTGGGGTTACGATGCCGAGCTCCTCCTTAGCGTCGTGGCCGTCATGGCGACGGAAAAAACGGTCATCCTCCATTCCTCCCCGACTTGGAGCGAAGATATCCTCGAAGGAAGGCTTCGTCTCCCTTCCTACCCCGAGGAAGGCGTCAGCGCCGAGCCTTGGGCCTTGACCAAAGTCTCTTACATCCTTCCCTCCGTCGACCCCACGAGATATGTCGAGCTTTCGAGGGAGGAGGAGGCCTTCGAGGGCTATCTCCTCTCCCGGGCGACGCCGGAACTCAATTCGCTCTCCTTCGATGAAGGGAACCGCTCCTTTCTTAGGCGCCTTTACCTTTATGCCTTAAGCGGTTCCTTCCTCGACATGGAGGTCCTTTCCGAGGTGCTCGGACGCCCGGAAATACGTGGATCCCTCTTTCTGGCTGGTGGTTCTTATCTCTCGTTCCCCGAGGCCATGGCCAGCGGCTTTTCCTTTCCCTTTTTCCTGACCGATGACCCGGAAGAAGCCTTTCGCCTATCCGAGGGCATGCCTTCCTACGAGGAAGAGACAAGCCACCCGGTGCCCGAAAGCGGGGAGGGCTACGCGGCCGGGCATTACCTCTTGCCCCGGAATCAAGGGCTTACCCTTTCGAGCGGCGGGACCCTTTTGGAAGGGCGGCCGCCGGAAAGCATCGACGAGGTCGGTCTTTCCCTCGCTCTTTATGAAATGCTTGGCCGCCCCGAGACCGTCTATGCCTCCGGGGTCTACGGGACGGAAGCCGTGGGAAATGAGTTTCTGAAGGACGCCTATGCCCAAGCTTCTCTCGAGGTCGTCGGGGTCTATGAGGGAGAGGCCGACACGATGATCGTGACCCCATATTGGCCAATCGATTTCTTCCGCGACCGAATCGGGGTTAGCGCCTTTTCCCTCCTTCCAAGTCAGGTCATCATGATGGTCGAGGAAAAGGAAACGGCGGCCTTCTCCTCCTTCCTCAATGCCCGTTATCCAACTTTCCGCTTCGTCGACCCATCGAGCCTCGTGATAGGAGGCATTTCCGAAGCCGTTTCCTACATGGAGGCCGTCGTCATTTCGCTCGTCGCCTTCCTTGGGGCAATGGCCCTTCTTTTCACGGTGGCGGTGGCCCTCAGCGGGGCCGAGCGCTCGAAGGCCGAAGGAAAGTCCCTCTTCGTCTTGGGCTTTAGGCGCGACGAGGTGGCCATCCGGGATTTTCTGTCCTTGGCCCTCCCCCTTATTCTGTCCTTTCCCTTGGCTTGCCTTTCCCTTGGAATGCTCGAGGGTGCTGTTCATTTCGCTCTTTCAAGCACTTTCGGGACCTCCGACCCTTTCGTCTTGGACGGCCGCCCCTTCCTTTTGGTGGCTGCCTTTGCCGCCGGGGCCCTCTTTCTTCTCGCCGTCGCCTTCTTCCTCAAGGGGCGGGCCCGGGACTTTTCGCGAAAAGGAAACTAGTTGCCACGGAAATTCTTTTCGGTGCTATATTATGTCCGACCTTCGGGTCAAGAAAGAGAGGGACTCCATGAAGGGAACCGTCAAGATGTTCAACGCGGACAAAGGCTTCGGCTTCATCCACGGCGAGGACAACGTCGACTATTTCTTCCACTTCTCGGCCCTTGTGATGGAAGGCTATCACACGGCTGAAAAGGGCGAACATGTCGAATTCGAGGCGACCAATGGCGAGCGCGGCCCCCGGGCTGAGCACGTCGTTAAGGTCGACTAAGTCATTCCTTGTGAACCAGGTTTTCCCCGCTTGACGGGGATTTTTTGTTGCCTGCCAAAGGAAAAGGAGCCCGGCAGCGGGCTCCTCTTGGGAAGAAACTCGAATCAGTAGCCGCCATGGTCGACGAGCCGCGAGGCATCGTCGACGCGGACCATGATGCGGAGGTAGTCGAGGTAGACGCCGCTCCAGTCGGCGAAGTAGCGGGCAATGCTGATGGAGATGCCGTCTTTCGTGTACTGGGTGGCGTTGTTGTTGAGGGCCTCTTGCCCACCGGTCTCGACGAAACCGGCCGCTTCGAGGTTGGCTATGAAGTCCTCGACGAAGGCGTTGGCCAGCGCTTCGTCATAGTCTCCGTCGGCCGTCTCGAAGTAGTCAGTATCGAAGTAGCAAATGGCGAGGTCGTCGCGGAGCCAGCCGATGCCGTCGCTATATCCGACTGGGCAATAGGTATAGGGGATGATTTTGTCGAGCGTCTCCCCGTCGATCGTCCAATCCCGGAGGTTGCTGACGAAGTAGGTATTCGGGTCCTCGTCCCAACTCGTCGGGACGCTGTCGTCCACGGTGTCGAAGTCGAGGCCGGCGTCCGCCGTTCCAAACTCCGAGAAAGTCAATTCGCAGGTGAAGGGGTCCTCGAGAAGGTCGCCGGCAAAAGAAGCCGCAGCGATGTGCCCGTTTCCGTCGAGGGTGATGGTGGCGCTCGTCACGTTCCAGTACCCGGAATTGGAGGGGAAATAGGCGAGATAATGGACGAAGGCCATCGTCCCGTCGTGGGCAGCATAGACGTTCTCCGTCTCGGTTTCCTCGAAAATCTCCGGGGCGAATTCGAAGGTCGGGTAGCGGCGGATGCCGTCCTCGGGCCGGTGCCAGTAGGAACGGTGCTCGGCTCCTTTGATGATCTCCTCGCCGACGACGGTGTATTCGTAGTAGAAGTCTTCGGCCGTCGCGTGGACGCCGCTATGGGCCGAGGTGGTGACCCCGCCGGAGATAGCAGTATATTTCTGATCGATGGTGTCCTCGGTCATCGTGATCTCGTAAGTGCTCCTTTCGGTCGACGAGAAGGCGATGGTGTAGCTGGCTTTGTAGTTCTGGAGGGCGGCCATGTTGTCGATGGCCGTCCCGATCGCGTCATGGTAGGCCTCGTGGGCATAGGGTTCGGGGCTTGGAACGACGGCCGTCCCGATGTCCGAAATGGTCGAGGTGACGACCTGTCCGTACTTGATACCGGCCTCTTCGTCGGCGTTGTAGGGGTCGACGACCATCGTGAGCATGGTCGGAACCCCGTTCTCGACGGAGACATAGATGTCGTCGGCCGCGAACTCGTCGTTGTAGAGGGAGGCGATGAGGTAACTGGCTCCGTAGGAACTGTCGATGAAGTGGTAGGTTTTACCACCGTCGGTCGTCACGAAGCTTTCGGGCGAGCAGGCATAGCCGGCCGCGAACTGGTTCGGATAGAGGGTCCCGTCATAGTCCATCGTGTACCCCTCGTCGTCGCGGATGAGCTCGTAGCCGATGACGTTGTCCTTGGTGATGTACTCGGTCGCGACGTCGTCTCCGCCGCTGCGGACCCTCGTGAGGGTCTTCGTCTCCCGGGTTTCTTTGTCCGTCAGCGTGAACATGTACTGGTCGGTTTGTTCGATTCCGGTCAGGGGGTCGGCGCTTTCCCGCGTTTCCTCGTAGATCGTCACCATTTCGTAGCCGCCTTGGCCGATTGGTTCGTAGTCGGCCATGTAGCCGTAATAGGACTGGTCGGTGGTGAACTTGATCCCGCCCATGAGTTGGGAGTAGATCTCCTCGCTCATCGGGGTTCCTTCGGCCACGGTGATTTCATAGGAAGCATGGATGTTGCCGGGATTTCCCGTTTCGTAGGCATAGATGGTCGCCGTCCCGATGCCCTCGGCCGAAAGGAGGGCTTCCGGCATCGACCCGCCGAAGGTGGTGAAGATGTCGATGACGGCCGGGTTGTCGCTGGCCCAGGTGAGTTCCACGTCGGCTGCCTCGTTCCCGAGGATGGCGTAGATCGAGCGGATGGCGTCTTGGTAAAGCCCGCCCATCATCATGAGGGAGAGGCCCCGGTCTTCGCCCATGGCTTCGGCCGGGATATCCCCGCCTATCGAGGGCTCGCTCGTATCGGAGTCGGTGCTGTCCGGCGGGACCGTGTCCTCAGAGTCCGAGGAGGGGGAAGACGACCCGGGACCGGAGGCCTCTTCATGGCTCGAGGAGGCGACCGGATCGGATTGGCTTTCGATGTTGGAAGAAGACCCGCCCGAGGTGGACGTTTGGGTCTGGCCGCAGCCGGCGAGGATCAGCATCGCCGCCGAAAGAGCGGCGAAGAAGGTGATTTTTCTTTTCATGAGTGTTCCTTTCTCTAGAGCAAGAATGCATCGAAGCGGCGATGAGTAAAGAAGAAGTTCCGGAATTTGCCAGCAAGTTTAATTTCTAATACCCATTTGTTTCGAAAAGCGCCGCCTTTCAGCCGATAGTTTCCTATCTTTCCGTTGCATTTAGCGCAAATCCACCCTCGTTTGCCCGCTTTTGGAAAAAGGTCGGAGACGGAGATAGATACAACGTTAACAATGGCAGGGGGACGCTCCCTCCAGGAACCCCTTTCTATCGGCGCTCGGCCGGCCGTTAGCCATTTTCCTTCGTGCGCGCGTTAGGCTATAATCCGACCGGGTAAAACGATGAGTATGAAAACCGGCATCGTCGGCCTCCCGAACGTGGGGAAGTCGACCCTCTTCAATGCCATAACCAATTCACACGTCCTGGCCGAGAACTACCCGTTCGCGACCATC
>CASEWT010000034.1 GCA_949291655.1 uncultured Bacillota bacterium
TTTCCTTGGCGAATTCGGCCGCCCCGAGGGGGGAGATGCCGACTTCGATGATCGCCTCTTCCCCATAGCGGGCAGCGATGGCCTTCCGGAAGGCTTCCTCTTCTTCCTTCACCACGAAGTTGATGGTGTTCCCGGCGAGTCCCCCGCCCATGACCCGGTGGGCCGAGCGGAGGGTGGCGCTTCTTGCGGCCTCGACGGCCTCGAGGGGCGAGGAGGCGTAGCGCGAAGGCTCGATGATGACGTTCCGGAGAAGCTTTTCTTGGCTGAGTTCCGTCATCCGCTCGAGGGTCAGGAAGAAGTCGAGGTTCCTTTCCTCGAGAGCCTTCTTGGCCAGCTTGACCTGGCGTTCCTCGTAGAAGAAATGGCGGGCCCGGTCAACGACCTTCTCGGGAAGGTCCAGGGAATTGGCCTTCCGATAGAAGAGGGCTTCGTCGACTTCCGAGAGGACCTTCTTCCCGAAGAGGGCGGCCACCTTCTTCATGTCGCCCGGCATGGCGTCGTACAACGAGCCGAGCCCGGCATGGGAGGAACGGGGATTCACGAGGTAGATCTTCAGCTCGTCCTCGAAGGGCCAGACGATGCTTTCGACCCGCACCTCTCCGCCCGTGAGGTCCATGTAGGAGAGGCCCCCGAAGGCGCTCCCCGTCTGGTCGAGGATGCCGCTCGCCTTCCCGAAGTAGACGTTTTCGGCAAACTGCCCGGCCTTGGCCATGACGAGGGGCGGGATCTTCCCCTCGTTATAAAGGGCGTTCATCGCCTCGGCCACGAAGAGCTCGTAGGCGGCCGAGGAGGAAACCCCGGACCCGGAGGCGACGTTCCCGATGAGGGCGGCCCGGAAGCCGCCGACTTTGTAGCCAGCCTCCTGGAGGTAGGACATGACCCCGCGGGTGAGCCCGATCGGCCGCCCGGCCTCGCTTTCCTTCCGCGAGAGGTCGTTGCTCGGGAAGGTGAAGGGCGGATAGCCCTCGCTCAGGATCGAGACGAGGACGGGATCGGGGCCGATGGCGGCCCGAAGGGAAAGGGTCGCCGAGGCGACGAGGCAATGCCCGAGCTGGTGGTCGGTGTGGTTGCCGATGATCTCAAGGCGCCCGTTGCCTTTGATCCACTTGGCGCTTTCCTTCCCGCCGAATTGGCGGGCGTAGGCCTCTTCGGCCTTTCGGAAGAAATAACGGTCGGTCTCGTTCATCATAGGTTCTCCTTAACGAAGGCTTCGAAGGCATCTTGGTCGGCGGGATTGTTTTTGTAGACGGCGACGTCGTCGAGGATGGCCCGGCAGACGGAGTTGACGTAGCCCTCGACGCTTTCTCCACCCTCAAGGGCGGTATAGCAGGCGGAAAACTCCTGCAAATCCGGGCTCTCTTTGACGAGATCTTCGAAGGCGCGGCCTTTCTTGGTCCCCTCGGCGAGGAGAGCGAGCTGACGCTTCAGGCGGGCCGGGAGGACGAAGAGGCCGGCCGCTTCGATGAGGCCGATCCCTTCCTTCTTGATGGCCCACTTGTCCTCGTGGGCGTGGTAGATGCCGCCCGGATGCTCCTCGCTTACGCTATTGCAGCGGAAGATGAGGTAGAAGCGGTAAGTGTCCCCTTCTTTGCTCGCGAAGGGAGTGAAGGTCTGATGGCAAGTCCCGTCCGCGGAAATCCGGGCGAAATGGCGCTTTTCGTCTTCGTGGTCCCGCCAAGCGGCGAGAAGGCGCTCCGCTAGGGCGGAAATCGCTGCCTTGTCCTTCCCTTCGAGGAGGAGGACCGAGTCGTAGAAGTCGAGAATAGACACTTTTACTCCGTCTTTATTTGCGATGGTCTTCCGCTTCTTGGCCTTGAAGAGGGGGAGTTCCTTGTCCCCGCCCTGGAAGTGCTCGTGGGTGAGGATCGAGCCCCCGACAATCGGGAGGTCGCTGTTCGAGCCGATGAAGAAGCGTGGGAAAGCATCGACGAAGTCGAGGAGCGAGCGGAAGCAATGCCCGTCGATCTTCATCGGGCTATGCTCATCTTTGAAGGCGATGCAGTGCCGGGAGAAATACCCGTAGGGGCTATATTGGAGGTACCAAGGCCCGCCATCGAGGTCAATGGAGACGAAGCGGAGGGTTCCCCGGGGCGGGATCTTCCCCCGCCCCTCGTAGCCGAGGTTTTCCTTGCAAAGGGCACAGGCCGGGTAGGCGAGGCTTTTCTCCTTTAGGGCGGCCGCGATGTCCTTGTTGCTCTTCTCGGGCTTCGAGAGGTTGATCGTGACGACAAGGGAAGGGGCTCCGTCCTCGTACTTCGCGTCCCAGCGGACGTTTTTTTTGATGGCCGTTTCGGCGTAGTAGCCGCTGGCCCGGCCGATCTCAAGAAGGTATTCGGTGGCCTTGAAGGGGTCTTCTTCCATCAGGCGGTGGAAAGTCTCGTCAAGAGCGTCCGGCCGCGGGGTCAAAAGGCCGAAGATGGCCACCGCTTCCTTGCTTGGGTTTTCGTGGCCGGAGGCAGCAAGGGTATCCTCGAGCTCCTCGTAGAGGGCATCGGGCAGCTCCGGGGGGTCGTAGTCCAATTCCCCTTCGTAGGGGGAAGGCTCCCCGAGATAGGCGAGGATGACGTTCTCGGCGTAGATGGCGTCGAGTTTCCCAAGGCCGAGGCGCTTCTTAGCAAAGAGCACGAGCTTCCGGGCGAGAATTTGGCGTTCGATCATTTCCGCTCCTCCAGACGGTATTCGATAAAGGTGCGCTGGGTCGCGCCGTCCTTGATGGCATAGGCGCTCACGTCGAGAGGGGAGAAACTCGGCTCAAGGGCCACGGCCCCGAAGCGTTCCCAGGTCCCCCCGCGGTTGAGGGGAAGCCCGGCCACCCCGAAATTGTCGGTATAAACCTGGATGCCCGGGAAGGAGGTCGAGATGTGCAGCTCGAGGTCCTTGCCCCTAAGGACGACGCGGTCGCGCTCGTCCCGGGTATCGAACTTGAAGGCGTGGTCGTATCCGCCGGTTACCCCGTCGAGGATTTCCGGGTCAACGAGGCTTTCGCCGATCTTCTTCCCGGTTGAAAAGTCGAGGGAGGGGCCGACCTCGGCAAAGCCGAGGGGAATGAGGGCCTCCCCGTACATCATCGCCTCGTGGGAACGGATGAGGAGCTCGTGCCCCTCGATGCTCCCTTCCCCGTCGAGGTTCCAGTAGGTGTGGTTGGTGAAGGAGAGGAGGCTATCGCCCTTGGCCACCGCCTTCGTCTCGATCCGGAAGGTCGGCTCGACGTCGCTAAGGAGGTAACGGACCCGGACGGTCAATTCGCCCGGGAAGCCGCCTTCCCCGTCGGGCGAGGTGAGATAGAAATCGAGGCGGCAGGTCCCTTTCTCGAGGAGCTCGATGTCGCTCCGCCACTTCTTGAAGGAAAAGCCGGACCGCCCGCCGTGGAGGGAATTGGGGCCGTCGTTTTGCTCGAGGAGGTATTCCTTGCCCTCAAAGGAAAGGATCCCGCCCTTCAGCCGCCCGGCGACTCTCCCGACGCTTTTCCCGTAGTAGCCGGTCGAGCGCTCGTAGATATCGTGGTCGCGGGGGGTTTCGACGAGGTGGCGCCCCTGATAGAGGCAATCGTAGATCCCCGCCCCGATCTCGGAAAGGACGAGGGTGAGGCCCGAACGGCTCTCGAGGACGAAGTAGGCGCTTCCGCCGTGGACGGCTTGGGTGATTTTCATATGCTTTTGACGGCCGCTAACAAGATCAGGGCCAGTTCCTCCTCATTCAAGATCTTCGGGACGTGGTAGAGGGGATTGGCTTCCTTCGCCGCCTCATGGGCGAGGGAAGCGGCCGCTTCCTCTCCGAAAGAAGGAAGGGAAAGCCTCTCTTCGATTCCGAGGTCCCTTTCAAGGGCAAGGGCCCGGGAAAGGAAGGCCTCAGCCTTTTCCTCAAGGGTTCCCGTGCTTCCCCCGACGGCCTCCTCGAGGCGGGCAAGGGCCGGATAGGCTTTCTTCCCGTAGGCGCGGAGGACATAGGGGAGAAGGACGGCGTTGAGGTAGCCGTGAGGCAAGTGGTAGCGCCCTCCGATGGCGTGGCTCAAAGCGTGGGAATAGCCGACGTAGCCGCGGGCAAAAGCCCGCCCGGCGAGGTAGGAGGCCTTGAGCATCTCGAGGCCGATGGAAGGGTCGCCCCTATTTTGGGCGAAAAGGCGCCCCTTTTCCAAGATGGTCCGCGTCGAAGCGATGGCATCGCGCGCCACTTTGCTGTCCTTCGGGCGGTTGAGGAAGCTCTCGAGGGAATGCGTGAGGGCATCAAGGAGCCCGTAGACGGCCGCCCGCTCGGGAAGGCTTTTAAGATAGACGGGGTCGAGGACGGCGAGGGAAGGAGTAAGGCGCGGAGACATGATGGCGACCTTTCCCTCCCCATGGGGCAAGGAAAGGATGGCAACCGGGGTGATCTCGCTCCCGGAGCCGGCCGTCGTCGGGACGAAGGCGGTAAAAGGAAGCTTCCGGTGGACCTTCAATAGCCCCCGGAAGGAGGAAACGTCTCTCCCTTTGTAGGCAAAGATGACGCCGGCGCTTTTGGCCACGTCCATGGCCGAGCCGCCGCCGATGGCGACGATGGCGTCGCAATTGGCCCGCTTCATCTCGAGGTAGCAGGCGTTGGCCGTGTCGAAGCCCGGTTCCCCGCCCGGGAGGACGTAAAGGGTCGGCTCGATGCCTTTTTCCCTAAGCCCTTCGAGCAAGGGGGAGGCCGCCTTCGAGCGCTCGACCGAGCGGGAAAGGACGAAGAGGGGCCGGACGTAGCCCCGGGAGGAAAGCTCCTCGATAAGAGAAAGGGAACTCCCCTCCCCCTCGATGAGGCGGTGTTCGGGATAGTGGACCAGCCGGCTCAGGAGAAGAAGGACCCACTGGTAGCTCCGGGCAAAGGCCGAATAGAGGAAAAACATCTTCGGGAATCCTGTCTCCTATATCCTACAACAAAGGAGCGACGAGGCGGAGAAGGACCCAGAGAAACTTCTTCTTCCGCTTCATCTTCCGATACTCCTCGGAGGTGACCGGGCGGCTTCGCCCAATCGTTTCGAGGAAGTCGTCCTTCATGCCCTTCACCGCCCGGCTCCCGACGATGAAGGTCCCGTTTTCAAGGTGGAGGTAGAGGGAGCGGTAATCGAGGTTGATCGTCCCCTCGGTCGCCCACTTGTCGTCGGAGACGAACATCTTCTGGTGGACGAAGCCTGGGGTGTATTCGTAGATCTTGACCCCGGCTTTGAGAAGGGGGCCGTACTCGCTTCGGGTCAGCTCATAAACGGCCTTCTTGTCGGGAATTCCCGGGGTGAGGAGGCGGACGTCGACCCCGCTTTGGGCGGCTAGGCAAATCGAATCGCGGAGACGGGCGTTGAGGACGAGGTAGGGGGTCGAGATGTAGACGTAGTCCTTGGCCCGGGCGAGGATGGCTTGGTAGACCCCGACCCCGACCGCCGTGTCGCTATAGGGAAGCTCGCCATAAGGCTGGACGAAGCCGTCGGAAACCGGGAAGCCCCCAGCCTCGTCGATGAAACGATCCGAACGGTAGTATTCGTAGTCGATGGTCTCCTCGGGAGCGAACTCGCTCTTCCAAAGGGCGAGGAAAAGGAGGGCGTAGCCGTGGACGGCCTTCCCCTTGACCATGATCGCCGAGTCCTTCCAGTGGCCGAAGCGCTCCTCGGCGTTGATGTACTCGTCGGCCAAATTGATCCCGCCGGTGAAGGCCGTGTGTCCGTCGATGACCATGATCTTCCGGTGGTCGCGGTTGTTCATCCGGATGTCGAGGATGGGTTTGATCTTCCGGAAGACCCGGGCCTTGATGCCCATTTCGCAGAGCTTCTTGTCGTAGCCGACCGGAGTGGCCCCGAGGTTACCGACGTCATCATAGACGACGCGGACATCGACCCCGCTTCTGGCCTTGCGGACCAAGATCTCGAGGATCTCGTCCCACATCTTCCCGGGCTTGATGATGAAGAATTCGATAAAGATGTAGTGCTTGGCCTTCTCGAGCTGCTTCTTCATCTCGGGGAAGGCCTCGTCCCCTAGGGGAAAGTAAGAGACGGCGCTATTGAGGTAGCAATCCCCTTCCGAGCCGTGCTCGATGAAGCGGGAAATGCGGTAGGAATCCTCGTCGTAGGCCTTCAGCTTCCGGAGGGTTTCCTCCCGGCTCGACTCGACCCGGAGGACCGAGTAGTAGCGCTTAAGGTATTCCCGCTGCTTCTTCGTCCGGAGCTTGTGGGCGAACATGAGATAGAAAAGGGCCCCGACGACCGGGACGGCGACAAGGAAGAAAAGCCAGGCCGTCTTGTACTCTTCCTCGGCCGAGGAATTGACGATGAAGACGGCGATGGCCACGTTGGCAACGAAGTAGGCAATGACCGCATAAAGGGCATAGTTCCCGTTCAAGGAACTGTCGGTCAATAGGTAAACGACGGCCACGAGGATTGCGAACTCGACGAGGACGGAGAGGATGGTGACCGCCTTTTGCCAAAAGCCGTTGCGCCAGAATTTCATGTTTCCCCGATTGTAGCCGATTTCCGCCGCTTTGAAAGGCGCAGGAGGAAGCAAAAAGGGGATTGAAAAGGGCAAATCGGCAAAAAAGAAGCCGCTTTTGCGGCCTCTTTTGTCTAGATTACTGTTTAAGGGGGCGGAAGATCGACTCGAAGTGGGCCATTCTTTCGTCAACGTGCCCGCCGTCGTGGGTCAACCCGGCGGTGAAGGCCGGAAGGTCGGGCTTTTCCCCGGCGAGTGCCCGGTCGAAGAGGCCGAAGAGGACCTCGGCATCGGAAGCCGCCTTCTCGTAGAGGTCGAGGAAGGATTCGTTCCGCTCCTTCCCCGTGAAGGGGTCGGGCCAGGGGAAATGTTCTTCGTTCAAAAGGTCGAAGTCGTTCTTTGAGAGCTCGATTTCGAGACCTTCCCGGGCGGCTTTCGAGGGGTAATGGAGAGCCGCGACCTGGCTCTCTTTGCCCATGGCGAGATCGACGAAGACCTTCGAGAACCACCGCGGCTTGTTGGTGATCTTGAGGACCGCGCGATAGTCGTCGAGAGCCGCGGCCAAGGACGAAGGCCCGAGCCCGGGGATCTTCCGGTCCCCGAGATAGGCCGCGGTCGCCTGGTAGAGATGGGCGGATATGCCCGCGGCTTCCTTTTCGTCGAGATCGATGTAGCGGTAAGCGTACGGGGTATAGGTATCGTCCCCCGTCGCGATGGCCTCGTCGATCAAGACCTCGAGGAGGGTGTGGTCGTGGGCAAGCTTGCCGTTCAGCTTCCTATCGTCGCTGAAGCCGGTCCGCCCGAAGACGAAGGGATGGGCCGAGCGGTCGAGGCAATAATGAGCCCCGAGGCCGTAGACGTAGGAGGTGAAGCTTTTGGATTTGGCTTCCCCCGCTTCTTTGAGAAGGGAGGCGAAATAGGCAGCCGGGTCGATATGGTGGAGGTCGCTTCCGAAGGCTGCCACTTCCTTCCCGCCTTCCCGCTTCTTCCACGGGAGCTGGCCGTAGAAGAAATAGGGATCGGGGCCTTGGCTCCCGAGGAGGAAGGCCTTCCGGGCGAAATCAGGATGATCCCCAAGAAGCCGGAGGGCGAACGACCGGTGGGTCAAAAAGGCCGGCATCAGTCGAGGTCCCCCATCGCTTCGAGGCCCTTCGGGGTATCAACGTTATGGATCTTGACGTTTTTGACGAACATGAAGATGGCGATCGAGACGGCCATCATGACGGTCGCGTAGATCGGGAGCATCCGCCAGCCGAAGTCGGGGACGAGATAGATGACGAGGCCGACGATGACCGGGGTCACCGTCTGGGCGCCCATCGAGGCGGCATAGTAGTAGCCGGTGAACTGCCCCACTTTCTTCCCGGTCGCGAGTTCGACGACCATCGGGAAGGAACAGGTATTGACGAGGCTCATCCCGAGGCCCTTGAGGATGTAGACGAGGTAGAGATGCCACGGGAAGGCGGCATACTCGTCTTCCCCGGTCGGATGGCCTTCGAGGGTGAAGCACATGATGAAGTAGCCGGCGATGGCGAGGCCAAGGCCGATGAGCATCGTGTACTTCCGCCCGATCTTGTCGGCGATGAAGCCGGCCGCGGCAAAGCCGATGACCGAGGCGACGCCCATGAGAATTACCGTCACGTTGGTAATCGACGAATTCGCATGGACGTAATAGATGACATAGTTGCCGAAGTAGGTGCCGACCGCGTTGTCGGCCATGAACCAGAAGACCTCGGCCGCGAGAATGAGGAGAAGCATCTGGCGGTTGGCTTTGCTAAGGGGCTGGTTGTCCTCGACTTTGTCGACCGACTGGGACTCCTTCTCCCCAAGTTCCATCTCCGGGCGAAGCTGACGTTCCAGCTTGTTTTCCTTGATGGTGAAGAAGAGGACGAGAGCCGAAACGACCATCAGGACCGAAGCGAGGAGGAAGGGAACCTCGATCACCCAGATATTCCCAGTCGCCCAGGTCGTCCGTTCAAGGCCAAGGTAATCGGTGAGGCTGAAGATGATGCCGGCCAGGGTCGCGAAGGCTCCGCCGAGGTAGCCCATGATATTGATGATGCCGTTGGCCTTGCTTCGAAGAGGCTTCGGGGTGATGTCGGGCATGAGGGCGACGGCCGGGGAACGGTACATCATCATGAAGAAGATGACGATGGCCATGAGGGCGATGACCCCGGCGACGTTGCTGTAATGGAAGCAGACCGGGATGAAGGGGAAGGCGATGGCCGAGACGAGGGTCCCGAGGAGGATGAATGGCATCCGCTTCCCAATCGGGGTCTTCGTCTTGTCGCTCATCCGCCCGAAAATCGGGAGCATGATGAGAGCCGCGAGGTTGTCGAGAGCCATCACGATGCCGACGAGGTACTGGACCTCGGTCTCATTATCGGTATGAAGGGCTTCCTTGAATATCTCGGTGAGGAAGGTCGGGCACCAACTGTCGTAGACCTGCCAGAGGAGGAGGATGCCGAAGAAGGCAAAGCCGATCAGCATCGTGCGCTTGACGTTCAGCTTGAGCTTCGGGGTCGACCCGCTTTGTGTGCTTTCCATGCCTACCATTCTAGGTGTTAAGGGTGGGAAAGGGCAAAAGGCATTTTCCCTTTTTGGGCAAAAATCCGACTTTTTGGATATCCATTCCAGCAAAAAGCCTGGAAAAGCCCCTTCCTTTTCCCAAAAACGAAAAAAAGGAAGGGAATCGTTCCCTTCCTTGAAAGCCGTCTTACCGGCGGCTGACGGTGACTCTTGCCTCCTCGGGCGAGACCTCTTCGAAGGAGATTTCGTAAGGGAAGGAGTCGCCCTTGTTGAGGGCCGTTTCCTCGTAGAAGGAGTTCGCGTAGCCTTCGAGGGTGAAGACGTCGCCCGTCTGGAAGAGGTCGTCCTCTTCAAAGAGGGCGCTCGCGCCAGCGCCAACCCGGGCGAAGGAGTTGCTCCCGTCGGCCTGGATCAGGTGGATGAGGTTGTACTTGGAGATGGGATAGCCGCTTTCGTTCCGCACGGTGGCGACGGCCGGGGCGGCGTAATCCTGGTCGAAATAGGTGTTGTTGTTGCCCGGAAGATACACCTCGTCGGTCCCCGGTCCCTCCGGCAGTTCGTCGACGAAGCCGATGGCCGAGTAGTAGCCGTTGGAAAGGGGACGGAAGCGGCCGAGCCGGGCGTCTACGTGGTAAAGACGGATCCCGCCCTCCCCGAGGGAGGCGCCGTAGGTGTTCTCATAGGCGTCCCACTGGCAGGCGCTATTGCCGACCTTCGCGAACAGCTCAATGAGGATGTACTCGTCGAAGGCCGTCCCGTTCCAGTTCGTCCCGACGAGGAGGGGGCTTCCCCCAAGGGAGGCGGGTTTTAAGACGACGCTTCCTTCTTCCCCGCTTCCGAGGTCGAGGTAGATCGGGTCGACCCACCCAAGCGACATCTTCGAGAAGGAATTCCAATCCCCGAGGCCGATGTCCTGCATGTCGTAGCCGCCGAGGAGGTCATAGGCCCCAGAATAGTCGTAGTAGTCCTCGATCCCGTAGATGTGGCCCTGCTCGTGGATGGTCGTGAGGGCGTCGGTCAGGTGGCCGAGGTTGCTGAGGGAGTAGGACATGATGGTCGGGGCCTCGAGGGAACCGGGATCCATGGCGAGGGTCGCCATGTGGGGCCAGATGCCCGAGTAGCCGTCGTCGTGGTCGGAGCCGTCGACGATGAAATGGATGGAGTCGATGTGCCCGTCGTCGTCGCTATCGTAGCTGTCGAGATCGAGGTCTTCCTGCTCGGAGAGCCAGGCCACGCAGTCCTCCAGCATCGCGTAAAGGCGGCTTCCGCTCGTGTCGTAGTTGAGCTGCGACTCGGTGTAGGAGGCCTGATACATCGATTCGAGGCTCCCGTAGACTTCCCCGCTCACGCTGAGGCGGCCGTTGGAGGCCCGCTCGTAGTAGTTGACGAGCGACCACTCGTTGTCTTCCCCGAAGATGTTGTACTCGACCTGGGCGAGTTCCTCGCTCGTCCAGCTGTAGGTCGGATTGCCGGCGAGGGCGATCGGGACGATGAGGACCTTCTGCTC
>CASEWT010000035.1 GCA_949291655.1 uncultured Bacillota bacterium
CCGAGACCGTCATAACAATCGGGGTAGAGGGGCATGTTGATCGCGTTTTCGGCATCCTCGGCGGAAACCTCGTCCCAGTCCGGATTCTCGACGATGGCAGCGGCTTCGACCGACTCGACGGCTCCATCGCCGTTTTGCTCGACGGTGTAAAGGGTTTGCTCGTCGATGAAATTGGTAATCGAGGCTTTTTCGCCGTCATCGTGCTCGATTTCCGCAAGGGCAGCGTCGTCGGAATAGAAGCGATAGGTCGCCTCGCCGGAGAAATCGTAACTGTTGGTCGATTCGGCGAGGATGGTCGCTTCGCTCAAGGAGTCTTTCTCGAGTTCAGCAGAGGCCCGAAGGAGTGCGGCCATGTCTTCGACATAATCCGGCTCGACGATCGTCACCTCGGCCGTATCGGTGAGACCATTGGGTGTGCTGACCGTGATGGTAAGCGGTCCCTCGGAGACGAGCATGGCTGTTACGCGATGCCCGTCGACGCTGAGGTAGATCTCGTCGCTCACGCTAACGGTGTAATCGTCGTCGGCGGCTTCCGGGAGGATGGTGGCTCCGACCTCGATCGTTTCGCCGACATCGAGTTCCGTGTGGTCGAGGACGATTTCGATCGAGGCGGCGGCCGGGCTTACGACCGTGATGGTTAAAGAGTCGCTGGCTTCCCCGACCGTGAGGGTGACATTGGCCGTCCCCTTGGCCACGGCGGTGACGAGGCCGCTTTCGCTGACCGTGAGAACCTCCGGGTTATCCGAGGCGAATTCCAAGGGAAGGCCCTCTTCGTTGTTTCTGACTTCGAATTCGAGCTGCAGCGTGACGCCGACTTCGATGGTCGCCGTCGCCGGATCGGCAATTTCGACCTCGATCGGGATCACGACGGGTTCCGATTCGCTCGAAGTGGTAGAGTCCTCGATTTCCGAATCCAGTTCGGAAGACGATTCCGCAGAGTCCTTTGAGGAAGAAGTGCCTTCGGTAAGGGATGATGTTGTCTCTGGGCTAGAGAGGCTTGAGTCGCTCGTCTCTCCGCAAGCGCCGAGCAATAGAGCTAGCGGCAAGAGGGCGGCTAAGATCGTTTTGGATGGTTTTTTCATGGTAGCTCCTTTCATTTACCTTCCGGCAAAGCCATCGGGCATGGTCGTCGTTCCGAGGTTGATGTAGCGGTAGTCGATGTCGCGGCTGAGGAGATATCCCAGGCTGTCTTCGTAGGAGTAGCCGACGGTCACGGTATCGATTGTGCCGTCGCTTTTGAGCTTGATGGTCGCCTTGTCCGTTTGTCCGTCGGTGAAGTAGGTGATGTGACGGGTACCCGGCGAAAGGGGGTTGCCAATAAAGCCGAGGGCATCGAGGTTGTCGCAGACGTAGATGTCGTTTTCCTCGTCGTAGGAGAAGAGTTCGGGAGCCACGTCCTTGAAAAGGGGAATGAGCTCTTCGTAGGTTTTGGGATCGCTATTGTAGGAACGGGTCGAGGTGGCGGTGTAGTGGACCCATTTGCCGGTTTCCTCGTCATAGCCTTGGCAATAGAGCTTGCCGTCGGGCCGCTCCTCTTCTTCGCAATAGTAGAGGCCGCTCGTGAGGCTGCCCATCGTCAGCTGGTGGAAGATTGCTTGGCCGTCGTAATACATATAGGCATCGTATTCGTGGTTGGCCTCGTAATCCCTATCGTGCTCGCTGATGACGATCGTGAAGTTGTCGGGGAGGCTCTCAAGGGCGTTCCGGAGGGTCTCTTCGCGCTCGGGGTCGCGGCTTTCGGCCGGTTTGACGCCTTCGTAGGCGGCCGTCCCCAGGTTCGAAAGCCGGACTTCCGTCTCGTAGGAGTAATCGATGAGGATGTATTCGTAGCTGTATTGGTCCTGGGTGACTCCCTCGAAAGCCGGACTCTTAAGGGTGATGTTCTGGAAGGCGTTGCCCTCGAAATGGAAGAGGACTTCCTCAAGGAGATAATCGAGCCTCAGGAGCCGATAGGCGAATTCGTAGGTCTTGAGATCGTCAAGGCGATAGACGCCTTCCTCGACTTCTTTAAAGTCGGATGGAGCGACATAGACGAATGGGTTCCCGTAGTCGAGGTCATAGGAAGCATTCGACATTGAGTGGGTGGAAACCTTGTTATCGTAGGAGAGGTATTCCTGAGCCGGCCGCCCTCTTTCGTCGCGGACGATCGTAGACGAGGTCGAGGATTCGCCGAACTGGGCCGTCTCGAGGGATGCGCTGCGCGTCTTCGTTGTTTTATAGCGATACTCGTTCTCGAAAAGGAAGGCGCCGTTGTCGTGGCGGCTTACGCTTTCCGTTTCCCGGGCCTCGAGCACATAGCTTTCCCTAGCCTCCTCAAGGAAGGGAGCAAGGGGGTTCTTGCCCATATCGACTGCGGCCGCGAGGGCGGCTGTCGACGTCGGGAGGGCCAGGAGCAAGAGCGGCAATAGGACTTTCTTCATGGTTGGGCTCCTTTTTTTCATTCCCCGATCGGGAGAAGCGTCGTCCCGATGTTCGAATAGACGTAGTCGTAGACCATCGCGTAGACGCCGTAAGAGGTTGGATAAAGGAAGTCGATGGAGATGGCAATCGTTTCTTCGCCAAGCTCGATGTCTACCTCGGTTATGGCTCCGTAGTCATAAAGAGGGAAGGACAGCACGTCGGGCAAAAAGGCATTGCCGATGTAGGGCAAGGCTTCCTCGTTGTTGATGTAGTACTTCCCATTTCCCGCACTTGAGATGAGATTTGCGGAGATTTCGCTGGCATGCGGCGTGAAGAAGGAGAGCCCTTGCGGATCGATGTTGTAGGCATTTGCCGAATCGGCGGGGGCAACGGCCCAAGATGAACCGTCATAAATGTTTTCGTATAGGAGACCGTCGTCTTCCCAAGCATCGGGGGCAAAGAGGGAGTCCTGATCAAGAGTCGTGTCGCCGCGCGAATAATCGAGATAGGCTCGGCTTCCGTCGACGTAG
Organism: uncultured Bacillota bacterium; assembly: GCA_949291655.1. Classification (GTDB taxonomy): domain Bacteria; phylum Bacillota_I; class Bacilli_A; order RFN20; family CAG-826; genus UBA4951. The sequence continues at coordinate 2,931 of CASEWT010000035.1, forward strand.
AGGATCGCGTCGTTGTCCGGTTCGGGCGACGCGCCGCCCATCCGGACCGATTGGGTCAGGGTGTAGTTTGTACCGAGGGCGGCGAAGGCTTCGATAAGGTCGCTGGCCTCCTCCGAGGCCGGGCTTGGAAGCGGATCGGGAATCGCGAAGGCTCCCATTTCCAGGAAGGTCGTTTGGGCCTCGTAGTTGTAATAGCATTTGTAATACTCGTCGGTCTCTTCCCCGCCTGGCAGTTCCTTGGTGAAGGAATCCACGTCGGAGGTCTTGAAGGCGGCTCCGGTAAATGCCCCATCCTCAAGCGTCAACGTCATTTCGACCAAAGGACTTGTGTTGGCGAAAAGAAGGAAGGAGAGGTAATCGCGCTTCTCTTCGTTGACTTCGTAGACAGAGTTCCCGATGGACGTCAGGTCCTCCCTCTCAATGTAAAGAAAAGGATTGGAGTAGTAGTGGTCGTAATTGTAGGGATAGCCCTCGCTGTCAGTGAGCTCGGCGGTATCCACCTCGTTTTTGTAGTTGATGAACTCCGTGGCCGCGTACCCGCTGGCGTCCCGGACGACCTTCATTTCGGTGTGGGTGTCGTAGTAGTCGTAGATTTGGTACGTCTTGATCCGGCCCTGGTTTTGGAATCCGTATTCGTACCGCGCCTCGTTGCTGAAGATGAATTCGTCGGTAGCGGCGTTGTAGACGTTTTGCCGCGTTTCGGTTATGGCATTGAACCCGTTCCGGGCCTTGACGAGAGCCGCCTCTAGCGGATCGGCCGTTTCTGAAGACGTTTGCCCGCCTCCCGAACCGGGTATGCTCTCGAGCGAAGTGCTGGAAGTGGAAGCTCCGCCCTCAGAAGACGAGGTCCCGCCTGTCTGGCAGGCCGCCAATGCGACCGCCGCCAAGGCAAGGACGGCAAAAGACGATTTTTTCATATATCCCCCTTTGCGCTCCACGATAATGCGTATGCCCGCAATGTCAATTTGAAGTTTGCCGTTCGTCTTGTTTTTCAATGGGATGAGAGGCTTTTGCGAAGAAATTTGCTAATGCCCCATTAATCAATTTTCTCCAGCCAGCGTACAGTCGAAAGGGCAGGGACGATAGGAGATGCGGAAAATCCGGATACGGCCAAGTCTTTGCTGTCATCTTTCCCTTGTAAGGGAAACGAATTGCCTCTAAGATACGCGTTGCGCACCATGCGCTACGCGGGCTCCGCTATCGACGTCACCGACAAGAACCCGAAGAGCATCCCTATACGCAGGAGGAAAAGACATGAACAACAGGCTTGTTGATGAAGTCACTTCCCGTCAGCTCCGCGACGACATCCCTGATTTCTCGAGCGGCGACACCGTTCGGGTCCACGTGAGGATTGTCGAAAACAAGAAGGAGCGGATCCAGGTCTACGAAGGCGTTGTCATCCAACGCCGCGGCCACGGAGTCAGCGAGACGGCCACCGTCCGCAAGATCTCCTATGGCGTCGGCGTCGAGAGGATCTTCCCGATCCACTCGCCCTCGATTGCCCGCATCGAAGTCGTCCGCCATGGACGCGTTCGCCGGGCTCGCATTCACTACATGCGCAAGCTCTCGGGCAAGGCCGCTAGGATCAAGGAAGTCGAAAAGAAAGCTTCCAAGTAACCCTTACATCTACGGATTGAATGTGACGGGCTCCCCCATTTGGGGGAGTTTTATTTTTCCCTCTTGCCGTTATAATCACGGGGATATGTCCGAATCCGTTCTCTCGCCGATTGGGATCAAGAGAAAGAAGAGTCCATGGAAGGTTGCCAAAACCGTTCTTAAGGTTGTAGGGCTTCTCGTTTTTTTAGTCGCTCTCTCGATTTCAGCCCAGATTATTTACACGTATCAAGTTTACGAACCGTTCTACGTTTCCGGGGAGAGCATGTGGCCGACGCTCAATTACGGTTCGCGCTACTTCGATGGCGAAGGGTCCTCGGAAGTCATTGATCCTTCGAGCGGGGACTATAGCCAGCCGGGGACTTATCTTTGCGACTACGGCCTCATGGATGCGAAGCCTGGTTTCCTTAATAAGATCGAACGCTTCGACATCGTCATCGCCTACAGCTCCGTCCCCGAGTACGGGAGCGGCGGAGAGCTGCTCAACAATCCCAGCGAAGTGATCAAGCGGGTCATTGGACTACCGGGCGACACCTTCTATTTCGAGACGAAAGACCAAGATAGGTTGGGGACCCTCTACGTAAAGGAAGAGGGGGCCAAGGAATTCGCCGAAGTTGTGCAGCCTTTTTATGATTCATCGCTTCATCCCGAGTGGAGCGAAGAAGACATCGCGAACGTCAATTACGCCAAGAGCACGGGCACTGTTTATCGAAGCAATTCACGCGAGCTCTTCCCATACTTAGGAAGCGAAACGTATACGTTAGGGGAAGACGAGTATTTCCTTTGCGGCGACAACCGGGCCCATAGCGGGGATTCGCGCTCGCGGGGTCCGTTCAAGGCCAGCCAGCTCGTCGGCCGCGCCGTGGCCATCGTCGGGAAGGCGGCCTATACCGTGAAGGCAAACGAGGACCCTTCCTACAGCGTGAGCGAACTTTTCATGCCGTGGGACTATGAGTGGCTAGTTGACTGACTATGGAAATCGACAAGATCCATCACTTCCCTGGCCACATGAAAAAGGCCTTCGATGCCCTTTCCCGCCTTCTTTCGCTCGTTGATCTCGTCATCGAGATCGTCGATGCCCGGGCTCCGTTTTCTAGCGCCAACCCCTTTTTGCAAGCGGCGGTCGGAAACAAAAAATCGCTCCTTGTTTTCACGAAGACCGATTTGGCCGATCCCCTTCAAACGAAAAAATGGGCTTCTTACTATAAGGAAAAAGGACGCGACCCTTTGACTATCGACTTGAAGAAAGAAAAGGCCTTGCCCAAAGTCCTTAGCCTCATCGAACCCCTCCTTGCCGCCAAGCGCGAAAAGGAAAGACGCTACGGGATGAAACCGCAGAAGTCGCGCCTTTTGATCGTCGGCATTCCCAATGTCGGGAAAAGCACGCTCATCAATAACCTGGCCGGGCGCAGTCGGGCCAAGAGCGCCAATCGGCCCGGGGTTACCCGCGCCGAGCAATGGATAAATCTTCCTTCCTCTTTGATGCTCCTCGACACGCCGGGAATCCTTCCTTCGAGCTACGGGGATGCCAAGGTGGCGCTCAAGCTAGCGCTATTGGGATCGATTTCGCAAGAAGTCCTTCCAAGCACCGACCTGGCCCGGGCCTTGTTTGGGTATCTTCGCGAAAATTACCCGCAATCCCTTTTCGAACGTTATGGAATTGGCGATCTTTCTTCCCTCGATAGCGATCTTGCCTTCAAGGAAATCGCCCTCCGGCGCGGCTTTCTTTCGGGTGGCGGAGAGGCCGATCTCGACAAGGCCGCCCTCGCTCTATTGAAGGATTTCCAGGACGGTAAGCTTGGGCGTCTCTCCCTCGAGGATCCCTCCGATGCTTGAGGGCGAAAAGGAACTCTATCGCCAAGGCTATTCCCGGATTGTCGGGACTGACGAGGCCGGGCGCGGCCCTTTGGCCGGCCCTCTTTACGTCGCTGCCGTAATCTTGCCCGCCGATTATCAAAACCCGGCCATCGACGATTCAAAGAAGCTGACGGCCAAGGCCCGGGAAGCCCTTTACGAGGAAATCGTCGAAAAGGCCGTCGCTTACGGCATCGTCCGCATCGGCGTTCGGGAGATCGACCAGCTCAATATTTACGAGGCCTCCCGGCGTGGAATGCGCCTTCTTATCGAGAGCCTTTCTCTCAGCCGACCCGATTTCGCCGTGACCGATTGCATGCCTCTCCCGGGCCTTCATTTGCCTTGCCTTCATCCGCCCAAGGCCGATGCGACCTATCTTTCGGTCGCGGCCGCCTCGATTCTGGCCAAGGTTAGCCGCGACCGGGAAATGGAAAAGCTCGACCTCCTATATCCTGGTTACGGGTTTGCCTCGAACAAGGGATACGGGACGAAGGAACATCTTTCGGCTCTTGCCTCAAAAGGGCCTATCAAGGGCGTCCACCGGGAAAGCTTCGAGCCGGTACGTCGCATCCTCGACAAAGATCTTTTGCTTTTTTAGGGCCTGTTCTTGCCTTCCGCCCCTATTAATGGTGGAGGTGAACAATGACAGGACGCGAAATTCTTCTTTACCTTGCCCTGAAGTACGAAGGCGATTGGGAAAAGATGTTCCATGCCGTGGAAACCAAGGAACGCATCGATAGGGCCCTGGCAAGCGAACTGCTTGCCCAAAACGTTGGGCAATACCTAACAATCGTCGACCCCGATTACCCCGAGTCGCTTCATCGCTCGGTCAAACCGCCTTTGGTCCTCTTTTACCGGGGGAATCTGGAACTGATCCGCAACGAAAAGCGGAATCTTTCCTACATCGGGTCTCGGAACACCAGTCCCTATGGCGAAAGGATGGCCCAGGAAATTTGCTCCGGGCTTGCCAAGAAAGGGGTCAACATCGTCAACGGGATGGCCCGGGGCATCGACGCCACGGCTCTTCGTGCCGCTCTCGATGCCGGCGGGAAAGGCATCGCCGTCCTCGGTTCCGGAATCGACAATCCCTATCCTTCGAGCAGCCGCGATATCTACGACCGCCTCAAGGAAAACGGCCTCATCCTTTCCGAATACCCCTTGAAGACTGCTCCGCGGAAAGAGCACTTCCCCATGCGAAACCGCATCGTGGCCGCCCTTTCCCGCGGCCTCGTCGTCGGAGAAGCCAGCAAATTCTCGGGTTCGCTCATCACTGTCAATTTTGCCCTCGGCTATGATAAGGAAATCGGCTGCGTGCCCTTCGAAGCCGGGAAGGAGAGCGCTTGCAACGCCCTCATCCGGGACGGGGCCCATCTCATCGAAACCGCCGAGGACGCCCACGGACTATTGACCCCGCCATAAAAATTTTCCAAGTCTTATAAATAATTACCTTATTTATATAGTTGAAGGCCTGGTCATCGTGGCTTGACGGGCCTATTTCTCGTCCATAAGATGGGAAGCCGCTTTGAAGGAATACCATGAAATTAGTCATCGTCGAGTCACCAAAGAAATGTGATACGATCGGCCGCTATCTCGGAGCCGATTACAAAGTCATGGCCTCCCAGGGCCATATCAGGGACCTCTCAACCAGGGGAAAAGGAGGCCTCGGCATCGATGTCGAGCGCGGCTTCAAGCCGGATTTCGTCGTCAATCCCGAAAAGACCAAAATCGTCAATGAACTGAAGCGGGCGGCCAAGAAGTCCGACGAAGTCATCCTAGCTACCGACCCTGATAGGGAAGGGGAGGCCATCTCGTGGCATTTGGCTCAGGTCCTCGGCCTCGACGTCGCGACGACCAAGCGCCTTCAGTTCCACGAAATCACGAGGCCGGCCGTTCTTTCGGCCCTTGAGGCCCCGGGCCGCATCGACATGAATCTCGTCGAAAGCCAAGAGACCCGGCGGATGTACGACCGGATCATCGGCTTCAAGCTATCGGGTCTCCTTCAAAGGAAAATGGACTCGAAGAGCGCTGGCCGCGTCCAAAGCGTCACCTTGAAGATGATTTGCGATAACGACGCCGAGATCAAGGCCTTCGTTCCCGAGGAATACTGGACGATAACGATCAACGTCGAAATCGACGGGAAGGTCTTCTCCTGCCCGCTTGACAAGGTCGATGGGAAGGGAGCTTCCATCCATACGGCCGAAGAAGCCGCGTCCATCGTTGCCCGCATCCCCGAGCAGATTCCCCTCGCGAGCCTTTCGAGGGTCAAGAAAAAAGTTCCGAGCAAACTGCCGCTCATCACCTCGACGATGCAGCAGGAAGCCTTCTCCCGCTACGGCTTTTCGACTTCGAAAACCCAATCGATTGCCCAGCGCCTTTACGAAGGCATGGATATCGCCGGGGAACACGTCGGTCTTATCACCTACATGCGTACCGATTCGACGCGGATCAGCCCGGAGTTCTACGAAAAGCATGCCAAGCCCTATATCCTTGAGCGTTTCGGACCTGAATACCTCGGGAAGATCAAATACGGCGCCAACAAGAAGGGCGAGCGCATCCAAGATGCCCACGAAGCCATCCGCCCGACCGGGACCCACCGGACCCCGGAAATCGTTTCGCGTTACGTCTCGAGCGACGAGGCCAAGCTTTACCGCCTGATTTACGAACGCGCCATGGGGTCGCTCATGGCCGACAAGCTCATTGAGGCCTCGACGGCCCTTTTCGAAGCCAATGGACTTTCGTTCAAGATGACCGGCTCGAAGGTTCTTTTCCCCGGCTATGAGGCGATTTACGGCCGCGACGCCGAAAAGGAAGAAGAGCTGCCCTCCCTCGAAGAAGGCCGCCTTTACCACATTGCCGACAAAGCCAGCGAGCAGAAGTTCACCAAGGCTCCGGCCCGCTATAGCGAAGCCAAGGTCGTCAAGATGATGGAAGAAGAAGGCATCGGCCGCCCGTCGACTTACGCCTCGACCATCAAGACGCTCATTGCCCGGGGATACGTGACCTCGAGCAAGGGCATTCTCACCCCGACCGAGACCGGCCTTCGGACGACCCTCGTCCTCAACAAGTACTTCCCGGAGATTCTTTCGACCAAATACACGGCCAAGATGGAGCAGACCCTCGATGAAATCGAAGAGGGAAAGGAAAGCGAGAATCAGGCGATGAACGACTTCTATTTCCCGTTCATCGAGAAATTCCAAGAGGTCGAGAAAACGATGTACAAGGACCCCGATCAAGAGACCGGCGAAATGTGCCCCGTTTGCGGCTCCCCGCTGGTCATCAAGAAGTCGCGTTACGGAAGTTTCGTTGCCTGCTCGAACTATCCCAAGTGCCGCTATATCAAGCGGGAAGCCAAGGAAAAGCCGGCCGAGACTGGGGAAATGTGTCCCGTTTGCGGAAAGCCCCTCGTCGTCCGCCACGACAAGCGCGGAAAGGAATTCATCGCCTGCTCGGGCTTTCCCAAATGCACATACATCAAGGGCAAGGAAGAAAAGGCCAAGCCGGTCTATACCGAGCAAGACTACGTCAAGCCGTGCCCCTCTTGCGGAAGCGGCCACCTCGTCGTCAAGCATGGCCGCCGCGTCGATTTCCTTGGGTGCACGAACTTCCCCAAATGCCGTTACCACGAATGGCTGACATCGAAAAAGGGCCGGGACGGCAAGGGCGAATGAAAAGCGTACATATTTACGGGGGCGGCTTGGCCGGGAGCGAAGCCGCCTCTTTCCTTCTGAAAAGGGACTATGAAGTTTTTCTTCATGAGCGGCGGCCCTCAAAGGGCGACGGCGCTCATGAAACCGGTCTATTGGGCGAGCTTGTTTGCAGCAATTCCCTGAAAAGCGAGCGCCTTGATAACGCCTGCGGCCTTCTCAAGGCCGAAATGGCCCTCCTTGGCTCGCTTACGATGGAAAGCGCCGCTTCTTCCCGCCTCGGGGCCGGGAGCGCCCTGGCCGTCGACCGCCGGGCCTTTGCTTCCTACATCGACGGAAAGCTCGCGTCCCATCCCCGTTTTCACCGCGTCGAAGAGGAA
>CASEWT010000036.1:0-10277 GCA_949291655.1 uncultured Bacillota bacterium
TTCCGCCTCGGCCAAGAGGTCTTCCTCATCATCAATTCCGGCCAGCTCTTCATTCTCGAGTTTTTCTTCTCGATGCTCTTTGTCTTCCTCTCGGGCATCTCCACCGCCTTCGCCAAGTCGAACTCCCTCCGCGGCTTCTACCTTCTCGCTGTGGCCATTGCCCTTTCGATCGTCCTCGATCTCTTTTCCTACCTCACCGGGGCCGACTTCCATATTTACTGCGGAATCCTCCACGCCATCGCCCTTTCGATCATCTTCTATTCGCTCGTCGATTGGCTGGTCAAAGGGAAACTCGGCCCCCTTTTCGCCGTAGCCATCGCCCTTTCGATCGCGACGATTCTCTGCTCTTTCTTCGGCCGCTACTACCCCGGGGATAATTCTCTCTTCGGCCAATTGACCCACCTCATCGATCCCGGCTTCGTCCATGACGGCAATACCTACATCAACCTCAATAACGGCTCGACGATTTTCCATCCGACCAACGTCCTCCCTAAGGACATGGACCAGGCCTGGAAGCTCCTCTTCGGGCTGGCCGGCTACGGGGACGACTATTTCCCGCCCCTCCAATGCGCGGCCATCCTTTTCCTCGGAGCTTGCTTTGCCAAGGTCATCTATCGGAAGAGGAAGTCCCTTCTCCCTTCCGAAAAGGGGGTCCGCGGCTATTGCCTCCTCGACGTCGATAGGACAAAGATCGGCGTCTACGGCCTCGCCTACATGGCTATGGCCCGCCTTCTCGCGGGCACGACCCTCCAGAGCGTTCCTATCAAGCTAGAGAGGCGGAAACGCACCTGGGCCAAGCCGATTCTTTTCCTTGGCCGCCACTCCCTGTTCATATACCTTGCCCATATGCCTGCGGTCTATCTGATCATGGGCATCGTGCTCTTGCCAATGGGCTACCGCCTCGGCTAAAAGAAAGGAACCTGCCATGGGAAAATCGATTTACGACCAGTTCGAGCATGCTGCGAAAGCCTACCCCGACAATGTGGCTGCCGTCTTCGAAGGGCATAAATGGACCTTCAGGGAACTCGAGAAGGAAATCGACGTGGCGAGCCGCAAGCTTGTCACGCTCGGGGTAAAGGAAAAGGACGTCGTGGCTGTTGCCATGCCCAATTGCCCGGAAGCCCTCTTCCTTTTCTACGCCATCAGCAAAATCGGGGCCATTTCCTACAATATCCATCCGCTCACCCCCTCTTCCCTCATGGCCGTTCATATCAGGAAATCGGGCGCCAAGATCCTCATTTGCCTGGCGAATGCCTGCTATGACCATCGGATGGTCCTCCCAAGCGAGGTGAAGATTGTTTCGGTCAATCCCTACTGGCGGATCAACCTCCTCAAGGCCATCGTCCTCTACCATATCTCGAAAAAGGCCCACGGAATCGTCGGCTATGCCGGGATCCATCCGGCCAAGGCGAGCCCGACCATCCATCCCGACCCGGACGAGGATGCCGTCTATCTCAATACCGGCGGAACCAACGGGGAGCCGAAGATCGTCCGCCTTTCCGCGAGGTCGATCAACAACCTGGCCCTCAAGGGCTATCCCCTTTTCGGCGGCAAGATCAAGGACATCAAGATGCTGACGGCCATCCCTCTCTTCCACGGTTTCGGCCTTGCGATGGGCGTCCACACCCCGATTTCATGGGGAGCCTCGACGGTCCTCGTCCTCAAGTTCAATACCAAGGAAGCCATCCGCTACATCCGGAAGGGCGAAGCCACTGTTATTATCGGCGTCCCCGCCCTCTATAACGCCCTTTTGTCCCGCGAAAGCTTCTACGGGCCTTGGCTCAAAAAGCAAATCGTCGCTTTCATCGGGGGCGACTCGGTTCCGGAGTCTCTCCTCGACCAATGGAATGCGACGATGTCCCGCTCGCTCTCCTCGGCCCGCCTTTTCGAAGGGTATGGCCTCACGGAAACCGTGAACGTCACCAACGTCAATACCTATGGTCGAGCCAAGCGAGGAACGATTGGGAAACCGCTCCCCAACCTCCGGGAAATCATCGTCGATCCAGATACCGGAAAGCTCCTGCCCCAAGGGGAAAGCGGGGAAATCTGCATCGGGGGCGATTGCCTCATGAACGGTTATCTCAACGACGAGGAGTTGACCGCCAAGAGCTTCATCGAGGTCGATGGCCGCCGCTATTTCCGGACGCGGGATTTCGGCTTCATCGACGAGGACGGCTACCTCACTTTCCGCCAGCGTCTCAGACGGATCGTCAAGATCAACGGCGAGACGGTCTGCCCTTCCGACGTCGAGGATGTCGCCCTCTCGCTCTTCGACGTTTACGAGGCCTATTGCTTCCCGGTCGAGGACAAGCGGAAAGGCCACGTCCTTTGCCTAGCTGTCGTCCAACGCGAAGGGCCTAAAGGACGGGTGAAGGAAGAAGCCGTCGAAGAAGAAATCTATACGGCCGTCCAAAAGAACCTCCCGCCCCAATATAAGCCGGCGAAGATCATCTTCCTCGACCGCCTTCCACGGACGCCAGTCGGCAAAATCGATGCGGCCGAATTCGAGAAGATCAAGAACGAAATCAGGCTGTAAGAGGCAAAATCAACCGCAAAAGGGGCTTCAAAGTCCCTTTTTCATTTTGGCCAAGACATCGAGGAAGTCCGTCGAAAGCTGCCGGCCGAAGAGATCGCTTTCGGCGAGAAAGAAAACCTCTCCCTCTTTGGACGAATGGATTTCCCCATGGAAAGAAGAACTACGGAAAAGGAGGCAGAGGTGGCGGGTCTTCTCATCGGGAAGGTTCCATTCAAAATACCCGCATTCCTCGATTTCGTCCACGACGAGACCCGTCTCCTCCTGGCACTCCCGGATGGCTCCTTCGACGATGGATTCGCCCGGTTCGACATGCCCGCCGGGGAAATTGATGCCCGGCCAATCGTCCTTCTTCCGGTCTTCGACCAGAAAGGTCCCATCCTTCCGATAAAGCATGATCATGGTGGTCAGAATCGTTTGTCCGCGTTCTTTTTCCATTTCTTAGGTCCTCGTAGCGTCTTCGATATAATAATTCCGACCATGGAATTTTCATTTGGAAAAAGCGACTTATCCGCCTTCGAGAAGCTTCTTTCTTCCTTCGAAGCGGCAATGGAGCGCGATGCTAAGCTGAACGACTGCGCAAATCAGCCTCTCTCGGAGAGCGAGCTTCGGAAGCTCGGAGCCAGAAGGCTCGATGCCCGGGTTTACGAGAAGGACCCCTACTACGTAGCCCTTTCCGGCCTCGAGCGGAAAAAAGAGAAAGGAGTCGTCCTCGGAAAGTCGACCATCAAGGGCCGTTCCCCTTTCCTTTTCTCCGAAGAGAAGGGAAAGGAAGGAAATCCCGGCTTCGTTATTCAACCCTATGGCTACTTCGACCGCGACTTTTCCTATCCATCGATAAGCGAAGGGGGACGCACTTGGATGAGTTTATGTCCCCATGAAATCGAGACGATGCGGGAAGCCGCCCAAAAGCTGAGCGGTCGGGTCCTGGTCCTCGGGCTTGGGCTCGGCTATATCCCTTACCTCCTTTCGCTTAAGAAAGACGTCCGGGAAATCATTATCGTCGACGATGACCCTCGCGTCATTGCCCTGTTCCGAAAAGAGCTTCTCCCCCGCTTCCCCTATAGCGAGAAGGTCCGCATCGTCAAAGAGGACGCGATTGACTACCTTGCGAAAAAGCACCCGCCATTCGATGGCATCTTCGCCGACCTTTGGCACGACCAGGAGGATGGCTTCCCCCTTTACTACCTTCTTCGCCAAAGATTGGATGGCTTCAAGGGTCCCGTCTACTATTGGATTGAAAATACGATTCTCCTTTACGTCAGGATGGGACTATTGATTCTCGCCGAGGAGGAGTTGAAGACTGACGGTTCAGACGACGCGAAATATATGGAGGCCGAGACGTTGTCGGACGCAATAGTCAATGCGCTTCATTTTGCCTTGAAGGATAAAAAGGTCGAGTCTTACGATTCCTTCCTTGATTTGATTTCTGACCGGTCAATCAGACGAATCATTCCAAATCTAGAAATCGATATAGAATAGTTTCTCTTTTAATCATCGGATGGATATCAAGTTATTTAACAGCTCTTTTGCTTAGTTGTTATTCTTCGATAATGACCTATTTGAGGTGCATCTTTCATAGTTTTCATAAATCGGATGGCAGAGACATTCGTTTCAGATAATCCGGGAATTGCACAGTCAGAAAGGAATGATCCGAGAAATCATTTCCTTTTAAGACTGACGGTCAAGCGATTGCAATTTTGACTTCTTTTCGGGTTCGAATGCAAAGGTTTTTGTTAAGTCAGATTATGTTTCGAACCGGCACAATGAACGTAGAGAAATGCCACCCTTATGAGATCCTGAATGCTCACTATCCGGACGCACGTCTTCAAAGCAGCCATTGGCCTTCACTATGGAAAAGGGACGCGCAGTTTCTCCGATGGCTCCCCTAAGGACCGAAAGAAGGTATATAATCCGCCTCTCGTGGAGGAACGTGCATGCGGGAGAAAGCCAAAGCTCTAAGGCAACGGGCTTACGAAGCCCTTTCGTATAGCAAAAAGGATGCTGCCATCGACAAAGAGGACCGGAAGAAAACCCTTCCGATCTATCTCGCCTGCCTGAAGCCAAGCTGGAAGTACATCGTCATCTATGTTTTGATCATTCTCCTCGATGTCGCCATGGAAATCATGATTCCGTTCATGAGCGGGCTCCTCATCCGTTACGGGGTCGAAGGGTACGGCGCCTTGACGCCATCAGGTGCCCCGCAGCCGCTCATCGTCGGGGGCGGAATCGACCAGCCAGCCATGTCCTCGGTTTGGTTCTTTGGCGGACTCATGGTCGGCTGTGCCTTCCTGGCCATCCTCTTCCAGACCGTCGGCATGAAGATGTGCGCCATTCTCTCGAGCGATTTCGTCGAACGCCTTCGGAATACCATTTTCGGAAAGGCCGAGGAACTCTCCTTCTCCAACATCGCCAAATTCCCGGTCTCCAAGCTCACGACGATGCTTTCCAACGACTGCAACAACATCCGCTTCTTCGTCCTCATGTTCATCCGGATGGGCGCCAAGCAAGGCTTCATGATCCTTTTCTGCTTTGCCTTCATCTTCTCCCTCAACTGGTTCATCGGGGCCATCACCGTCCCCCTCACCATCCTTGCCTTCGGGATCATCATGCTGATCATCAAGAAGACCCGGCCCGAATTCATCATGACCCAGACGGCCATCGACTATCTCAACCGCGACGTCGAGGAAGACACTGAGGGCGTCCGGGAAGTCAAGGCCTTCTGCCGGGAAGGCTACATGGACGAAAAGTTCGCGGAAGCCAACGAAAACCTCACCTACGTTACCTATTCCTCGGTTTCCAAGATGGGCCTTTCCTCGGCCATCACAACCTTTTCGATCAACGTGACCATCGGCCTCATCCAGCTTTTCGGCGGCTTCTCGATGATCAACACGGCCAACGGTAACGCTCTTTGGCAGTTCTTCAACAACGGCAACCCCCTCTTCGATGCCGGCGAACTATCGATGCTTACTTCCTTCGCCGCTCTTTTGACCATGGCCTTCTCCTACATGACCATGCTATTCCAGTACTATGGCCGGGCCGAGGCCTCGAAAGAAAGGATCGACCGCCTCCTTTCCGAGAAAATCGACATCCTCTACGACCCCAAGGAACCCCGGGAAGGCTTCGACCCGGATGCCCTTTCAAGCGGGGAGGTCGAGTTCGACGACGTTCTTTTCTCCTATGTCGGCGATCCGAAGAAGCCCGCCCTTGGGCCCCTCTCCTTCAAGATCGAAGAAGGGACGACCGTCGGCATCGTCGGAGGCACCGGCTCGGGCAAAAGCTCCCTCGTCAATCTCATCCCGCGCCTTTATGACCCGACGGCCGGCACGGTCAAAATTGGCGGCCATGACGTCAAGGACTACTCCCTCAAGGCCCTTCGGGACGACATCGGGGTCGTCCTTCAAAACAACGTCCTCTTCACCGGAACCATCCGCAGCAACGTCCAATGGGGCAAGAAAGGGGCGAGCGATGCCGAAATCTACGAAGCCCTCGACATCGCCCAGGCCAGCGACTTCGTCAACTCCTTCCCCGACAAGCTTTCGACGCACATCACCCAAGGCGGAAGGTCGGTCTCGGGCGGCCAGAAGCAGCGGCTTTGCATCGCCCGGGCCGTCATCAAGAAGCCGAAGATCCTCATCCTCGACGACTCGACCTCGGCTTGCGACACCGATACCTCCTCCCGCATCCACGCCCAGCTCCGGAACCATCTCAAGGGAACGACCGTTTTCCTCATCGCCCAGCGGATCGATTCGGTAAGGGATTGCGACGTCATCTTCGTCCTCGATAACGGCGCCCTCGTCGGAAAGGGAACCCACGAGGAACTCCTCAAGGACTGCAAGATCTATAGGGAAATCGAAGAAATCCAGCGGAAGGGGGTGGACTGATGAAAAAGCTCAACGGCTTCACGGCTACCGGCAAGGGACCGCTCGTCAACGGCGTACGCATCGAGTATTCCTGCGGGAAGGAAGGCTATCAGGAGATAACCGCCGCCTATTCGAAAAGGCGGCAAGGCTACGGCAAGCCCAAGCATTCCTGGAAATCCCTTCTCCGGGTCATGGGCTACCTCGGGCCCGACAAATGGCTCTTCGTCCTCGTCACCTTCATTACCGTGGGGATGATTTTCATCAATCTCTTCTCCGCTTTCCTCGCGGCTCCCCTTGTCGATGCCGTTCTTCAGCCGGCTGTCTATTCGATTACCGGCAACTGGATTATCGGAGGGAGCCCCGAGGGCTATTACGCCGCTTCCCTCTCCCAGCAGCTGCCCCTCTACGGCTGGCTTTTCAACCTCGTGGACTGGCACGCGGCCGCCCCCTATGAGCAAGCCTTCGCCCTTACCGGGATCCTCATCGGCTCGATGATGGCCGTCTACGTCGTCGGCTTCCTCCTCTCGTCGGCCCAAGTCTATCTCATGACGAAGATCGGCTCGTCCGCGCTGATGCGCCTCCGCAACGAGATGTTCGACAAGCTGCAGAAGCTGCCGCTTCGCTACTTCGACCAGACGCCCCACGGCGACACGATGTCCCGCTTCACCAACGACGTCGATGCGTTGGCCCAGCTCTTCAACACCGGGATCATGGAAATCTTCACCTCGGTCGTCCTGATGGCGGGAATCCTCATCTTCATCTTCCTAGTCAACTGGCTTCTCGCCCTCGTCGTCTGCATGATGGAACTCGCCGCTGCCGTCATCGTCAGCTTCAATGTCCACCGCTCGGTCGGGGCCTTCTCGGAGACGCAGGTATCGATGGGCGAGTTCAACGGGATTGCCGAGGAAGCCCTTTCCGGCCTCAAGGTCGTCAAGTGCTTCAACAAGGAAGAGGACATGGCCCGCCTCTTCAAGTCGATCGACTACGTCCACACCATCCATAACCGCCGGTCGGTCTTCCTTTCCTCTTGCAACGTCCCGATCGTCAATAACATCAACAACATGGCGACGGCTATCACCATCATAGTCGGCTCTCTCCTCATCGTGGTGGGCGCCGACTGGGGGTTCTCCGTCACCGCTGGCACCCTTCTTTCCTACGTCGTCTTCATGCGGATGCTTGCCCGCCCCATCAATTCCATTTCCAACCTCTTGACGGCCATCCAAGCCTCTCTTGCCGGGGCCGAGCGGATCTTCCAGATGGTCGACCAGCCCCCGGAACCCTCGCTCCAAAAGGCCAAATGGCATTCCTACAAAGCCGAGGACGGGAAGTTCTACTGGACCGACGGAACGACCGTCAAACCCGTTCGCGGGGAAGTCGAGATGAACCACGTCTCCTTCTCCTACCTCCCGGGGCAAAAGATCCTCGACGACATCACGATGTACGCCCATCCGGGGCAGAAGATCGCCCTCGTCGGCTCGACCGGGGCCGGGAAAACGACGATCACCAACCTCCTGACCCGCTTCTACGACATCGATTCAGGCGAGATTCTCATCGACGGCATCGACATCAAGGACATCGACCGCGTCTCGATGCGAAGGTCGATGACCCTCGTCCTTCAAGACACCCACCTCTTTTCCGGGACGATCTACGACAACATCCGCTTCGGCCATCTCAAAGCCAGCGACGCCGATTGCGAAGAGGCGGCCCGCATCGCCTGCGCGGATAGCTTCATCCGGAAGCTCAAGAAGGGATACGATACCTTCATCGATGCCCACAATGCTTCCCTTTCCCAGGGCCAGAGGCAGCTTCTTTCGATTGCCCGCTGCGCGGTCAGTAACCCTCCGATCCTCATCCTCGACGAAGCCACGAGCTCCATCGACACCCGGACCGAGCGACTCATCTCCAAGGGGATGGAGAACATCATGAAGGGGAAGACGACCTTCGTCATCGCCCACCGCCTCTCGACCATCCGCTACGCCGATTGCATCATGGTCATGGACCACGGCCGCATCATCGAGCGCGGGAACCACGAGCAGCTCTTATCCCTCAAGGGCCGCTACTACGAGCTTTGGACCGGGAAGGCCGAGCTCGACTAGGAAAGGAACCCGCTAGCCTCGGCAGGAGCCTGGGAAAAGAACCATTGGCAATTGAAAAGGCCCCGGGAACCACGGGGCCGATTTTCATTCCGACGTCTTTCCGCAGGAGGGGCAGCTACCTTCCCGCTCCTCTTTTCTTTTCATCGCCCGATAGGAGGCCACGAGCATCTTCCCCCGTCCCGAGCAATCGCAGCCTGAGGGCCTCCCCTCTTTCTTCCGCTTGAAGCGGAGGACGAGAAGGAAGATGAAGTAGGCGGCAAGAAGGGCGAAGGTAAGGTAGTAGGCCCAATGCATCTTAGGCCCCTCCTTTCGGCGCTTCGACGAGGCTCTTCTTCTTGTTGTAGAAGTAGGCAAAGGTGAAGAAGCCGGCGAGGAGAGCGACGACGATGGCAATGGTCCAAGGATAGTCGCACATCAGGTAGAAGGCGGTTCCGCCAAGATAGGAGACGAGGAGCCAGAAGAGGATCGTCCAGCCCATCTTTCCCTTCGGAAGCTCGGCGTGGGCCGTGGCCACGGCGGCAAAGCAGGGAATGGTCAGGACGTTGAACATGATGAAGGCGAAGAGGGCGCCCGAGGTGATGGTTCCCCCGCTCAAGCTGACGGCCTGGACGATGGCTTCGACCGCTTCGACGTCGCTTCCGGCAAACTCCGCGGTCCCAAGGATCGCCGCTCCGAGGTAACCCATCGTCATGATGACGTTTTCCTTGGCGATGAGGCCGGTGATGGCCGTCACGGCGAAGGCCCATCCCCAAGCGGTCCCAAGCTGGTAGCCGAAGCCGAGCGGAGTGAAGAGAGGCTGGATGAGGCGGCCGATGTCAGCGAGGATCGATTCGCCGATCTGGTTGTTCTCAAGGTAGCTGTAATCCCAGCTGAAGTGGGAGAGGGCCCAGACGGCAATCGTCGTAAGGAAGATGATGGTGAAGGCTTTCTTGAGGAAGTGCTTTCCCTTGTCGTAGATGTGGATGGCGAGAGCCCGGGGCTGGGGAAGGTGGTAGGAAGGAAGCTCCATGATGAAGGGCGGGACCTTCTCCCGCATCGTCGTAAGGTGCATGGCGACGATCGAGATGATGGCGACGCCAATCCCGGCAACATAGACGAGGAGGGCGACGAGGTCGCTGGCCGCCCAGCCGAAGTCGGCGGCGAGGACGCCAGCCACGGCCGCGAGGATCGGGGCCTTGGCCATGCAAGAGAAGAAAGGAATGACCCGGATGGTCTGGATGCGTTCCTTCTCGGTGTTAAGGCCCCGGGTATTGATCATCGCCGGGACCGAGCAGCCAAAGCCCATGATCATCGGGAGGAAGGCCCGGCCCGAGAGGCCGAACTTCCGGAAGACGCGGTCGAAGATGAAGGCGACGCGGGCCATGTAGCCGCTATCCTCGAGGATCGAGAAGAAGAGGAAGAGGAAGAGGATCTGGGGGATGAAGCCGATGACGGCGAAGAGTCCTCCGAGGACCCCGTCGACGACGAAGCCCTGAAGCGGCACGAGGGAGGGGTCGGTGAACCACCCGCTCACGAGGGTGCTAAGCCCGCCGGTCAGGCAGTTGACGAAGTTGGCCAAGATGACGCCGGGCGACATGATGGCTCCATCGACATAGAAGAGGCCTTCCCACATCGTTCCCTCGGCAAAAGTCCCCTCAATGAGCCCCGAATAGGACAAATAGAGGAAGTCCTCGCTGAAGACGAGGTGGAAGATGACGAAGAGAAGGACGATGAAGATGGGGATGCCAACCCAGCGGTTGGTAAGCACCTTGTCGACTTTGTCGGAGAGCGAAAGCTTTTCGCTGG
>CASEWT010000036.1:10286-11311 GCA_949291655.1 uncultured Bacillota bacterium
CGCTGGCCTTCTTCCGACGGGCGCTAGTGGCCTCCTCGCAGAGCTTTTCGATATAGGCATAGCGCTCGTCAGCGATTCCGACCTCGAAGTCGCTTCCGTCTTCTTTTGCCAAAGCCTCAATGCTTTGGTAAAGATCAGGGTGGCTCTTTTCCTCGAGGCTATCCTTTTCGAGCGCCTTTACGGCATGGAAAAGGGGGCTCGAGAGACCAGAGGAGGCGTAGATTTCCTCGGCCTTCCGATAGATTTCCCTTTCCGGAAGGATCGAGCGGCCTTTCCGCGGCTTGGCTGCTGCTTCCAAAGCCGCTTTCATCAGTTCCTCGAGGCCGGATTTCTTCAAAGCGGAGACGAGGACGACCTTGACCCCGAGGCGTTTTTCAAGGACGGAAACGTCGATTTTCTTGCCTTCCTTTTCGACGACGTCGGCCATGTTGAGGGCCAAGACGAGGGGAACGTCGATTTCGAGGGCCTGGGTCGACATGTAGAGGTTCCGTTCGAGGTTGCTCGCATCGATGACGTTGATGACGACATCGGGGTGCTCGTCGATGATGAAATTGCGCGCTACCACCTCTTCGGGGGTATAAGGCGAAAGCGAATAAATCCCCGGCAAATCGACGATATTCATTTCGCTTTCTTTGGAGAAGCGATACGTTCCGCTCCGTTTTTCGACGGTGACGCCGGGCCAGTTTCCGACATAGGCAGTCGCCCCAGTCAACGAGTTGAAGAGCGTCGTTTTCCCGCAGTTGGGGTTCCCGAGCAAAGCGGCGGTCAGTTTCTTTTCCTTCATTGGCTTATCCTCGCGTTTCGACGGCAATGCAATGAGCCTCGTCTTTCCGAAGGCTCAGCTCGTAGCCACGGATCGTTATCTCGATCGGATCTCCGAAGGGAGCCCGTTTCCGGAGGTAGATCTCGACCCCCGGGGTAATGCCCATGTCGAGGAGGTGGCGCCGCACGCGCCCTTCGCCTCCCACTTTCGTCACGACGGCGGTCGCGCCGACGGCAAGTTCGTCTAGTAACATGGCTTTCCT
>CASEWT010000037.1 GCA_949291655.1 uncultured Bacillota bacterium
GAGGTGATGGTGATGCCCCGCTCCTGCTCCTCTTCCATCCAGTCCATGACGGCGGTGCCTTCGTGGACTTCGCCGATCTTGTGGGTCCGGCCGGTATAGTAGAGGATGCGCTCAGTCGTCGTCGTCTTGCCGGCATCGATGTGGGCCATGATGCCGATGTTGCGGGTATGGGGAAGGTCGTAGGATTCCGACTCTTTGATCAGGTCTTCGTTGTTGGCCATGCTATGCTTCCTCCCCTCTTACCAGCGATAGTGGGCGTAGGCCTTGTTGGCCTCGGCCATCTTGTGGACTTCTTCCTTCCTCCGCACCGAGGCTCCGGTGCCGTTGGCGGCGTCGATGATCTCGGCGGCCAGCTTCTCTTCCATCGTCTTTTCGCCGCGGAGGCGCGAATAGGTGACGAGCCAGCGGAGGCCGAGGGTCTGCTTCCGTTCGGGCGAGACCTCGACCGGGACCTGGTAGTTGCTGGCGCCGATCCGGCGGACCTTGAGCTCGACTTCCGGCATGATGTTGCCGATGGCGGTCGCGAAGACGTCGATGGCCGGCTTGCCGGTGCGCTCCTCGATCAGCTTGAACGAGTGGTAGATGATCGTTTGGCTCGTGCCCCGCTTCCCGTCGAACATGACGCGGTTGATGAGGCGGGTGACGAGCTTCGAGTTGTAAACGGGATCAGGAAGGACGTCCCGTTTTTCGGTTTTTCCCTTGCGTGACATTTCCTATCTCCTTACTTGCTTTCCTTCGGCTTCTTGGTGCCGTAGAGGCTCCGGCCCTGCCGGCGGGCTTCGATCCCGGCGCAGTCGAGGCAGCCGCGGATGATGTGGTAACGGACGCCCGGGAGGTCCTTGACCCGGCCCCCGCGGATCATGACCGTGGAGTGCTCCTGGAGGTTATGGCCTTCCCCGCCGATGTAGGCGGTGACTTCGTAGCCGTTGCTGAGCTTGACCCTGGCGTACTTCCGCATGGCGGAGTTCGGCTTCTTCGGGGTCATGGTGCCGACCCGGGTGCAGACCCCGCGCTTCTGGGCGCTGGGCTGGGAGGTCGAGCGTTTGGTGAGGGCGTTCCACCGCTTGCCGAGGGCCGGGCTCTTGCTCTTGACCCGGGACGTCTCGCGGCCTTGCCTCACGAGTTGATTGATGGTAGGCATCGCTTTTCTCCTTACTGAAACTAGACGCTTTCTTTCTAGTGTCCGGGCAAGAATATAGGGCCCGGGAAAAGTGAAGTCAACACCGACTTTCGGCCTTATTTGACACGCCGGGTAACGTGGAACCTTTGACGGTGCGTTTTCCTTCTCTTTCGATGAAAGCGTTTTCCTTTTTTCTAAGGAAAGGAAAAGGCCCTGGCGGAGGGCCAGGGCCTAAGGATGAGAGGGGGAATCAGTCGCCGATCCGTTCGTGGGCTTCGACGTACTGGGCCTTGACCCGTTCCATGTCGCCCTCGACGCTGAAGCCAGCGAGTTTATCCTCTTCCTCTTCGTCCCCGAGGAGGCCGGTCCCGGCCGGGATGAGCTTCCCGGTGATGACGTTCTCCTTGAGGCCGTGGAGAGGATCGGTCTTCGCCTTGATGGCGGCGTCGGTGAGGACGCGGGTCGTCTCCTGGAAGGAGGCGGCCGAGAGGAAGGACTCCGTCTCGAGGGCGGCCTTGGTGATGCCGAGGACAAGGGGCTGGCCAAGGGCCGGGCGCTTGCCTTCCTCGAGAGCCTTCTGGTTGGCTTCGGTGTAGCGTTCGACGTCCACCTTGAGCCCCGGAAGGAGGTCGGTGTCCCCGGCGTCGATGATCATCATCTTCCGGAGCATCTGGCGGATGATGACCTCGAGGTGCTTGTCGGAGATGCCGATGCCCTGGGCGGCGTAGACCTTCTGGATTTCCTTGATGAGGTAGACCTCGACTTTCTCGACGTCGGC
This sequence comes from uncultured Bacillota bacterium, assembly GCA_949291655.1. Classification (GTDB taxonomy): domain Bacteria; phylum Bacillota_I; class Bacilli_A; order RFN20; family CAG-826; genus UBA4951. The sequence continues at coordinate 1,899 of CASEWT010000037.1, forward strand.
CTTCTCGAGGAGGTCCTTCGGGTTGATGGCGCCTTCGGTGATCTTGCCGCCGGCTTCGACGAAGTCGCCCTTCTTGACGCGGAGACGGACCCCGTAGCCGGTGAGCAGCTCCGCCGTTTCCGGCACCGGGCTCTCTTCGGTCTTGGCGCTCGTCGAGGTGATCTTCACCTTATAGCGCCCGTTGTCCTGGGTCTCGATGTCGTCGATTGTCGCGTCGAAGGGGCAGATGAGGGCCTCCCCTTTCGGGTTGCGGGCCTCGACGAGCTCCTGGACACGGGGAAGACCTTGGGTAATGTCGGTCCCGGCCATGCCGCCGGTGTGGAAGACCCGCATCGTGAGCTGGGTGCCCGGCTCGCCGATCGACTGGGCGGCCATGATGCCGACGGCCTCGCCCATCTCGACGAGGCGCCCGGTCGCCATGTTGCGGCCGTAGCAGTGCTGGCAAACCCCGTCCTTCGTCGCGCAGGTGAACAGGGAGCGGATCTCGACTTCCGTGATTCCCGCCTTGACGATGGCCTTAGCTTGCTCGTCGCTGATCATCGTGTTGGCGGAGACGATGACCTCGCCGGTATCCGGGTTCACGACGTCATGCATCGCAAAGCGGCCGGAGAGGCGGCTTTCGAGGGTGACGATGACCTCGTTCCGCGAGGTGTCGCGGATCTCGCGGACCTTGAAGCCGTGGTCGCAATGGCAATCCTCCTCGCGGACGACGACGTCTTGGGCGACGTCGACGAGCCGGCGGGTGAGGTAGCCCGAGTCGGCCGTCTTGAGGGCCGTGTCGGCCCCGCCCTTACGGGCACCGTGGGTGTTGATGAAGAATTCGGCGACCGTCATGCCCTCCCGGTAGGAAGAGGTGATCGGAAGCTCGATGACTTCGTTCTTCGGGTTGGCGACGCAGCCTTTCATGCCGATCAGCTGCTTGAAGTTGTCAAGAGAGCCCCGGGCCCCGGAGTCCGACATGATGACCAGCGGGTTCCGCTTGTCGCGGGCCAGGAAGGAGCGGACCTTTTCCTTGACCTCGTCGGTGACCTTCGACCAAGTGTCGGCGACGGCCTTATGGCGTTCGGCCTCGGTGTAGAAGCCTTCGAGGGCCAAGGCGTTGATCTTGTCGACCCGCTTCTGCCCGGCTTCGATGTCCCCCTTCTTCTCCTCGAAGGTGTTGATGTCGCTGATGGCGACGGTCACCGAGGAGACGGTCGAGTACTTGAAGCCCTGGTCCTTGATCTTGTCGAGGATGGCGCTCGTTTTCGAGGGGCGCCAGGCCGTCGAGGTCGGGTCGGACATGTCGTAGCGATGGAAGACCATGTCGATGATGGTCCCGAGTTCCTTCTTCTTGATCGGCGCGTGGACGGGGCGGGAAGCGATCTCGGCTTTGAGGTCGGTGCCTTTGGGGACGAACCAGCTTTCGATCGTCTTTACGTCGGTCGTCGGCTTGTCGCCGTTCACGAAGGGGAAGTCGGAGGGGAAGATCTCGTTGAAGATGACCTTGCCCGGGGTCGTGAGAAGGTACATGTCCTTCACGCTCGAGGGGAGGCCGCACTTCCCCATGTCCTCGCCGAAGTCCTTGTGGAGGGATGAGGCGCGGATGGCTATCCTCGCGTGGAGGGCGATCATCCCGGTCTCGTAGGCGTCGATGACTTCCTGGACGGAAGAGAAGGCCTTCCCTTCGAGGGTGGCAAAGCGCCGGTACTTCTCGATTTCCTCCTCGTTGGCCGCCTTCTCCTCCTCGCCGTGGATGGCGATCTTGGAAAGGTCTTCGGCCCGGTCAAGGAAGTCCTGAGAAGTCTCTTCGAGGGTCAGGTAGTAGTTGCCAAGGACCATGTCCTGGCTCGGGATGACGATCGGCTTGCCGTCTTTCGGGCCGAGGATGTTGTTGCTGGCAAGCATGAGCTCCACCGCTTCTTGCTGGGCTTCCTTCCCAAGGGGGACGTGGACGGCCATCTGGTCGCCGTCGAAGTCGGCGTTGAAGCCGGTGCAGACGAGCGGATGGAGACGGATGGCGTGCCCGTCGACGAGCTTGGGCTGGAAGGCTTGGATACCGAGCCGGTGGAGGGTCGGGGCCCGGTTGAGAAGGACCGGGTGCTCCCCGATGATTTCCTCGATGATCTTGTAAACGACGGGGTCGCCCCGGTCGATGATCTTGTCGGCTTGCTTATGGGCGTTGACGAGGCCGCGCTTGATGAGGATGGCCGCGATGAAGGGGCGTAGGAGCTGGATGGCCATCTCCCGCGGGAGCCCGCATTGGTACATCTTGAGGTCGGGGCCGACGGCGATGACCGAACGCCCGGAGTAGTCGACACGCTTGCCGAGGAGGTTCTGCCGGAAGCGGCCTTGCTTGCCCTTGAGGCCGCTGGAAAGCGACTTGAGGGGACGCCCGGAAGGACCGGTGACCGGCTTGTTCCGGCGGCCGTTGTCGACGAGGGCGTCGACGGCTTCCTGAAGCATCCGCTTCTCGTTCATCAAGATGACGTAAGGAGCGCTCATGTCGATGAGTTTCTTGAGACGGGTGTTCCGGGAAATGACGCGCCGGTAAAGGTCGTTGAGGTCGCTCACCGCGAAGCGCCCGCCGTCGAGCTGGAGCATCGGGCGGAGGTCGGGCGGGATGACCGGGATGACGTCGAGGATCATCCATTCCGGGAGCTGGTGGGAATCCCGGAAGGCCTGGACGACCTCGAGGCGCTTGGCGAGCTTGACCCGCTTCTGGTCGGATGTTTCCTTCTTGATCTCCTCCTTGAGGGTTTTGAATTCCTCTTCGAGGTCGATTTCATGGAGGAGTTTCTTCACCGCGTCCGCGCCCTCGCCGAAGACGGCGCCGGTGTGGCGGGCAATGAAGCTCGAGACCGTGAAGAAGTCGAAAGGCTCGCTCGGGTTGGCGAGGTTGCGGACGTAACGCTCGGCATCGTCGATGTCGAGCTGGCTGATCGGGTTGCCGAGCAAGTCGACGCGGTTACCGCCGGCAAGGAGGACCTTGCCTTCGCTTCCCTCGGCGGCTTGGACGGCGATATCGGAGTACTTGCGCTCGATTTCGGCGTCGATTTCCTCCTTGGAAGCCTCGTAATCGGGGGCAGCTTCCGGAATGAAGTCGAGGATGGCGTCGCTGAACACTTCCCGCGAGGCCGCCTCGTCGAGGAATTCCTTCTTGTAAAGAACGGTGCTCTTGCCGGGATCGAGGCAGATGTGGGCCGCGAAATAGACGACCTCCTCGAGCTGTTTCGGGGAGATGTCGAGGATGAGCCCCATCCGCGAGGGGATGCCCTTCAGGTACCAGATGTGGGAGCACGGGGAGACGAGCTCGATGTGGCCGAAGCGTTCCCGCCGCCACTCTTTGCTGATGACCTCGACCCCGCACTTCTCGCAAGTGATGCCTTGGTAACGGATCTTCTTGTACTTGCCGCAATGGCATTCGTAGTCCTTGACCGGACCGAAGATCTTCTCGCAGAAAAGGCCGCCCATTTCCGGCTTCTGCGACCGGTAGTTGATGGTTTCGGGCTTGGTGACCTCGCCATGGCTCCAGGACCTGATGGTCTCCGGGGAAGCGAGGCCGACTTTCATCGCCTTGAGTTTATTGATGTCCATCTATATGCCTCCGTTAGTCGTCGAGCGAGGAGCCGACCCGGTCGGTGACCGAGAGGCCTTCCTCTTCGGCAATGGCCGTCTCGTCGCCCGTGGGGGCGAGCGTCTCCTCTTCTTCCTCGGAGGGGTGTTCCCGCGGCGAGGTGAGGCTTCGGATGGCGCTATTGACCTTCCGCTCCTCGATGAGGGCTTCCTTGGCGAGGGAGTCCATGTTGATGATGTCGCCTTCCTCGTCGTAGAGGTGGACGTCCATGGCCAGGCCTTTGAGCTCCTTGGTGAAGACCTTGAAGGCTTCCGGCATCCCGGGCTTGGGGATGTCGAGGCCCTTGATGATGGCCTCGTAGCACTTCCGTCTCCCGACCCGGTCGTCGCTCTTGATGGTGAGCATTTCCTGGAGGACGTGGCTCGCGCCGTAGGCCTCAAGGGCCCACACTTCCATTTCGCCGAACCGCTGGCCGCCGTTCTGGGCCTTGCCCCCGAGCGGCTGCTGGGTGACGAGGGAGTAGGGTCCGGTCGCCCGGGCGTGGAGCTTGTCGTCGACCATGTGGACGAGCTTGATCATGTACATGATGCCGACCGAGATACGCTCGGGGAAGCGCTCGCCGGTCCGCCCGTCGTAGAGAATGGTCTTGCCGTCGTTGCTGAGGCCGGCCTTGTGCATGAGGTCGGCGATTTCTTCGTCGTTGATGCCGTCGAAGACCGGGGTCGCGACCCTTATGCCGAGCTTCCGGCAAGCGAGGCCAAGATGGACCTCGAGAATCTGCCCGATGTTCATACGGCTCGGGACGCCCATCGGCGAAAGCATGACGTCGATCGGGGTGCCGTCGGGAAGGAAGGGCATGTCCTCGACCGGAAGGATCTTGGAGATGACGCCTTTGTTGCCGTGGCGGCCCGACATCTTGTCGCCTTCGGAGATTTTCCTCTTCTGGACGATGTAGACGCGGACCTTCTTGATGACGCCGGTCGGGAGGGGATCGCGCTTCTTGCGCTCATAGACCTTGACCTTGAGGACGATGCCGGCCCCGCCATGGGGAACGCGGAGGGAAGAATCCTTAACGTCCTTCGTCTTCTCGGCGAAGATGGCCATGAGGAGCTTCTCTTCCGGGGTCGGCTCGGACTGCCCTTTCGGGGTCACCTTGCCGACGAGGATATCGCCCTCCCGGACTTCGGCGCCCGGGATGATGATGCCGTTTTCGTCGAGATTCGTCTTGAGGTCGTCGCCGACGTTGGGGATGTCGCGGGTGATTTCCTCTTCGCCGAGCTTGGTTTCCCGGCATTCGCAATCGTAGTCCTCGATGTGGATGGTCGTGTAGCAATCGTCCTTGACCATCCTTTCGGACATGATGACGGCGTCTTCGTAGTTGTAGCCGTTCCAGGTCATGTAGGCGACGAGCATGTTCTGCCCGAGGGCGAGCTCGCCCCCGCGCATGGCCGGCCCGTCGGCAATGACTTCGCCGCCTTTCACCTTATCGCCCACGTGGACGGTCGGGTGCTGGTTGATGCAGGTGCCGTTATTGGAGCGGTCGAACTTCTGGAGGGAGTAGGTCCTTTCTCCGTTCGCGCCTTCGATCTTGATGGTCGACCCGTCCATGTAGGTGACGGTCCCGCCTTCCTCGGCGACGACGGCAAGGCCCGAATCGCGGGCGATCCGCCGCTCGAGGCCGGTCCCGACATAGGAAAGCTGCGGGCGGAGGAGCGGAAGGGCCTGCCGCTGCATGTTGGCGCCCATGAGGGCCCGGGTGGAGTCGTCGTTCTCGAGGAAGGGAATGCAAGCCGCGGCGATCGAGACGATCTGCTTGGGGGAGACGTCGACGAAGTCGATGAGTTCGCGCGGGGCGACGAGGTTTTCCCCGTCGTGGCGGCAGACGACTTCCGGCTCGAGGATTTCCTTGGCGTAGACGCTTTGCCCGTCGAACTCGACCTTGACCGGGTCGCCGAGCTTGATGTTGGCTTCGGCGATGTAGTGACCGGCTTCCTCGTCGGCCGAGAGATAAAGCCCGTCGTCGAGGACGAAATAATGGGCCTTGCCCTTCTCGTCCACCACTTTCTCGACCCGCCGGTAGGGAGTCTGGATGAAGCCGTAGTCATTGACCTTGGCGTAGGTGGAAAGGTTGTTGATAAGGCCGATGTTCTGGCCTTCGGGGGTTTCGATCGGGCAGATGCGTCCGTAGTGGGTATAGTGGACGTCGCGGACTTCCATCGAGGCCCGGTCGCGGGTAAGGCCGCCGGGGCCGAGGGCCGAAATCCGGCGCTTGTTGGTCAGTTCGGCCAGCGGGTTGGTCTGGTCCATGAACTGGGAGAGCTGGCTCGAGGCAAAGAACTCCCGGATGGACGAGGTGAGCGGCCGGATGTTGATGAGGGTCTGGGGCTTCGCCGTGGCGAGGTCGGCCGTGATCGACATCTTCTGCTGGACCGTCTTGCTCATCTTGGTGAGGCCGATCCGGAACTGGGTCTGGAGCAGCTCGCCGACGCAGCGGACGCGCCGATTGCCGAGGTGGTCGATGTCGTCGGTCGTCCCGATCCCGAACTGGATGTTGTTGAAATAGGAGAAGCAGGCGACCATGTCGCTGATCGAGGCCCGCGAGAGAGAGGGCTCGCCGTTGAGGCCGGTAAGCAAAAGGTCGGTGCCGATGACCTTGACGATTTCCCCGTCCGCCTTGTCGTAGGCGTGGACCTTGACGACGTTGACGCGGTTATGGGTGTCGATCAGGTCGTTGGTCTTGAGGACTTGGGTGAATTTCTCGCTCCGCTCGAAGAATTCGGCGTCGCGGAGATCCTCGACGTCTTCCTTGGTGAGGACGCGGCCGCTGGCAAGGAGCTCGCCGTTGCGGTTGGTGAAGATGGTCCCGTCGTCGTTGACGAGGCTCTCGGCGAGGAGGCGTCCGGGAAGGCGGGAGTAGATGCCGAGCTTCACGGTGTACTTGAAACGCCCGGCCCGCCCGAGGTCGTAGCGCTTGTCGTCGAAGAACTTCTGGACAAGGAAATTGATGACGCCTTTTCCCGTCATCGGCTCGCCCGGCTTGAGGCGCGAGAAAATGACGCGGAGGGCGACGTCGCTATAGGAAGCGAAGCGCTTGTCCTCGGTGACGAGGTCGTTTCCTTCGTCGCTCCGGTACATCGCCTTCTCCTTCTCGAGGGTCGTCTTCATCATTTCACTTTCGCCAAAGAGGTCGAAAAGCTGCTGGTCGCTATCGAGGCCGAGGGCCCGGAAAAGGATCGTGGCCGGCATCTTCCGCTGGCGATCGATCCGGACGAACATCGTGTTCTTGAGATCGGACTCGAACTGGAGCCAGGTGCCGCGGGTCGGGATGATTTCGCCGTTGTAGATATGGGCGCCGCTCTTGTCGGGGGTATCCTGGAAATAAGCGCCCGGCGAACGGACGATCTGGCTGACGATGACCCGCTCGGCTCCGTTGACGATGAAGGTGCCCGAATCGGTCATCATCGGGGCTTCGAAGCGCGAGCTGACGTACTCGATGGAATAGGTTTCCGCATAGTTCTTGATCGGGAAAACCTCTTTCATCACCTGATCGAGCCCCTCGTCGAGGAACCAAGCGAAGCTCTTGGTTTGGATTTCGACGAGATTGGGAAGCGGCGCGCTTCCGGAGATCTTCGAGAAGTCGATCCTTCCGTTCTCGTCGACCGGATAAGTGTCGTAGGCGGCGAGAAGGTTCTTGTCTTCGTTCATTTGTTGCTCCTATTTGCTTGCTTTAATGACCCAATAGCCCTTTTTCCGCTCGAGGATCTCGACGCGGGGGAAAAGTTCCTGAAGGTGGGCATGGACGCTTTCGGCGCCCTGCTTCCGCCGCACCACCACGTAGAGGGAACCGCCTTCCCTAAGGTGGGAAGGAGCCCCGTCGTAGATGGCGTAGGTTACTTTCTTTCCGGCCCGGATCGGGGGATTGGAGACGATTGAGTCAAAAAGGGAGTCGAGGTGGAGGTAGACGTCGCTTTCGATCACGGTGCACCTGGACGACAGCCCCATGTGTCGGGCATTTTCCCGCGTCAGGTCGAGGGCCCGTTCGTTCACGTCGGACAAAGTCACGGAACGCTTCGGGTCGAAGGAGGCAAGGATGAGGCCGATCGGCCCAACCCCGCAACCGAGATCAAGGATCTTTTCTCCCAAGTCGAGTCCGGCGATCGTTTCGATCATGATCTTGGAGCCAAGATCGAGCCCGTGGGAAGAAAAGACTCCTTTGTCGCTTTTGAAGGAATATCTCCGCCGTAGCACCTCGCACTCGAAGGCAATGTCCTCGTGGGACATCACTTCAACGTTATCGAAGTAC
>CASEWT010000038.1 GCA_949291655.1 uncultured Bacillota bacterium
CCCAAATGCCAGCTCTGATACTCAAGAATTCAATGGCGAGATTCTTGTGATACCCATGGAAATTTATGGTCATGGTGATGGAGATGACACTGGCATAGCTGTTTTTTCTCGACCTATGCCATCGCTGACCGGAGACAATTACTTTTACACCGATTCGGTTATTGAAGCGTTCCCGGAGAATGCAATTTCTAGAGGGAATATTTGGCTAGCCTCAGACAATGCTTCGCTAGTTTCTAAAGAAAATTTCGTTCTTTCGCTTCCTTATTCGTACAGCGGACTGACAATTAATGAATTGCGCCAAGGCGAAGATCATGTCGCCCATGACGTTTTGGAAGGGGATTCCATAAGCATTCCGGAGATAGAGGAGCCATACGAGCATCGTATCTTCAAATTCGTCGCTCCGAGGACCGGAACATTCTCCTTTGACATGACCGGATATTTCGAAAGTCTCGGCGTCGCTGCCGACCTGAGCAAGGAATGGCCAAGCACGACCGACTGTTCAACCCTTTTGGTCCCCTGTTATCAGCATATCTTCGGAGAAATCCATGACTATCCAGAGATGACGAGCAAGAATATCGGGACCTTGGCCCTTCAGACGGGCGAAACGGTTTACATTCGTTTCCATGGCCCCGGCTGGGATTCCTATACCGGAACGGATTCCATCATGCCGACCTTGCTAATCAGTGAGTTGGCCCATGTGGAGCACGATTACAGCAGCCGTTTTGAAGACTTTGATGCGACGATGCATCGAGCGTATTGCTCTTGCGGTGAATATGTCCTCGAGCCGCATGACTACAGCCTTCAAGGAAATCCTTTCATGCAGGGCAACATTTGCTCGCGGTGCGGGCATAGCCGGCTTCAGGTGGTCATACCGTCTTTGCCGTGATTCTTGTAATATGATCGAGGGAGGATAAACCATGAAAATGAAACACCTGGGCTTTGTAGCCAGCGCTATCGCGGCCCTCGCCCTTGCTTCGTGTCAAAAGGGGAGCGGCCCTTACGATCCGCCTCTTGGCGGGGAGATCGAAAGCTTTGCCCGGGCCTTCCACGAGGAAATAGCCAGCCACTTCGAAGGCCGCGAGGAGCTCGATCCGGCGCCGGGCGCATCCCCGCTATCCTACGACGAGGTCTTTGGCCTCCAGGAAAAAGGTTTCCAGGAAGAAGTGGTGAATAGCGCGCCAATCCACGTCTATGACGAGGTTTTCCTCGATTCCGCCTATTGTTTCTATTTCACCTTCCCCGACACGGAGGAGATCGTTCTCTCGAGCTTTGCCGGGCGGAGGATCGAGGCGACCTATTCCTACATCAACCCCTCGGGACTCCTGGGGAACGAGTTTGGCGAGGCCGAGACCTATGAGCGTCCGTTCTTGGCGGTTACCCTTTTCGACGGGGAGCATTGCCTCTTCTTTGCCACGATGGCCGTGAACTACTGGCTGGAGATTTACCACGAAGATTTCGTCGCCGCGGGGGAAACCGAGGTTTGCTTTGGTCCCCTTCTTTCCGGGGCGAGCGTCTTCACCGGCGAGCGGTGGTCCTTCTCTTACGACTGGCTCATCAACTTCTCGACACTCCATCCAGAGTATTTCCCGCTTCGGGGCGAAGGGGAAGCGAGGACCTTTTCCTTCGCGTCCTCCTACTTTGGCCGCGCGGGAGGAAAGCTTGTGGCGAGTGCGGAACTATCGTCCATCGTGGAAGTCGAGGACGTCTACCGCCTTGAAATGTACGACCCGGGCGCTTTCCTTCCCATCGACGTCACGAGCCTCCGCTAGGGGGTTTTGGACGGGCGGGGAAGGCTTTCCTCGCCCTTTTCCGTTTGCTTTGTCTATAATTCATCCGCTATGGACCGCGGACTTGCTTTGATCGACAAAGAAATAGGAAAGCCATCCCGCTATTACGACGCCCTTCTTTTAAGGGCCTATCCCGGGCTCAAGGTCGGGCATCTAGGGACTCTCGACCCCTTTGCCTCCGGCCTTCTTGTCGTCGCCGTCGGGAAGGCGACGAAGTTCTTGCCCTATCTCCTTGACGAGCCGAAGAGCTACATTGCCACCTTGACCCTCGGGGAGCGGAAAGACACCGCCGATTTGACCGGGGAGACCATCGAAGAAAAAGAAGTGGGGGAACTTAGCCCGGAAAGGGTCGCCGCGGTCCTTTCTTCCTTCAAGGGAGAGATCGAGCAGCTGCCCCCGGCCTATTCGGCCGTCAAGGTGAACGGCCGCCCGGCCTATAGCTATGCCCGGAAGGGAGAAGAGGTCCTCTTGAAGAAGCGGGCTTGCCTCGTCTCTTCGATCAATCTCGTCTCCTTGAAGGGAAAGGATATCGTCTTTACTTGCTCGGTCTCGAAGGGCACCTACATAAGGACCCTCGGGGAAGATATCGCAAGGGCCCTTGGCACCGTCGGCTACCTTTCGAGCCTCCGCCGCCTGGCCATGGGGAAAATGACCATTGCCGCCGCCCAAAGGCTGAGGGAAGGGGAGGTTCCGTCCCTCCTTGACCCCTCCCTCTTCCTGAAGCCCTTCAAGCGTTACGAGGTTAAGCCAGAGGAGGAGAGGATGGTCCGGGATGGGAAGCCCCTTGCCCTTCCTGCTCTTTACGAGGGTGAGGAGCGTGTCTTCATCACCTATCGCGGCGAGGTCCTCGCCTCCTATGTCCAAAAGGGCGGCCGCTTTTGTTCCGAAAGGGGGCTTTTCTAGCATGGATATCGTAGAAATCGACGGCAAAACCCGCTCCGATGGGACGAAAGCCGCCCTTTGCCTCGGGAATTTCGACGGCCTCCACCGGGGCCATCAGGAACTCTTTCTCGCCGCCCGGAAAAGCCCCTTTCTCCCTTCGATCCTCCTTTTCGAGCCATCCGCCGAAACTCTTCTATTCCCCGAGCGTCCCCACCCGGTCCTCACTTCCCTCGAGGACAAGCTCCGCCTCCTTCCCGGCTATGGGATCGAGCGGGCCTACATCGTGAGGGCCGACCTTTCCTTCTACGCCCTCGACCCTAGCGGCTTCGTTTCCTTTCTGAAAGAAAGAATCGATCCTTCCCTCCTCGTCTTCGGGAGCGATTTCCGCTTCGGGAAGGGCTGCGCCGGGACGCCCGAGGTCCTCCGGTCCTACTTCCCGGCCGAGGAAATCGCCCTCCTTGAATGCTCCGGGGCCAAGGTCTCCTCGACCCGAATCCGCTGCCTCATTGAGGAAGAGGGCGATGTAAGTGCCGCCAAAGACCTCCTCGGCCGCCCTTACGAAATGAAGGGAAAGGTCGAGCGCGGCCTCCATAACGGCACCCGCATCGGCTTCCCGACCCTGAACCTTCGGCCTTCCGCTTCCTATTGCTATCCGGCCCCCGGGGTCTACGAAGGGGTTTCCTACCTTTCCGGGATCCCTTACCTCTCGCTTATCAACGTCGGGACGAACCCGACGGTCGGGGCCCTTTCGGAAACCCAGGTCGAAAGCCATCTCCTCGGCTTTTCCGGCGAGGCTTATGGGAAAACCCTCTACGTGAGCTTCGAGCGCCGCCTCCGCGGGGAGAGGAAATTCGCCTCCCTCACGGAGCTGAAGGAGCAAATCGCCAAAGACAAGGCCGCCGTCCTTGAAAGGAAGAGCCGCTAGCCCCGCCACGAAGCGGGCTTTTCTTTTGCCCCTTCCCTAGAAGGGAGGGCTAGGGGCGAGTAAACTTTCCTTGCCTAGGGAGGAACATCGATGAAGACACTGCTCAAAAACGCCCGGATCTTGTCCCTCGAGAAGGATTTCTCGATCGTCGAGGGGGACGTCCTCGTCGAATACGGGGCCATCAAGAAAATCGGGAAGGGGATTTCCGCCAAGGGGGTTGACAAATCCCTCGACTGCCGGGGCGGGCTTTTGCTCCCCGGCTTCAAGAACGCCCACACCCATAGCGCCATGACCTTCGTCCGGAGCTATAGCGACGATCTTCCCCTCCGCGAGTGGCTCTTCAAGCGGATCTTCCCCCTCGAGGACCTTTTGAAGCCCGAGGATCAGTACTTCCTTTCCCGCCTTGCCATCCTCGAATACCTCACCAGCGGCATCACCGCCTGCTTCGACATGTACTACAACCCCCTCGAGATGGCCCGGGCCGCCCGGGAGATGGGCTTCAAGGCCGTCCTCCTCGGGACGGTAACCGAAGCCCGGGAGTCGGTTTCCGAGATGGTCGAGAACTACCGGAAGATCAATGACGGAAACCCCCTCGTGAGCTACCAGCTCGGCTTCCACGCCGAATACACCTGCTCCGAGGAAATCCTCGTCGAGCTTTCGAAGGCCAGCCGCAAGCTCCAGTGCCCGATCTATTCCCATACTTCCGAGACCTTCGGGGAATACGAAGGCTGCAAGGCCCGCCACCACGGGCTATCCCCGGTCGCCTACGCCGAATCCCTCGGCCTTCTCGACTACGGCGGCGGGGGCTTCCACGGGGTCGCCTTCTCCAAGGAAGACATCGCCATCTATCGGAAGCACGGCTGCTCCCTCGTGACCTGCCCCGGCTCCAATAGCAAGCTCGCCAGCGGCATCGCCCCCTTGACCGACGTTCTCGCCGCCGGGGTCAACCTTGCCATCGGGACCGACGGCCCCGGCAGCAACAACGGCCTCGACTTCTTCTACGAGATGCGCCTCGCCTCGGTCCTTCAGAAGCTTCGGACGATGGACCCCTCGGCCTTCAAGGGAACCGATGCCCTTTATGCCGCGACGGTCGGCGGTAGCCTCGCCATGGGCCTCCTCGACGCCCGCTACGTTAAAGAAGGGGAGCGGGCCGACCTTGTGCTCATCGACCTCGATAAGCCGGCCATGCGCCCCCTCAACGACATCCCGAACAATCTCGTCTACTCCGGGAGCAAGCTCGACGTCCGCATGACGATGGTCGAGGGGAAGATCCTCTACCTCGACGGCGAGTTCGACGTCGGGACCCCGGCCGCGGAAATCATCCTGAAGGCCGAGGAAGTGACCTCCCGCATCAAGTCGGCGTTCGAAGGGAAAAGATGAAGTACTTCCTCTCCCACGCCTCGAGCGACGATTCCTTCCTCCGGGATTTTCTCCCCCTCCTCCGGGAAATCGACCCGGACCTCGACGAGGGAAAAGACGTTTTCTATTCGTCGAGCGCCCGGGCCGCCGGGGTAAGGCCCGGCGAGGAGGTCCTCTCCTCTTTGTCGAAGGCCCTCGAAAGCGCCGGCTGCATCGTCCTTTTCGTCACTTCCGACTATCTCCGGAAGCCCTTTTGCCTCTATGAGGCTTCCCTTGCCTCCTACCTATGGAGCCGCGACCGGAAGCTCGTCGTTCCCTTGGCCGCCTCTTCCGATCTCCTTACCCCTCTTCAGTCCCTCTTTCCGGGCCTTACCTACGTCGATGCCTCGAAGCAGGGGGCGGCCGAGCGCTTCTTCTCGGCCTTCGACCTCAAGGGCAAGGCCTCTCCGTCCGCCGACGCCTTCTTTGCTTCCTTTGCCGAGAAGGGGGCTTCCTTTTCCCTCCTTCCGCCCCTCGGGATGGAAAAAGAACGCTACCTATCCCTTTTCCCCTATCTCGAGCGGAACGGGATCGTCCGCTTCGACGACGGGATCCCGGCGACCCTTTCTTCCCTCCGCGCGAGCCTTGACGGAGCCGAGGACATCTATTTCGTCTCGACGACCGGCTCCTCCTTCCTGAAGACGAACCGCGGCCTCCTGGCCGAAGCCGTGGGGAAGGGGGCCAACCTCCGGGCCGTCCTTGCTTCGAGCGGGAGCCGCGACCTCGAAGGGGTCGCCGCCATCGAGTCCCTTCCTGAAGGCGAGGCCGGGAAAAGGAAGGGCCTTACCCGCCTCGACGGGGAAATCGCCTCCTCCCTTTCCTTCCTCCGGGAAATCGCCCTCTCTTCTTCCTTGCCCGGGGCCGGGGAAGTGAAGGCCTATCCCTCCCACGGCCTCATCCGCCAGACGGCTTTCCTCGTCCGGAAGGAAGGCGGGCGCTTGGAAGGATGGATCACCTTGACCCTCCCGCCGGCAAGGACCTCCGACGGCACCCCCTCGATCGCTTTCCGGGGAGAGGAGGGGCGGGGCGGGAAGATGAATCTCCCTTCCCTCGTCTCCTTTTACGCCTCCTCCCTCGTCGAGCTCTCGGAAAGAGCCGGAGATAGCCTTGATTTGCGCGCGAAATCCTCCCCGGGGGCCTTGCTGGAGAAAGACATCGCCTCCCGCGGGGTCAAGGAGGCTTACCGCCATTACGAGGAGAAGTGGGCCCGGGCCCTCCGGGAAAGGGAAAGGCGGGTAAGCGCCGAGGAGGGGACCTACGAAGGGACCCTCATCGAAATCGCCGCCCAGCACCCCCTCCGGGAAGACGGGACCCCGGGCGGGGAATTCCGCCGGCGCCTTGAGGAAGGCTACCGCCTTTACTGGTCGCTCGTCGATTCCGGGGAAAAGTGCGCCATCTACGTTCCCGGGAGCAAGCATCTTCGTCCCGGGGGCAAGGGAAAGGCAGATCGCACCTCCCTCTCTTCTTCCGGCATCGCCTATCTTCTCGGGAAGGAACGGAAAATCCCCCGGAAAGCCCTTTTCGGCGAGAAGGCCAACGCCCTCTACAAAGGGGAGGCCGGGGTCTACAACTCGGCCGACGAATGCTACGTCGCCGCCCGCCTCTTCAAGGACGGGAACTACCGTTCCCTCATCTCGGTCTGCTCCCCGAACCAGCTCCTCCGGAAGGAGTTCTTCTACCTCGAGCAGGAACTCCTCCCGACGATGGTCCCCGTCCCCTACGAGCGGGCCTATCACGCCGATTTCGTCGACGAGGCTTTCCTTTCCCTCCTTCCGACCTTGCTTTCCGACCATGACTGGCAAGACCCCTCCGGGGAGGCCTACCGAGTCTCCCGGGAACGAAGGATGCCGGGCTTCAAGAAGGAATGAGGGGGAGCACCTTCCTTATCGCTCCCTTTGGATGTAAACTTCCGCTTGCGAATGGATAGAAACATGAAAAGACAAATGGTCCTTGCGGCCGCTTTCGGCCTGCTTCTTGCCTCTTGCGGCCCTATTGCCCCCTCTTCGGGCGCCTCTTCCCCTTCTTCCTCCTCTTCCCTGACCGATGGTAGTTCGGATGGAAATTCCCTTCCGGGATCTTCCTCTTCGGAGTCTTCTTCCTCCGCGGTCCCCGAGCCGGTGCTCGCTACGTGCCGGATCACCTTCGGGACCCTTTCCGATAGCCAGGTAAGTAGCATCGTCGGCCCCTCTTCCTACCTTCAAAGCGGGGAAGCCATCGTTTCCTCATTGAGCGGGACCCATGCCTACGCCCCGGCCACGGCCGGAGAGAACGCCCTTCGCCTCGGAAGCAGCAAGAACGCCGGGGAACTAACTCTCGAGCTTTCCTCTTCCTACGCTCTCGAGGGGATCGACGTCTATTGCTACCAGTACGGAACCGACTCCTCGAGCCTCGGGCTGAAGCTCGACGGGGAAGTTTTTGCCGCCCCCTCATCAATCGACTGGACGAATGTCCCGACCCTCGGCTCCGAGGACGGGGAGAATGCCCTTTCCTTCGAAGGCCTCGCCGCGGAAGGGGAAGTCTCTTCCCTCTCCTTCTATAACGAAAATGGCCGCGAGCGGGTCAATGTCTGCGAAATCGCCATCTCCTTCTATCTCGAGGGCGCTCCCTCGGGTGGGGATTCCTCCTCTTCGAGCGAGCCGCCGGCCCCGCCCTCTTCGGAAGAGAATTCCGAGAGTCCATCCGTGGGCCCCGGAAACGGGGACCTCGAGGATGAGCTCGCCGCCCTTCCTTCTACCGTCCGTTCCTATTACGCCTCCGCCGACCTTTCGAGGAGCGGGGCGAGCCTGAAGTCCGAATTCACCTCGATCATCCGTTCCCATACCGACGTCGGCTATGGCGGCCTTTGGGACGTCTACGAGGATAGCGACGACGACGGGCAGGGCAACTACTGGGACATGTATAGTAACATCAAGTACAAGATCAACAGCGACCAGTGCGGAAACTACGGCGGGGAAGGGGATTGCATCAACCGCGAGCACACCATCCCCCAGAGCGTCTTCAACGAGCACTCCCCGATGAAATCTGATGCCCATCAGGTCATCCCGACCGACGGCTACGTGAACAACCGCCGGGGCAATAATCCCTTCGGCGAGGTGGGCTCGGCCACCTATACCTCGGGGAACGGCTCGAAGCTCGGCTCTTGCTCCTATCCCGGCTACTCGGGCACCGTCTTCGAGCCGATCGACGAGTACAAGGGCGACTTCGCGAGAATCCATTTCTATTTCGTGACCTGCTATGCAAACGAGATGAAAAGCGGTTGGGGTTCCTATGCTGCCTTCAACTATTCTTCTTCCCTCGGGCTTTCGAACTGGGCCCGGGAAATGCTCCTTTCCTGGGCCGAGGAAGACCCGGTCTCGGAAAAGGAAATCGTCCGTAACGACGCCGTCTACTCCCACCAGCGTAACCGCAATCCCTACGTCGACTTCCCCTCGCTAGCCGAGGCCGTCTTCGCCTAAGGACCCGAGCCATGCCTACTTCGAGCCCCGTTAAGGACCGCAAAACCTTCCTCTTCGGATCGGTTTTGGCCGCCTTGGCCCTCCTTCTTGGAACCTTGGCCCTTGCCCTTCCCGGGGCCAATCCCCTCCGCGGCGAGGAACTTCTTTCGATCGAATGCGCGGACATCGTCTTCGGGACCGGGAAATACACAGATAGCGCTTTCCCGAAGCTCGAATCGCTCGAGCATTCGGGAATCGCCCTTTCCGGGATCGAGTCCTCCTTTTGCTATTACAAGGCGGGGGAGGGCGGGCTCCGCCTCGGGAGCAAAAATAACCCGGGGAGCATCACTTTCTTCTTCGACGGGGCCTACCGCGTGAAGCGCCTCCTTTGCCGCCTATACCGACGTAAGCGGGACTCCCGACTACCAGACCGTCGATTGGTCGAGCGTCCCTTTGATCGACGGGAGCGACGACCCCAATTGCCTCTACTTTTTGGATCTCGACGGGGATGGGCTTTCCGCCCGTTCCCTGACCAGTGACCAGGAAAAGACTGGCCGGGAGATGATTTGCAAGATCGTCCTCACTCACCTTGTCGGGAGCGGCGGGAACGAGCCTTCCTCCTCCACCTCCTCTTCCTCCTCGTCGTCCTCGAGTTCCCCTTCGGGAGAAGGTTCTTCCCTCGAGGAGGAATTCCTTTCCCTGACCCCGGCGACCCAGGAGTATTACTCGGAGGTCCATCTCGCCCTTTCCGGGAGCGAGCTGAAGAGCTCCTTCGCCGCGACGATTGCCGATCCCGCGGTCATTAGCTACAGCCGCCTGATGGAGGTCTACGAGAAAAGCGACGTCGACCCGGAAGGCTATCTCTACGACATCTATAGCGACGCTTTCCGCCACGCCCCCTCGGAGGGTTGGTCGGGGAATAACGCCAAGGAAGGGGACGGCCTCAACCGCGAGCACGTCATTCCCAAGTCCTACTTCGGTTCCTTGTCCCCGATGTACTCGGATGCCTATAGCGTCGTCCCTGCCGACGGCTATAGCAACCTCCGGCGGAGCAACTACCCGTATGGGGAAGTCCTCGACGCGACCTACGAGACGAGCAACGGCTCCAAGCTCGGGAGCAACGTCTACCCTGGCTATTCGGGGACCGTCTTTGAGGTCGGGGACGAGTGGAAGGGCGATATCGCCCGCATCCATTTCTACTTCGTAACCTGCTACGAAGCCGAGATGGGATCCTCGGGCTGGGAGGAATACGCCCTCTTCGACTATTCCTCTCCTCTTGGTCTTAGTTCCTGGGCGACCGACATGTTCCTCGAGTGGGCCAGGGAAGACCCGATTTCCGACCGGGAGCGCGAGCGGAACGAAAAGGTCTTCGGGGTGCAGGGGAACCGGAATCCATATGTCGACTTCCCGACGCTGGCCGAGGAAGTCTTCGGCGCGGCGGATGCCGCCTGAGCGTCAAATTGACATTTGCCTTGCTCAGGCCGAAGCACCCGAAAAGTCAGAAAATCAAAAGCCTTTGGTTTATCAAAGACTTTGGAATGTAAAAGGTAATTGGGAAACTTTCCTGACAAACTTTACAAGTGTCTTGTTATTTGAAAGCGCTTGCACTATGATAGACAGGCCTTTAGGAGGTTTTGCAATGAATAAAAAAGTTTTAGCGCTAAGTACGGCTGCTGTTCTTATTTCTGTTGGCACGTTGGGGGCT
>CASEWT010000039.1 GCA_949291655.1 uncultured Bacillota bacterium
ATGGCTAGCCGCGTGCCCCGGACTTCGCAAAGGGCCGAGGCCCCGCTTTTCCCGAGCAAGACGATCGATGCGTCCCTCGTGATGCCGAGGGAAGCCAAGTGTTTGGCGACCTCAGGGTCGCCCCCGACCTTCAAGACCTTAAGCGGCACGTTGGTCGGGGCAATGAGCAATGGCATATTGTTCTCCTAGTTGCCTTTCGGTAACCGCCAATATCTTAGTTGCATAAGGTTTACTGTCAAGAGGGAGATAGCCATGGCAAACCAAAAAAGAAGCTGAAGGGCGGCAGAAGAGGAGAATTCCTTCTATAATCTTCCCATGGAAATCGACAAGGACATTCACGAATCGGGCGAGGACTACCTCGAAAGGATCCTGATGCTCGAAGAGAGCAAGGGAACCGGAAAGGTGCACGCCATCGACATCGCCAACTCGCTCGGCTACAGCAAGCCATCGATCAGCAAGGCCATCAAGAAGCTTTCGAGCCTCGGTTACCTTCGCGTCAACCGCCGGGAGGAAATCGCCCTTACCGAAGCGGGTCTCGAAGTCGCCTCGAAAACCTATGAGCGCCACCGCTTCCTCGGCAACTGGCTCGTCTCCCTCGGCGTAAGCCCCGAGCAGGCTTTCAAAGACGCCTGCAAGATCGAGCACGACCTGAGCGAGGAGACCTACAATGCCCTGAAGGAGCATTTCGACAAGTAACATGCGGATCGTCTCTTGGAACGTCAACGGCATTCGCTCGGTCGTCGGCAAAGGCTTTTACGACTCCCTTTCCTCTTTGGCTCCCGACGTTGTCTTCGTTCAGGAAACGAAATGGACCGACGGGCCGAAAAACGTTTTCCCCGAACCTCTATCGGGGTATATGGAGATTCACACTTCGAGCAAGCTTCGCAAGGGCTATAGCGGTACCTTGGCCTATTTCAGGGAAAGGCCCCTCGACGTCCATTTCGGCCTTGAGGACGGCGCCTACGACGAAGAAGGGCGTGTCATTACCCTCGAATACCCTGAAGCTTACCTGGTTGGCGCTTATGTCCCCAATTCCGGCGAAGGATTGAAGCGCCTGCCGTTCCGGTTGGAATACGAGGACCACCTTTTGGCCTACTTGAAGAAACTCGACGCAATAAAGCCCGTCATCTACACCGGCGACCTCAATGTCGCCCACGAGCGGATCGACCTGAAGAATCCGGAGGCGAATATTCATAACGCCGGCTTCACGGCCGAGGAACGGGCCAAGATGGACGTTCTTCTCACTAATGGCTTTGCCGACACCTTCCGCCGGCTCCACCCAGAGGAGGTCAAGTATTCTTGGTGGTCGTACCGCTTCCATGCCCGGGAAAACAACGCCGGTTGGCGCATCGACTACTTCCTCGTTTCCGAGCGCCTCCTAGCGAAGGTCAGAGCTTCGGAAATCCATGACGAAATCTTCGGAAGCGACCACTGTCCGGTCCTTCTCGACATCGATCTTCAATAAAAAATGGACGTTTTGCGGCGCTTTTTCCGTTTCGAGGATCGAGGCACCAACTTCAAGAATGAGATTCTAGGCGGGGTGCTTACCTTTTTCGCGACCCTTTATATCCTCCCAGTCGAAAGCACGATGCTTGGAAGCGTCGGGCTCAATGCCTCCGGCGTTTTCTTCGCGACCGCCCTTTCGACCTTTGCCGTCTCCCTCCTCATGGGGCTTTTTGCCAATTATCCGCTCATCCTTTCCTCGGGAATGGGGCTCAACGCTTTCTTTGCCTATACCGTCGTCCAGAATAGTGGCCTCCAGCCGGCCGAGGGGATGATCCTCATCGTCGTGGCCGGCCTCCTATACCTTGCTTTGACCCTGACCCCAGTCCGAACGCTCCTCGTCAACGCCATCCCATCGGGTCTTCGCTCGGCCATAACCGTCGGCCTCGGGGGCTTCGTCCTCTTCGTCGGCTTAGTCAATGCCGGCCTCGTGAAGGACGATCCCTCGACGCTCATTGCCTTGGGGGATTTCTCTTCCCCTGCCGTCCTTCTCGCCTCTTTCGGCATTCTTTTAGCCTTTGGGCTATCCGCTTTCAGGAAGTTCCCTCTCCTTCAGAAGTTTGCCCTTCCCCTGTCCCTATTGGCTACGGCTATCGTCGGGGTCGTCGCCTCTTCGATCATCCTTGCCGCTGGCGGGGAAAGCCAAGGCCTTCCTTTGGCCCCGTGGGATGATCCCGCAGCCAGTTGGGGCGTCTCCGGCTTCGGCGACGTCTTCCTTTTCGGGGCATTCGAAGGAGGCCTTGATTGGGGAAAGACCCTTGGGAACGTCTTTGGCCGACCCGATAGTTACGTCGCACTTTTCTCCATTGTCTTCCTCTCGCTCTTCAATGCCACGGCTTGCCTTTTTGCCACCGGGAAGGCCGCCGGGCTCGACCTCGATGGAAAAGACCGAGGCAGCTATCGCCGGGCGATGCTTGTCGATGGCATCGCAAGCCCCCTCGGTGGGCTTTTCGGAACGAGTTCGTTGACCGGATTCGCCGAATCGACGGTCGGCATTTCCTTTGGGGCCCGGACCGGCCTATCGACGATCGTTGCCGGCTTCCTCTTCTTGCTTTCCGGCTTCCTCTTCCCTATTTTCTCCGTCTTCTCTTATAGTTCGGTCAACGCGGTCGCCCTCGTCTACGTCGGGGTCTTCATCATGGCCGGTTCGATCAAGGAAGTGGCCAAAGAAGACGGTTCGGCCCTCATGGCCTCCCTGCTCACCGCGATTAGTATGGTCCTCACCTATTCCCTGGCCAGCGGCATGGCCATCGGGGTCATTGCCTACGTCGTGATGCAGCTGTTCGAAGGGAAGGCCAAGACGATTGGCTGGCCTCTTTATCTCCTTGCTGCCCTATTTGTTCTTTCCTTCGCCCTCGAGGCGGCCTTTTAGGAAAAGAATGCCGATGATCCTCTTCGGGAGGAGAAGTTCTTCTCGGAGATAGTCGAGGGTCTTTTCGGTCACCTTCCTCCCGAGGCGCAGATCGAGGCCCGAGTCGTAATGGTCGTATAGGACGTGGCCTTCCTTCCCTTCGAGGCAGAGGGAAAAGTAGCCGGCGAAGTCTTCTTCCAAGGCGAGGAGGCCCCCGATGAGCTCGGGCCCGAGGGCTCGATAGGCGGCTTCGAGATCGTTTCCGAGGAAGGAAGAAGCGAAAACCTCGTTGAAGCGGATCGACTCGCTCTGGAAAGGCTTCCAGCCGCCGGCCTTTTTCTTGAAGGCAGCTAGATCGCGACGGTCCTTGATGAAAAGAGGAACCGACGAATCGTAAGGAAGATCAAACGAAAAGAAGCGTCCCCCGAGGTCCTTCGTCGCGAAGGGCGAGACCCGGCTTAGGCCCTTCTCCCTTCCCTCCCCCTCGATCGAAAGGGCGCTGCGGTGACGGGCAGCGAAGCCCATCGAGGGAAAGGCAAAGGAGGCGAAGCGGATGCCTCGGTAGCTTCCTTCGTAATAGGAACCAGCCGTGAGGTCAGGCTCTTTCCGGACGAGCTTCCGAGCCCCGGCGAGAAGGCGTTCGTAATCCTTTCCCTTCGGGGAATACATGAGGCGGAAATCCTCATAGACCCCTTCGACGGACTCGGCGGCAAACAAGAGGTAGAAGGCTTTTTGATATCGGGGCTTTTGATAGAGGGCAAGGAAGATGAATGCGGACATGAGGAAGGGCCAGCTCGCCACCGAGAAGGCGAGGACGATCCACTTGACGTACTCCGCGTCGAAATCGGCGACCAGCGAAACGATGAGGCCGGCAAAGCCCCCGGCCCCGAAGATGGAGGCCAGGACGATGAAGAGGACCAATAGGAAAAGGGAGCGCACGCGGAGGCGGTTCGCATAGGCGACTTTTTCCTCACGGGTCAAACTGCCCGGATCGAAACCCTTTTTGCTCATGCCCTAATTCTAAAGGAGGGGATGACAGTCGGCCATCTCCGGAAGAGAAAAGGAAAGACGATAGGGAGGAAACGATAAAACAATTGGCTTTTTACGGACGATTTTGCCTCAAATCCTTAGGAATAAAAAAGGACCGCCGCGGGTAGCGACGGCCATTTTCCTTAGCTGGCGGAGGCGTCGGGATTTGAACCCGAGCACCGGTAACCCGGTCTAACGGTTTAGCAAACCGTCCCCTTCGGCCTCTTGGGTACGCCTCCGTGCCGGACTACTATACACCGGTTGTTCCGCGTCCGCCACAAGAAATGAAGGCATCCATCCTGGGCAGCCGCTTTCCGTTCCCGACTTACAAGCGGCCACAAGGCCGAGAGGCCTCCTTCCATTTGGCAAAGGAACGATTGCGCGTTTGCCATTCCCTTTGCGCAAGTATCCTGAAAAGCCACCGGAAAATTGAACAATAGAGACACTTAAACTACAATTCCACCCGTGATTGAAAAGCGCATCCACTACGTGTGGCTGGGCGGGAACCCATTACCTGACCGATTTGCATCCTACATCGAAGGCTGGAAAAGGCTCCACCCCGATTTCGAGTTCATCGAATGGAACGAGAAGACTTTCGACATCGAAAGCAACGAATGGGTCCGGAAAGCCATGGCCGCCCGCAACTACCCCTTGGCCGCCGACGTCATCAGAAGCTGGGCCCTTCTCAACTACGGCGGGGTCTACCTCGACACCGATGTCGAAGTCTTGAAAAGCTTCGGACCGCTCACCGAGCAATGCGATTTCTTCATCGGATACGAAACCGAATATTGGTTCGGCTGCGCCATCCTCGGATCGAAAAAGGGCCATCCGGCGATGAAGGAAGTCTATAGCCGCTACGAGCAGCCGTGCCCGCCGATAACCAACAAGAGCAACATGCGCTGCGTCTTCAACTTCTCCTCTTCCCTTCAGCGCCTCTACGGCATCAAGCTCGACGGGAAAAAGAAGGAAGCGCCCGACAATGTCCTTCTCCTTCCGCGCGACTATTTCTTTCCCAAGCACTACATCACGAGGAAGACGAAGACGACGGAAAACACCATGTGCATCCACCACTACGGCGACGCTTGGTATTCACCCGGAAAGGCCATCGGGATCAAAATCGCCTCGGCGGCCGTCCACCTCATGGGCGTGCCTCTTTTCGGCCGCTGTTTCGAGACGATTGCCCGCGCCCACATGCTTAACCAGATGAAGCGGGAGTACAAACGGCGCATCGACATCAAGGAGTGCAAAGATGACGGGAACGGAAGTCATTGACGGCTACGAGCTTTATGGAATGCTTCGCTCGGCTTTTGCGAGCCTTTCCTACAACGAAACCTACCTCAACGAAATCAATACCTTCCCGGTGAGCGACAGCGATACCGGGACCAACATGAAGCGGACCTTCCAAAAGGGGCTCTTGGCCGTCGAAGGGAAGGCAAAGGCTGGCGAGGTCCTTTCGGCCTTCGCCGAGAGCATGTCGCTCGAAAGCCGCGGCAATAGCGGCTTCATCCTCTCCCAGTACTTCCTTGGCCTAAGCAATTGCCTCCGCGACAAGGACATCTTCACCATCGAGGCCTTTTCCGAAGCCGTCGTCCACGCCTACAAGGTCGCCTACGCGGCCGTCATCGACCCGATGGAAGGGACGATGCTCACCGTCATGCGGGAAGGAGCCAAG
The DNA here is from genome assembly GCA_949291655.1 of uncultured Bacillota bacterium. Lineage (GTDB taxonomy): Bacteria > Bacillota_I > Bacilli_A > RFN20 > CAG-826 > UBA4951. The sequence continues at coordinate 5,556 of CASEWT010000039.1, forward strand.
CAAGCCCTCGCCAAGTTTGCCCTTCTCGAGGCGGGGACCCTAAAGGATTTCCTCGATCTTCTAAGCTCGAGCATCTTCGCCGCGGTCCTCGAAACCCACAGCCAGATGAAGCTTTTGGAAACCAACAACGTCGTCGATAGCGGCGCCCTCGGTTTCTATCTCGTCGTCGACGGGATGAAGAAATCCTTCGAGGGCGGGGCCAATTACTTCGACTGCCGGGAAGACCAACTCCTCCCAAGGCGCTCGGTAGCCGTCGAGAATCCCCTTTCCTTCTTCCGCTATTGCACCGAGTTCACCATCCGTTTGAAGGAGAAGCATGACAAGGAGTATTTCTCCAAGCTTCTGAGCGGGCGGGGCGACTCCGTCGTCTGCGCCATCAACGGCGACCTCCTCAAGGTCCACATCCACACCAACGGGCCGCAGGAAGTCATGCGTTCCTTCGAAAAGTTCGGCCAAAGGATCCTCATGAAAATCGACGATCTCTTCGAAACGCCGGAGTTCTCGCGCCTCAAGGCCCGGAAGCACCCCGATTACGCGGTCGTCGCCTTCGCCTACGGGACAGGGACTTCCGCCCTCTTCGAACGGCTCGGAGCCGACGCGGCCTTCCCGATTCCGGAAGGGCACGTCCCGACCGAAGAGGAACTCAAGAACCTCCTCGGTTCCTATCTAGGCGGCAATCTCGTCGTCTATAGCGCCAGCCGGGAAATCGAGGAAAAGATCAAATCGATCCGCTGGTGGGGCCACTACGAAAACCTTCTCATTGTCGAATGCCGCGGCCTAGCAAGCGCCTTCTTCAGGCTCGCTTCCTCGATGTTCGACGGCACTTTCAAAGATTTCCGGAAGTCGGTCGATATCCTCAAGAAGATCAAGCCGGTGGAATTTTCCTTCGAGGGAGGCGGAAATCTCGAAGCCGAAGTCGAAGCAGCCTTGTCTCCTCGAAAACTCAAGGGCCGCTCGACCATCGTCGTCTTCGGAGGCAAAGGCATCAAGCAAGAGACCGTCGATGCCTTATCGCTATATTTTGCCAACCGCGACGACGTCGAATTCAGCTATTTCCCCGGCGGGCAAGAGCATCCCCTCGTCATCGTCGGGGCCATGTGAGGAAGATGGAAAACTACCTTGCGACGATGCGGCGGGACCTTTCGAGGCTCCGCTCTTCCAAGAAACGTCTCCAGGACCTCTTCGAGATTTCCTTCGCCCATGCCGAGATGGTCGCCTATGAGCGCCTCGTCGACCTCCGCCTCGAGAAAAAGACCTACGCCGAGCTAAGGAAGGACATCGAAGCCTTCGCGGCTTATCTCCAGACTTCCTTCCCAGCGAAAGAAGGGGAATACATCGCCATCGACCTTCCCAACGGCCCCTCTTTCATCGTTGCCTTCTGGGGAAGCCTCATGGCCGGCTATTCCCCCTACCTTATCAATTCCTACTATCCCCTGAGCCTCCGCCTGAAACTTCTCGAAAGGCTTGGTGTAAGCAAAGTCATTACCTTCGGGGACGAGTACCCCTCTTCCTACGGGCGGCCGGATATCCGCGCCTACCCCGCGGGCGGAATCCCGAAGGAAGGGACGTGGGGCAATGCCTTCGCCATCTCCTCGACCCTCACCGGCCTCGAGGCGAAGATTGCCGTCTATGACGGAGAAGCGATCGCCGCCGAGATCGAAAATAGCGAAAGCATCGTGAGGGAGAACGACTGGTTCATCAATGACTACCGCGGAGCCATCAAAGTAGCGGCCATCCTTCCTTTCTTCCACGTTTTCGGGATGGTTGTCTCCTACCTGTGGTTCAGCTTTTACGGAAGGACGATCGTCTTCTTCCGCGACCTCGCCCCCGAGACCGTCCGCTCGACGATCATCCGCCATGGCATCACCCACATCTTCGCCCCGCCCCTCCTCTTCCATAAGCTCCATGCCGGCATCAAGGAAGGGGTCAAACGAGCCGGAGCGAAAAAAGAAAAGGCCTTCAAGCGGGCCCTCGCCTTCCTTCAAAAGCTCGGCGAGCTAATGCCGGGCCTTGCCCTTGCCCTTTCCCGCTGCCTCTTGGGCGAAGTCCGGCGGAAGGCCTTCGGGGAATCCCCCCGCTTCATGATTTCCGGCGGGGCCTACATCGACCCCGAGGCTTTAAGGACCATCAACGCCATCGGCTACCCTCTCTTCAACGGCTACGGGACGACCGAGGCCTCGATTGCTGGGGCTAACCTTGCCAAGCGCTTCTCGTCGCGAACCAACGGGTCGATCGGCTCCCCCTTCCCAAGCGTCCGCTATTCGATCGACGAAGACGGCACCCTTACCGTGAGCGGGAATAGCCTAGCCCGGGAAATCATCTACCTCGACGGGAACAAAGAGCGACCGACCTCTTTTTCGACCAACGATTTGGTCCGGGAAGTCGACGGGCAATATTTCATAGACGGCCGCAAAAGTGACCTCTTTGTCTCGGAAAACGGCGAAAACGTCTCGCCCGATCTCATCGAGCGGGAGCTCTCCTTCCCCCTTGCCAACCACTTTTCGGTCCTTGAGCTCGACGGCAAGCTGACCTTGGTCGTCGAATACCGGAAGGGGATCGCCTCCTCCCTTATCGAGGGGGAGGTCAAGGAAGGGAAGGCCCGCCTGGCGACCGTTTCCTATGGCCAAAGCGTCGCTTCTGTCCTTTTGACCAACGACCCCATCGCCAACCCCAATGCCATCAAGGTCTCCCGGGCCCAGCTCCGCCTCGCCATCGAAAAGGGGCATGTCCGCCTCTTCCCCCTGGCCACCGAATCGAAGGAAGCCGGGAGCAACGTCCCCATCGACGATACCCTCGCTCTCATCGAGGAACTGTTTCGCCAAAGCCTCGGAAAGGACGTCCCCATCGCCCCGAGCAGCGACTATTTCCTCGACCTCGGGGGCGATTCGATGGGCTATATTTCCCTTCTTATTTCCCTTCAGGCGACCTTCGATATCCGCTTCGACCTCGAGAAAGACCGAAACCTCCGGACCCCGGAAGATTTCTACCGAAAGCTCAAGGAGGGACTATGAACATCGTGATGTATTACATCGCCATGGTCATCGGCGCGCCGTTTGCCGCCCTTCTTTTCAAAACGAAGGTCAGTTACGAAGGAGGGCGCAAATTCAAGGTGCCGAAAGGCGCGATCATCATTTCCGGGCACAAGAGCTTTCTCGACGCGGTGGCCATTGCCGTCCTCTTTTTCTTCCGCCGCCTCTACTACCTG
>CASEWT010000040.1 GCA_949291655.1 uncultured Bacillota bacterium
CGAAAGCGCCGAGGGCGATGAGCGAGCCCTTGTAGAACTTCTTGAAGTCGGTCTTCTCGAAGACCCCGCCGTAAAGCTCCTTCATTTCCTCGACGTTGCCGGGGAGCTTGCTCTCGTCGATTCCGTAGGTCGACCCGAGTTTCTTCTCGGTCGTGCCGTCGCAGGCGAGCATGTAGCCCTCGAGGCGGGTAAGGACGAGGTTCAGGACCATCCCGATGGCCCCGCTCAGGACGAGCATGAGGCCGGCCTTCCCGATGACGCCGGGGACGAAGCCGTAGACGCAGAGGCCGAGGACGATGGAGACGATTCCGGCGTCGAGGGTCGGCCAAAGGGCTTTCTTGAGGGCTTCGTAATGGGCTTTCTTCGGCGAGCGCCCGGCATAAAGCCCCTGCTTCAGCTTGGCGAGGTAATAGGTGCTCCCGAAGAGGGAGAGGAGAGTCCCGATGAGGAGCCCGACGATAGCCCCGATTCCGAACTGGGCGGCGAAATAGCCGAAGAGAAGGAGGGAAAGGAGGATGGTGGAAAGGGCGTTGGCGATGGCCATGAGGCTCGAAAGGCGGTAGAAGGCCACAAGGATAGCCACCGAGACGAAGAAGCCGACGAGGGTGGCAATCATCGTCGCCCCCATGGCCGGGGTGAGGTGGAAGTCCCCGGCGTCGATCAAGGACTCAACCTGCGCCGGGACGTCGACCATGTAGGAGAAGGTGACGTCGTAATCGTAGCTCGAGGCGTTGAAGAGGGAGCAATAGTAGCGGGCGGCTTTGTAGGCCGAGCCCGAGAGGCTCTGGTTGAAGGTCCCGTCCTGGATGGCCTCGCTATTGGGGAGGAGCTGGATCCGGGTGTACTGGTCGTCCTCGTCGTCCTCGGTGAACCAAGCGTTGCCCGGGACCTCGCCGAAGATGAGGCGGGAGGCCATGTTCGGGTCGTAGGTTTCGCTCGAGGAATCGTAGGCGTCGGCGAAGTTATCCCCTTCCTGGAAGTTGTTCCAGAAGACGAGGTAGCAGTCCTGCCCTTCGGTCGAGGTCGAGGAGTCGCTGGTCGGGGCAATGGTATTCTCGCTGCAGAAGTCGACGAGGGTCGCCATCTTCCCGTCCTCGCCGGGATAGTTGACCGGAATGGCGACGACCGGGATGTTGTTCACGTACTCGATGGTCGCCGTCTGCCCCTCGAACATCCGGTTGTCGAGGTAGTCGGCGTCGGAAGAGGGGTCGTCTTCAAGGTCGGCCGTGTAGCCAGCCGCGACGGTGATGTCCCCGCCGGAGAAGGGCAGGTAGCGCTGGAGGTATTGGTAGTCGGCTTCGCTCCCCTCTTGGGTCCGGAGGGTGACCTTGACGGTCGAATATCCCTCGGTCGTGACGGTCGCGTTGATGTCCCAGCCTTCGAGGCGGGACTCGAACTCGTCCTTGACGGCATTGACGGCCACGTAGTCGTCGCTTAGGACGTACTCGGCGTTCTCGAGGCCGGTCAGGGTCGTCCCCTGCTCGGCGATCCGGAAATATAGCTCTTTGCCGTCTCCGTAGCTGACGTCGGTATCGAGGGCCACGATGCTGGCCGGGATGGCCGCCGCGCTCGAGGCGATGAGAGCCGAGGCAAGCAGTATGTAGGCAAGTTTTCTCCGCATTGGAATACCTCCAAGAGGCCTGCGCCCTAAAGGGCGGGCATACGCGGGTAATAGTTTAAGCGCGCGGGGGTCCCTAGACAAGGAAGAATCCGCCCTTTTTCCTTCCTGTCCCCAAAAGGAAGCAAAAGAGAGGGGTTTTGCGGGCTTTCGAAGGAAAAGGGCCCCTAGAAGAGGGACCCTTGGTAGCTCCTTTTGAGATGCTTGTAGGCCTTTTCGGTGGCCATCCGGCCCCGCGGGGTCCGGTTGACGAGGCCGCTCATCACGAGGTAGGGCTCGTAGACGTCCTCGAGGTTGCTGATTTCCTCCCCGATGGCCGAGGCGATCGACTCAAGGCCCGCCGGTCCCCCGTGGAAGCGGGAGATGAGGGCGTCGAGGTAGCGGAGATCGACCTCGTCGAGGCCGAGCTCGTCGATATGGAGGGCGTCGAGGGCCCGGAGGGTGACGGATATGTCGACTTTTTCCTTCTCTTCGTAGGAGGCGAAGTCGCGGACCCGCCGAAAGAGGCGGTTGGCGATCCGCGGGGTCCCCCGGCTCCGCTCGGCGATGGTAAGGGCGGCCCGGGGATCGATCGGCATCTTGAGGACCCGGGAGGTCCTTTCGACGATCGTCTGGAGGTCCTTAGGGGGGTAGAAATCGATCTTCGACTGGATGCCGAAGCGGGCCCGTAGGGGCGAGGAGATGTCCCCGCTTCTGGTCGTCGCCCCGACCAGGGTGAAGGGCGGAAGGGGAATCCGGACGGCCTTCGAGGCCCCGTCGCGGCTGACGAGGATCTGGAGGACGAAATCCTCCATCGCCCCGTAGAGGACTTCCTCGACGGCCCGGGGGAGCCGGTGGATCTCGTCGATGAAATGGACGTCGCCCGGCTCGAGCTCGCTTAAGACGACGGCGAGGTCCCCGCTTTTCTCGACGGCCGGGCCGGAGACGGACTTCACCGCCGCTCCCATTTCGTGGGCAATGACATAGGCCATCGTCGTCTTCCCAAGCCCCGGGGGGCCGTAAAGGAGGACGTGGTCGAGGGGTTCCTTCCGCTTGAGGGCGGCTTGGATGAAGACGGTGAGGTTCTTCTTCAGCTCGTCCTGCCCGACGTATTCCCTGAGGCTTTGGGGCCGGAGGGAGGGTTCCTCGTCCCCCGGTTCCCGCTCGCTCGACATCAGGCGCTCGTTGCCCTCTTCGCCCACAGTCGGTTCCTTCTTCCTTGCTTCGCTCATTTGAGTTTCCTTAGACCTTCCTTGATGGCGCTTTCCTCGCTCAGCCCGGCGGGGAGGGAGGCCACCGCCTTATCGACGTCCTTGGCCTTGAAGCCGAGGGCGAGGAGGGCTTCCCGGGCCCCAAGATATGGTCCCTCTGCCGCTGCCTGGGCGGCCTTGGCCGATAGGAGGCGCCCCTTGAGGTCGAGGATGATCTGGCTTGCGGCCTTCGGGCCGATGCCGGGGAGTTTCTTGAGGAAGGAGACGTTCCCGGCCTCGATGGCGGCGTAAAGTTCCTCCGGGCTCGTCCCCGAAAGGGCGGAAAGGGCCGTCTTCGGCCCGATGCCCTTGACGGATATCAAATCGAGGAAGGCTTCCTTTTCCTCTTTCGAAGGGAAACCGGCGAGGTAATGGTCGCTTTCCGAATACACTTCGTGGCAGTAAAACTTCCCTTCCTGCCCGAAGGGGAAGGCGTAGGGGTCGCTTACCGTAAGGAGATAGCAGACCCCGCCCTTGGTCTCGACGGCGACATAGTCGCGGCCCTTTTCGACGATACGGCCCAATACGTAGTGGAACATCAGCTGAGTACCCAAAGAAGAAGCGCCCCGAGGACGAGGAGGGAGGCAAGGGCTCCTAGCGCGGCCTCGAGGAAGCGCTTATCCATTATACCTATTCCTCGTAGACGAAGGAGACCTCGCCGATCCGCACTTCGTCCCCGTCCTTGGCCCCGGCGGCCCTTAGGCGCTCCTCGAGGCCGGCTTTCCTTAGAAGCGAGAGGAGGCGCATCATCCCTTCGTCGGTGCTCGTCATGATCCGGGCGGCGTCTTCCTCGATCTTCTTTCCCTCGACCCGGGGTGAGGGCGTAGTCGTCGAGGCGAGGGGTATCCTCGAGAGGCCGGTAGGCCTTGATTTCTTCCGCCTGCCCTTCGCCCTTGAGGGGGAAGCGCGGGGCCTTCGAAAGGAGTTCCTCGCATTTCTTGAGAATGGCTTTTTCCCCGCCCCGCTCGAAGCTTGAAAGGGGGAAGGAGGAAAGCCCGAGCGCGCGGTCGAAGGCCTCTTTCCGCTCGATGGCTCCCTCGACGTCCATCTTCGAGGCGACGAGGATCTCCGGCCGCTCCTCGAGGTGGCCGCCATAATCGGAAAGCTCCTTCCTGATCGTCTTATAGGCGTTGATGGGGTCGCTAGTCCCATCCATGGCGACGAGGTGGACGAGGACCCGCGTCCTTTCGGCGTGGCGGAGGAAGCTCGTCCCGAGCCCCTTCCCGCGGCTGGCCCCTTCGATAAGGCCCGGTAAGTCGGCGAGGACGAAGGATTCCCCGTCCTCGAGGTAGGCGACCCCGAGGTTCGGGGAAAGGGTCGAGAAAGGATAGTCGGCCGTCAGGGCATTGGCCCGGCTCACGAGGTTGAGGAAGGTGCTTTTCCCGGCCGAGGGGAGGCCGACGATCCCGACGTCGGCGATCATCTTGAGCTCGAGGACGAGGCGGAAGCGCTCGCCCTTCTCCCCGTTTTGGGCGATCCGGGGAATCCGCCGGCGGCTCGACTTGTAGGAGGCATTGCCCCGTCCGCCGCGGCCGCCCTTCGCCGCGAGGGCCTTCTTCCCCTCTTCGTCGAGGTCGGCGATGAGATGCCCGTCGCGCTCATCGATGATGATGGTGCCGGTCGGGACCTCGACGAGGAGGTCGTTGCCCCTTTTCCCGGCCATCAGCTTCTTCATGCCCTTCCCGCCGTCCTCGGCGCTAAGCAGCGGCGAGTGGCGGAAAGGAAATAGAGTGTTCAGATTATCGCGGGCGACGAAGTAGACGCTTCCGCCGTCCCCGCCGTTGCCCCCGTCGGGGCCGCCCCACTCGGTGTTCTTGTCGTGGAGGAAGGAAATGTGGCCGTCCCCGCCGTTTCCGGAGCGGACTTCCACCACCGCGCGGTCGATCAGCATCTTTCGCCCTCCCTAAGGATATAGTTCTTCCGGTTCTTTTTGATGGCCCTAAGTTCCTTATAGAACTTCCAAGCCGCCTTGACGGGATGGGAAAAGCTCGAGTCGGGGTCGTCGGTCCAAATGACCGGGACCTCGACGACCGTATAGCCGTTGAGCTTCAGGAAATAGAGGTACTCGACGTCGAAGGCTGCCCCAAAGGCAATCTGCCGTTCCAAGAGGGGGAGGATGGCCGCCCGGCGGAAGAACTTGAAGCCGCACTGGGTGTCCTTGATCTCCTTGAGACCGAACTGATGGCGGATGATGAAACGCGACCCGTTATGCATGATTCGCCGCAAAAGGGTCTGCTTTTGGGGGATTTTCGCCCCCTTGGCGTTCCGGCTCCCGATGAAGCAGTCGGCCTTAGTTAGCTCCGGGACGATCCGCCCCATCGCCTCGAGGTCGGTCGCGAAGTCGGCGTCCATGAACATCACGTAGTCGGCATTCGAAAGAAGGAAGCCATGCCGAACGGCCTTCCCTTTCCCGCCCGGGGAAAGATGCTCGCTTACCTTGACCTGGGCCGGGAAGGACTTCGCCGCCTCTAGAAGGTAGGCAAGCTCTTCTTCCTCGCACCCGTTCGGGACGATGATGACATCGTAAGTCACCCCGAGGGCATCGAAAGAAGGAAGACCCTTCGACATGAGGTTCCCGATAAGCTTCCGGGTTTGGTTCTTGATGGGGAAGACGATCGATAATTTCATGCGCTCCATGATAAAAGCCCCTTCGGGCTTTTGCAACGAAGGGGCTTGGGCGTAGATTAGGCCGCGAGCTTCACGAGGACGGCCGATAAGGGCGGGATTTGCGTAAGTCCGGCGCCGTTATAGGAGGCGATGACCTCGCCTTGGAGGCCGGCCTCCAAAGTGACGCTCGGGGAGAAGTTCACGACGAGGTTGTAACTTTCCCCGTCGAGCTCCCGGACGACGTTATGGACGTAGGAGACCGGGGAGCCGTTGACTTCCCAGCCGTAGGCCTTGTAGGAGCCGCGCTGGAGGGCCGGGATTCCGGCTTTGGCGTTCATGAAGGCCTTGATGGCGTCGTAGTGCGCGCTTTCCCCGCCTTCGGCCTCCGCGACCGAGGGGACAAGGGAAGAGGCGTTGATCTCGTCGAAGGCGATGGCGGTCCCGCTTCCGGTGATCCCGAAGCCGGTCGTCATGCTACCGTCCCCGGGCTTCCCGTCGGAAGTCCACTTCATCGGTTGGCGGTAGGCGAGGTCGGCGTAGGAAGAGAGGGCGTCCTGCCCTTCGGGGAAGTTCCCGGTCATCCCGAGCTCGTCGCCGTAGTAGAGCCAGCTGAGCCCCGGGAGGGCGATGATGGCGATCTCGGCGCAGGTGGCCGACTGGAGGTAGAGATTGTAGTCGGAGGAGGTCACGTTCCCCTGGGCCGAAATCCCGCTCGGGGAGGAACTCCCGGCGATCCGGTTGATCATCCTCGCGATGTCGTGGTTGGAGGTAAAGCCCCCGTTCAGGAAGGTATACTCCTCGATCTCATCGGGGTCGGAGGTCCGGTCTTCCCCGCTCCGGTAGCTCTCGTAGGTCGCGAGGACCGAGGCGAGGTTCCAGCGGCCGCTATAGGGCATCGCCGAGGAGGAGCCGTAAAGGCCCGCGGCCTCGTTCCGGTTGCCCTTCAGCTCGCGGTCGGGGTCGTAGACGGTCCCGCTCGAGGAGGCTTGGTAGCCGTTCCAGCTCTGGACGCTGCTCCAGGAGTTGTTCTCGAGGGCGTTTTTGGCCGAGGAGGAGAAGTTGTAGTAGCTGTAGAAGTCGAAGAGGGAGTCGAACCCTTCGTAGTAGGGAGCGACCTGATAGGCATTCCCGTCGAAATTCTCCCCGACGAAGAAGGCGTTGGGGTAGTCTTCCTTGATCGAGCCGATGACGTCCCGCCAGAAGTGGAGGTTCTTGGTGAGGTTGCTCGAGTAGTCGCCGGAGGCGCTGTTGTCGAGGACGATGGTATCGCCCTCGTCGTAGGCCACCTCGTCGTCGAGGAAGATGTGCTTGACGGCATCCATCCGGAAGCCGTCGACCCCCTTCGCGAGCCAGCTTTCGGCCATGATCTCCACCGCTTCCCGGGTCGGGACGTAGGAGTAGTTGAGCTCCGGCATCGAGGAGCCGAACTTGGCGTAGTAGCTGTAGGGGTGGTCGCCATAGGGGTACCAGAAGTGGTCTTCGTCGATCCCTTCCTGGGTGTCGTGGTTCCCCCACTGGTAATAGCCCCGGTATTCCTCGCTCAATTGGGCGCTATCGACGAACCAGGCGTTGTTGGCCGAGGTGTGGTTGATGACGAGGTCCATGACGACGGCCATCCCCCGCCGATGGGCTTCCGCGAGGAGGGTGAGGTAGTCATCCATCGCCGACTCCTCGGTAACCTCTCCCCCTTCCGCGTGCGGAGAAAGGGAGGAGCCGAACTTCGGGTCGACCTTCGTGTAGTCGTTGATGTCGTAGCCGTGGTAGCTATTCGAGAGCTGGATCGGGGTGAGCCAGAGGACCTCGACCCCGAGGTCGTCGAGATAGTCGAGCTTCTGGGTGATCCCGTAGATGTCGCCCATCCCGTCCCCGTCGCTATCGGCGAAGGAGGAGACCATGATCTGGTAGCCGGTCCCGGCCCCGTCTTCGAGGAGGCCGCCCTCTTCCCCGCTCCCGCTGAGGAAAAGGGGCGAGGTAGGCGCGATTTCCTTCTCGTCGGACCAGTCGACGTTGTCGTAGGCCGGGTTGTCGTAGGTGACGTTGGTCCCGTCGTCTTCGGCAAAGGGGTCCTCGATGGTCATGGCCGGGCGGTTGGAAAGGCCGCGCTGGCCTTGGTCTTGGAGGGCGAAGACGTGATAGGCCGTCCCGCCCTCGACTTCGTAGGCGAAGTCCTCGAGGTCGACGCTCATGTCCCCGCCGTCGTTGATCCAGAAGCCGGAATCGGAAAGGCGGGACGGGGTGTAGACGATCTGGAGGCCGACGATGGGGACCATCGACCCGTTCTCGTAGAAGAAGGAGGCCGGGGTCCCGCCCATCTCGTGGGTCTCGGCGTTCCAGCCGCCGTCGTATTCTTCGGTGAGGTCGACGTCGATATAGGCCCCGCCGAAGCTATCGACCTCGGCCGTCCCGGAGGCCGCGTCGACCCGGTTTTCCGGGGTCGAGCGCCCGACCCAGTCGAAGCGATGGCCTTCCCCTTGGTAGGGCCAGCACCAGACGTCGTAGTCCTCGTAGCTTTCCGGAGCGTTGTCGTAGCGGAGGTAATGGAAATAGAGGTGGTTGGCCTCGCTTTCGGCGAGGAGGCCTTCCATGTAGGCTTCGACTTCCTCGGGGCTATGCTCCTCGAAGGAGCCTTGGCTCGAGGAGGCGTCCTCCCCGCTTGAGGAGGCGCCGCCGCCCCCTCCGCACCCGACGGCCACGAAGGCCGTCGAGAGGAGAAGGAGGGAGCCGCTCAGACGCCCCTTGTTCATATTTTCTCCAGGATGAGCATCTCGTAGCGCCCGACCTGAAGGAAGTCGGTCGTCGAAATTTCCTCGCCGACCTCGTGGTAGCCGCTCGAGGAATAGATGACCTTCACGCGGTTTTCGCCGAAGGAGAGCTCGCGCATGGCGTCGGCTTCGTCCCGGCCGCCGAGGACGACGTAGCGGTCGGCTTTCCCCTCAAGGCCGGAGAAGTTGGCGGCCGCGACGGTTCGCGTCCCGCCTTCGTCGCGGTAATCGCCCCACGCCGAGCAGCCGGAAGCTCCCCACGTCTCGTCGTCGTAGCCGCGGCCGAGGTAGCCGTTTTCCATCCCTTCGGAACGGAGGAGGCAGGCTTCCTTGTAGCGGTTGTAGTCGTCGAGGAAGGCGATCTTCCGGTCGTACTTGTAGGAGTTGACGGCGTCGCCGTAGGTGTAGGAGTTCCGCATGAGGAGGGTCCCCTCGCCGAGCTCGACGGCGTCGTTGCTCGCGGCGTTTTGCTCGACGAGCTCCCAATAGGGATCGTCTTCGTGCATCAGCTTCTGGCGGAAGATTTCCTCCCCGCCGTGGATGAAGGCCGCGCCTTGCGAATAGACGATGGCGGCCGTGACGGCGATCGTCGCGTCGCGGGCGTCCTTATTATCTTCGCTCGATTCGGTGCCCGAGCCGAGGCAGTAGTTCATCTGGTCGTAGAGGGTGTAGTTATCGTGGCAAGAGGCGTAGTTGATGGTCTGGGTCGGGTTGCTCCCGACGCCCTCGTTGCTCCCGAGGAAGGAACTCGCCGCCCTTGAACGCGTCTGAGCGCTCAAGTGCTCGCTCCCTTGGGAGATGAAGCCGTAATCGGGGGCCGCCCCTTCCCATTGGGTGTTCCCCTTGAGGCCGTCTCGGCCGTGGTCGTTGAAGGCTCCGATGCCCCAGGGGCTCTCCTCGAGGCCTTCGGCCCCGGCGTAGAGGGCCGAGTAGACGTTCCCGGTCATGGCGACGAGGGAGTCGTCGATGCCCGGGTCGCCCCCGAAGGCGCCGTTCCAGCCTTCGCCGTAGACGGCGATCGTCGGGTCGATTTCGTTTAGGGCGTTCCGCACCGCCTTCATCGTCTCGAGGTCGATGCAGCCCATGAGGTCGAAGCGGAAGCCTTTGATCCCGTAGACCTCGGCCCAGTAGACGACGCTATCGACGATGAAGTTCCGCATCATCGTCCTTTCGCTGGCCGTGACGTTGCCGGTGCCGCTCCCGTTGACATAGGCCCCGCTCTCGTTGGTCCGGAAGTAGTACTTGGGCATGATCTTCGTGAAGGCCGCCCCGCTTACCGAAGAAAGGTGGTTGTAGACGACGTCCATGATCGTCCGGACGCCATTATCGGCGAGGGTCTGCACAAGGCCCATGAACTCGGTGATCTTGGCCGTCGAGCTATAAGGATCGCTCGAATAGGCCCCTTCGGGGAAGTTGAAGTTCTTCGGGTTGTAGCCCCAGTTGTACTCGCCGTTGAATTCGCTCCCCTCGACTTCCCGTTCGTCGTTATCTTGATCGAAGACCGGGAGGAGCTGGATGGCGTTGACCCCGAGCTCGAGGATCGAGTCGAGGCCGGTCGTCACGCTCGTCTCCCCGTCGGAGTAGGTCGTCCCCTTCTCGGCGAAGGCCGGGAAGGTGCCGCGCTGATGGCCTTCGTTGCTGATCCAGGTCTCGTCGGCCGTCACGTCGCGGATGTGGGTCTCGTAGATGAAGAGCTCGTTCATTCCCGAAATGGCAGGTAGAGCGGCGATGGCCTCTTCGAACCCTTCGGGACGGAGCGCTTCCACCGCTTCCTTGGAAAGGACGCAGCTGCGTTCCCCGTTGATGCCGCTGGAATGGGCGTAGGGGTCGCTCGTCTCGAGGGTTCCCTCGCTATTGGTGACGGCATAGGTATAGAAGTCGCCTTCCTCGATCGGGAGGCGGATGCGGTCGAGCTCGGCCTGGTCGAGGTACCAGACGCCGTGCTCGCCGGGGAGCATCTCGACCTCGCGGTGGTTGTTGGCTCCCGGGGCGTTCCCGGTCGGGGTGAGGGCCGAGGGCGTGCCGGCAATATAGAGGTAGAGCTGGACGCGGTAGGCCGTCGGGGCCCAGAGCTTGAAGGACCAGCCATCTTCGGGGTTTCCGCTCACGCCGAGGTCGTCCCCGTCGTAGGTATAATCGGACTCGAATTTGGCCGTGTCGTAGAGGTTCACGAAGCTGACGGCCTTCGACTTGGTCGTCGCCGTGTCGCTTTGGAAGGTTGCCTCGAGGACGTAGCCGATGCCGAGCTCGGCCTCGGCCGGGAGGGCGATGTCGAGGACGTTGCTATCGGCGGTTCCCCGCTCGATGACGTAATCCTCCTTGGCCGCGGCCTGCTCGCTCGCGTCCATCAGGTAGTAGTCGCGGTCGTAGCCGTAAAGGGTGTAGGTCGCGAACTTCCCGATGTCTTCTTCTTCGCGCCCGTCCGCCGTCCCGGTCCCGGTGACGCGGATGGTTTGCCAGTCGACGAAGGCGGCCGAGCCGATCCTATCCCCGAGGGCCTGGGCCCGGTCGTTGTAGGTCGAGACCGTCGAGTCGCCGTTATCGATGGCGTAGATGGTCATCAACTGCCTTCCGCCTTCCTCGACGATGGTCCGCTGGAACTTGTTGAAGGCGCAGATGGTATCCGTCGTCTGCCCATCCCAGGTCCCGGTCCGCTTCACGATGAAGGAGATGGAAGAGTGGGAGATGGCATCCCAAGGAGCAGCCCCGAGGTCGATGTCGCAATAGACGCCGAACTCGTCAGGGGCGCTGGCGTTGGCGAAATCGAGCTCCCCGATGGAGTTCCCGTCGACCCCGACCCCCCAGACCCAGAGGCGCTTGTCGCTATAGGCCCCGTCGTCCCGGTGGTAGTAGATCCGGAGGATCCCGTCGTAATTGAAATCCTCCCCGTAGTCTTCGGTCTCCCCGGTTCCGGTCGAGGAATCCAAAGAAGAGCCGGCCCCTTCCGAGCCGTCGGGGGTGCTTTCCCCGCCCTCGCCCCCGCAAGAAGCGAGAGCCATGGCCATTAAAGCGAGGACGAGCAATGTTTTCTTACTTTTCATAATCCTTCCTCCAAGAGGACCGAGGCGTAGGCCCCGGCCGTAAGCATTCCGCCCTCGAAAGAGGCGGAGGCGCCGTCAGCGGATAGCCCGTCGAGGACGCGGTAGTTTCCTTCTAGGGCAAGGCTTCCCTCTTCCCCGCCCTTATGGTGGACGAGGAGGTAGTCCTTCCCTTCGTAGGCGATGGCGAAGGCCATCCAGGAGGCCATGTCGGCCTGGGCGAGGTTCAGCTGGACGTAGGTCCCGAACTCGAAGAGGTCGTTATGGGCATTTCGGAGATTGATGGCCCTTTTGTAGTGTTGGTAGAGGCTTTGCGGGTCTTTTTGGGCGGTGAGAGCCCCCACCGTCTCCCCGTTGGTGTCGGCCCGGTTTTCAGGAGTGTCGCACTTTTCGACTCCCTCGCCCCAGACCATTCCCTGGCGGCGCAGGGCGTCGCTTCCGGCGTCCTCCCCGCGGACCCCGCTCATCCGGATTTCCTCCCCGTAGTTCTCCGGCGTATACTCGGAGATCTCCTCTTTCTTAAATCCCAGATGTCCTCCGGCTTCCGGACCCTCGATCACGACAAGATCCGCAGTTCTCTTGTACTTTCTGTCCCAGTACTTGAGGATTACGTTCGCTGACTTGTCTGTCGACACGATGGGTGCGATCTTCGTTCGGCTTCCTTCCGTGAGCGCCGGAAGCTCTGTCGGAAGTCCTGCTCCGGATATGATAATGTCCGCCCCTGCTTTTACGGCAGCTTTTACATGAGCCGCATGTTCTTTCAGCGCAGTCATCACATTATAGCCTATGATTCCGTCCGGAGAGATTGCGCGGGCTTTCTTCATCTCGCTGTCGATTGCTCTCAAATTTGCCTTCTCCGGATCTGCATCAAAATCTGCTTCCCGGTAGCCGATCTGCGCAGTTGAAATAATTCCGATACCGCCTTCTTTTGCAACTGATCCTGCCAGCCTTCCCAGGCTTATTCCTACTCCCATGCCGCCCTGGATCAGAGGTATCCGGGTAAGTTTGTCGCCAATCTTCAGATTTTTCATATTAAACCTCTTATGCTTCATATCTGCGACAGTTCAGCCCGCGCCATTCGCAAAGCCGCACTAACGTGCTTACCGCGGCCACACAGCTTCTTTGCTCATGAACTGGCGATCAG
>CASEWT010000041.1 GCA_949291655.1 uncultured Bacillota bacterium
GCTTCCGCGTCTCGATGAGGACACCCGACTTGTTCACGCTGCGCTTGAAGCGCCGGAGACCTTCGTCGAGGGTTTCGCCTTCCCTGAGGACCGTTTTGATGGCCAAAGCATTCACCTTCCTTACTTTTTGCGGGATAGATTGTATGCTTTCCCGTCCCGTTAGGCAAGACCTACTTCGCCCCTCCTTCCTCGCCCCGCCGACCCCCGGGGCTTATGGTAAAATCGGCTCATGGAACCCCTTCTCAGCGTCATCGTCCCCTCCTACGGCTCCGAGGAATACCTCCCCCGCTCCCTTTCTTCCCTCCTCGCGGCCCGGGCGAAGGTCGCTCCGGGGAAAGTCGAGATCCTCGTCGAGGTCGATCCCAAGGAAGGGCATTCCGACTTCGAGGTGGCATCAAGCATCCTGAAGGGCGAGGAAAACGCCTCCATCTTCGCCCACGAGCGCCGCCTCGGGCCTTCCCTTTCCCGCCTTAAGGGCGCCGAAAGGGCAAAGGGCAAGTATGTCTCCTTCCTCGATAGCGACGATACCGTCGAGCCCTCCTACTTCAAGGTGCTCCTCCCCCTCCTTTCCTATAAGGACCCCGACGTCGTCGGCTTTTCCTTCAACCTCGAAATCAATGGCAAAAAGCGCCCCTATCCCTTCTTTTCCTCCTTCGTAGGCGACGGCATAAGGATGCTCCGCTCCCTTTTCCTCGACATCGGGACCCGCGGCTTCCTTTGGTCGAAGTGCTGGCGGAAGGACCTCTTCCTTTCCTACGACGGCCCCCTTTTCTCCTTCCTCGAGGACGTGAGCATGAACGCCATCCTCCTCCCGCGGGCGAAGAAGGCCATCGCCATCAAAAGCCGCCTCGTCGCTTACCAGGAAAGCAACCCCTCTTCCCTTACGAGCCGGAAGGATCCCGGCCGCTACCTCAAGCACGCCTCCGCCTTGGCCGCCATCCGCTCCTATTACGACCTCCACGGGATGGAAAGGGAAAAGAAGATCTTCGCCTCCTACGCCTGGCGCCACGCCCTCTCCCTCCTTTACGCCAAGAAGCGGGCCAAGAAGGACGGGATGGGAAAGGAAGAAGGAAAAAAGGCCGCCCGGCTTTTCCGTGCGGCCATCGATCTCAAGCGGCCCCTTTTTGCAAGCGAGCCGTCCTTCAAGGAAACCTACGAGAGCTTCCCCTTCTTCAAAAGAAGCGTCGAATATACCTCCTTCAGCCGTTCCCCGATCTTCGGAAGGTCGCGCTCGGCGGCCGTTCGGTAGCCTTCCTCGAGCATCTTTTCGTCATATTCCCCGGCTAGCACCTTAAGAAGGGCAGCCCGATACCCTTCGACGTCCTTGCCCTTCAGGCAATTGACGCCGTCGATAAGCCACGGGGAGAAGGCCCCGGCCTCGCTTACGATGAGGGGGCAATAGGAAGCGAGGGCCTCGAGGACGACGATCCCTTCCGTTTCCTCGTGGGAGGGGAAAAGCATGGCCGTCGCCCCTTCGTAGGCCCCTTTGATGAGCTCGCCTTTCACGTAGCCAGGCATGATGACGTTATCCGGGCGCCGCTTGATGGCCCGAAGGACTTTCCCCTCGGTCGCGATGCGCTGGAGGGAACCAAACCAGAAGAACTTGACGTCCGGGAAGCTCCGGGCCGTCTCGAAGAACTCGAGAAGCCCCTTCCGGACGAAGGGGAAGCCGACTCCGACGACGTACTTCTCGCCCTCTTTAAGGCCGAAGGCCGCGCGGAAGGCGGCTTGCCGCTCCGGGGAGGGGGCGTAGGAGGCTAAATCGATGCCGTTGGAAACGTCGACGACCTCGACCCCAAGGCCGTAGCCCTCGATGAGTTTCCGGCTATAGGGGGTCGGGGTGACGATGAGGTCGGCAAGGGAATAGGCCTTCCGGAGGTTGGCGTCGAACCACGGCTCGAGGACCCTCCACAGGCGGAAGGATTCCCGGAAGTCCTCGTAGGTCGAATGCCCGTGGACGATGACCGGGATCCCCTGCTTCTTGAGCCTTTTGACGAGGGTCCGGCTCTTCGGCCAGATGGTGTTGACGTGGGCAAGGTCAAAGGAGGCGTTCGGGTCGAGGGTCACCTCGACCCCGGCGCTTTCAAGGGCCTTCATCTGGTGGAGGAGGGCCCGGCCGATCCCGCTCCGGGAGAGGGTCGACTGGCCCTCGGTATACAAAAGGACTTTCACTCCTGGCCTTCCATGATGGCGACCGAGGCCGAGCAGCCGAGGCGCCGGGCGCCGGCCGAGACGAGGGCGAGGGCTTGCTTCCGGGTGTGGATGCCGCCGCTGGCCTTGATGAGGCAGCTGTCCCCGAGAGCCGCCTTGAGGAGGCGGACGTCCTCGAGCTTGGCCCCGCTCGGGCCGAAGCCCGTCGAGGTCTTGACGAAGTCGGCCCCGCCGTCGCGGGCCGCCCCCGCCGCCTTCACCATCGTCCGCTTGTCGAGGTAGCAGCATTCGAGGATGACCTTGAGGATGACGGTATCGGGAAGGGCGGAACGGACGATCCGGACTTCCTCGGAGATGTAGTCGAAGTTCTTTTCCTTGGCCATGGCGACGTTGATGACCATGTCGATCTCGTCGGCCCCTTCCTTCACGGCCTGGACGGCTTCGTAGGCCTTGACCTTGGGCATCGCCGCCCCGAGGGGGAAGCCGACGACGGTGCACACCTTGATCGGGGTGGCCCGGAGGAGAGCCTTGGCCACCGGCACGAAGAAGGGGTTCACGCAGACGCTCATGAACTGGTACTTCTTCGCCTCGAGGCAAAGCTTGGCGATGTCGGCGGTCGTGGCATCGGCCCTAAGGAGGGTGTGGTCGATGAATTTGTTGAGTTCCATGGCTAGATTTCCTTTGCTACTGACATTGTAATCGGGTCGAAGGCGCAAAAAAAGGAAGCTTGCGCTTCCCTAGGGCCTTGGCCTTACTTCTTCTCCTCGCCCTTGAGGCCGAGGACGTCCTTGCCGTCGTAGTAGCCGCATTCCGGGCAAACCCGGTGGCTCTTGACGAGGGCTCCGCAATGCGGGCATTTCACCAGGCCTTCGACCTTGAGCTTGAAATGGCCCCGGCGAAGCCGCTTGGCGGTTTTGGAAGTACGTCTGAACGGGACTGCCATCGCTTTCTATCTCCTTTTCGAGCGGCCATTATACCGAAGGCGCGGGAAGACGCAAGGAAATTTTGGACAATGTACAGGAAAAGGCGGATTGTATCGATCAGTCCGCCCGGTTTTCCGGGGAATAGACGACTTTCACCATCTGACCCCGGGTCAGGGATGGGCCCCTTACCTTGACGAGGAGGTAGTCGGAGGTGTGGCCGAGCCAAACCCCTTCCTTATCATCGTAAGTCTCGAGGAGGACGTCCTTCTCCTTCCCGTAGTTTGCCTCCTCGAAGGCGGCCCTAAGCTCCTTCGAGAGGGAAAGGAGGCGCTTCTCCCGCTCCTTCTTCACGGCGAAGGGGACTTCCTTTTCCTTCATCCTTTCGGCCCTCGTCCCGGGGCGGGAAGAATAAGGGAAGACGTGAATCTCGGCAAAGCCGACGTCATGGCAAAGCTGAAGGGTCTCCTCGAAATCCTCGTCTTCTTCCCCTGGGAAGCCGACGATGACGTCGGTCGTAAGGGCGATGCCGGGCCGGGCTTTCTTGAGGGATGAGGCGACTTCGAAGAAGCGCTTGCGGTCATAAGGCCGGCCCATGAGGGAAAGGACGCGGTCGCTTCCGGCCTGGAGGGCGAGGTGGACGTGGGAGGCGAGGCGCTCCTCGGTCAAGAAAAGCTCGAGCATCTTCCCGTCGACGGCCCCTTCCTCAAGGGAAGAAAGGCGGAGGCGGGAAAGCCCAGGGCAGCGCCTAAGGATATCATAGAGGAGGTCGCTCAGGCGGTAACTCCCGTCCCCGAGGTCCTTCCCGTAGAAGGCGACCTCGATACCGGTCACGACGATTTCCGGATGGGTCAAGCTGAGGATCTCGGCCTCCCGGAGGGCGTTTTCCCTTTCTCTCGAGCGCGAGGGCCCGCGGAGATAGGGAATAAGGCAATACGAGCAAAAGCGCGAGCAGCCGTCCTGGACCTTGAGGTAGGCCCGAAGGCCTTTCTGCTCGGAAGGGTTCTCCGGCTCTTCGTAATCTTCCTTCCGGAAGGGAGCGGCCTTCGGGCTCTCTAAGCCAAGGAGGACGGAGAGGGCGGCGTTTCGACCATAGGTCGACATTTCCGCGTCGGCCCCGAGCTCGCGGGCGAGCCCCGGGCAGGCGGCGACGAAGCAGCCGCTTACGAGGATGCGGGAGTTTGGGGCCAGGCGGCGGAGCTTCCTAATCCTCTGCCTTCCCTTTTGGACGCTCCGGGAAGTCACCGCGCAGGCGTTGAGGAAAATGTAGGAGGCCTCGCGCGGGTCGTTTGTCTCGATGTGGCCGAGGGCCTCGAGGGGGCCCCTTAGGAGGCTCGCCTCGTAGGAGTTGACCTTGCAGCCGATGGCATCGAGGTAGAACTTAGCCATCGCGGCGATCCTCCAGATAGGCCGACCGGGACACCTTCTCGCGGTAATCGTGGAGGCACTTCGAGGAAATGAGGCGCTCGTTGACGAGGGCCCGGTAGAAGGCCTCGGGATCGTCCCCAAAGTAGGAAGAGGAAAGCTTCAGGAGCCGCTCGGCCATATGGGCCTTGCTCGGGGAAGGAAGGTCGACGTCGAAGAGGGCGATCCGGGCGTCGAGCCGTCCCTCTTTATTGATGGCATAGCACGTCTCGGCGTCGTAGTCGTAGCAGAAAAGGACGCCGGAGGCCCGGGCAATCGGGACGAAGCGGGTGAAGTAGCTGTCGTAGAGAGCCGTCCCATAATAGTCGAAGGGATCGACGAGGGCGGCTTCGTAATCGCGGATGAGCCGCCGGTAGGGCGAGACGGAAAGCTTCCCGTAGCGTTCGGCATAGAGGAGGTTGAGGCTCGAAGGGAAGACGGGGACGTAGATCTTCCGGCCCGAATAGAGGAGGTAAGGGAGGTCGCTCATCCCCGAGAGCATGTACTCATCGAGGGGGAGGGCCTCCTCCTCGCCCTTCTCTTTCTTTTTCTCGTAGGTGAAGTAAAGGTCCTCGATGGCCTCCTTGTTCAAAAGGGAGCGGATGAGGATGTTCGAGCGGACGACGTCGAAGGGGGTCTTGGGGTTCAGCCACGGCTCGAAGGCCTCGCGGTTGGATAGGAGGGCGGCGTTCTTCTTGAAGAAGGCCATTTCGCTCGAGGCGGCGAAAGAGGTCTTCCTTTGCCGGGCGGCCAAAAAATCGTAGATGTTCATCGCGTTTCCTCCGCGGCGAGGAAAAAGGCGGCGAAAAGGACGGCGGAAGTTTCCGAGCGAAGGATCCTCTTTCCAAGGGAAACGCCCGCAAAACCGGCCTCGATTAAGGCTTTTCGCTCGCTAATGGCAATCCCGCCCTCCGGCCCGACGAAGCAGGTAACTTCCCTTTCCATCGCCTCGAGGGCAAATGGCCCGGAGAGGGAAAGCTCCTCGTCGGCGAAAAGGCGCTTACCGTTCCCTAGGGCGATGGCCTTGGCAAAGGGAAGGATGGGAAGGACTTCTGGGATGCTTTCCCGCCGGCATTGGCTGCTCGCTTCCTTGACAATAGAGCGGTAACGCTCTTCTTTCCTCTTAGCGCTATCCCCGCTCGGGCGGACGACGGTCCGTTCCCCGAGGTAGGGGATGAAAAGACTCGCCCCGAGCTCGGTCCCCTTCTGGAGGATGAACTCCTCGCGCCCGTTCTTGAGGGGCGAGAAGATGAGGGCCAGCTTCCCAACTGGGTCGCGGCGGGCCGCCTTAACCGCCCCGACGGCTATTTCAAGGGGGGAAAGGGAAACGACCCGGGCCTCGAAAAGGGAGGTGCCGTCGACGATCTCGAGCTCTTCACCGACCTCGGCCCTTAGCGAAAAAAGAAGATGGCGGGCATCTTCTTCCGAAAGGCGGGCCCGCCCGTCGACGACCGGGGCGAAAAAGCGCCTCATCAGCGGAGGAACTCCCCGTTCCCGTCCTTGAGGTCGACCTTCGGGAGGAGGCTTACGGCCTTCCCGGCCCCGAGGGCGAAGGGAAGGAGGTAGCCGATGAGGAACCAATAGGCCCCGATTTCGGGGAGGAGGAAATAGAAGGCCGTTCCGAAAAGGGCAAGGAAAAGGAAGGTCAAAAGAAGGTAGGCGATCCCCGACTTCGGCTTTCCGATGTAGAACTCCCCGGCCCCGAAAGGCCCAAGGAAGAAGGTCAAAAGGACATAAACGATCTTCCGCTTGGAACGATAAAGCCCGTCCTCTTCCTTGACCGGGTCAAGGAACTTCGTCATGTCCTTCGTCTTGTAGCCGTCCTCGATGGGGCGAAGTTCCCCGCAATAGGGGCAGACGTCGCTATCGAAGCGGGAAATCTCCCGGTGGCAGTTTTTGCATAGCGGCATGGTCTTAGTAGGCTTTCCGATTGGAAAGGGCAAGGTATTCCCGGTAGAGGGCTTGGCAAGCCGGCCGGTCGAGCTCCTTGAGGAAGGCATCCTTCTTTTTCTCGTCGGAGCTCATCTCGTAGAAGCGGGAATCGCGGAAGCCGATGGCGTCGGTATCCTCGAGGTTGCAGCCGTAATAGACCTTCTCGATGTTGGCCCAGAGGATGGCCCCGAGGCACATCGGGCAGGGATAGCCGGTCGTGTAGAGGACGGCTCCCGAAAGGTCGAAGGTCTTTAGGCGGGCGCAGGCGTCGTGGATGGCCATCATCTCGCCATGGCAAGTCGGGTCGTTGTTCTTGACGACCTCGTTATGGCCGCGGCCGACGATAGCCCCGTCCTTCACGATGACGGCGCCGAAGGGGCCGCCGTGCCCCGCGCGGATGCCTTTTTCGGCTTCTATCAAAGCCGCTTCCATGAATTGGTCCATTTTTCCTCCTTGCCGAGGGAAGTTTCCTCGTGGTTGATGTGCGCCCGGTTCCGGTAACGGTACTCGATCTTGGCGATTTTCGAGAAGTCGATGTTCGGGCGGTAGTTCCCTTCCTTCATCTGGCGAAGGAAGGAGTTCCGGATGTCGTGGATCTTCTTGAGGTCCTCCTTGGCGACCTTCCGGAGATGGGAATGATGAAGGCGGTAAACGAGGCCGGAGAGAAGGAAGACGACCCCGATAAAGGCGAGCATCGCGAGGAAATAGGCTCCGTAAGAGCCGCTCAGGGAAAGATCGAAGATTCCGCCCCGGCCGTAGAAATGGCCGATGACGAGGGAAGGGATCCCAGCGATGAGGAGATAAAGGAAGAGGAGGCAGCCGTTCACCCGCGCCTTTTCCTTGGCCCGGACGGCATAAAGGCTAAGGTAGGCCTCGTCCTTGGTAAGGTTATCGTAGACGTCGCCCCATTTCTTGTTGAAGGGATAGTTCCGGCTCCCCATGTCCCGGACGAAGGTGAGGCTCGAGTAATGGAGGCTCGTGACGTCGTCATGCCGGGCATAGGCGACCAGGGGGTAGTCCCCGGTATCGAGAACTATTTCCCGGCGCTCGGTGCCGATTTCCACCGCCTTCGCTTCCTTCATTACGAGCTCCCACCCGAAAAGGGAGAGATTGTCCGCGACCTCGTCTTCCGAGCGTTCCTTCGCCTCGACCGTCCGATATTCCTTCTTCTGCATGTTATCCCACCGATTTATCGTTTTTTCCTTGGGAAAAGTATAGAAAGGGCGGCTTCAAAAGGCAACGGAAGCCATCAAAAAAAGGGGGACGTCCCCCCTTAGGATTTCCGGAAGCGGCCCCACCACTTGCCGCCCTTGGCCTCCTCCTCGGCCTGGAAGTCGCGGAGAAGCTGCTTCTGCTTGGCCGTGAGATTGGTCGGCGTCTTTACCTTCACGTGGAGGTAATGGTCGCCGGGCTTCCCGCTTCGGAGGTCTTTGATCCCCTTGCCCCGGAGCTTCAGGGTCTGGTCGGGAGCCGTCCCTTCCGGGATGGATACCTCGACCGGTCCGTAGACGGTCTCGATTTCCCTTGAGCAGCCGAGGGCGCAGTCGACGAAGCTCAGCTCGACATTGGAATGGACATCGTTTCCCTCCCGCTCGAACGCCGGGCTCGGCTCGACGGACACCTCGACGTAGAGGTCGCCGTTCGGGCCTCCGCCCGAGCCCCGGCCCCCGCGGCCCTGGACCCTAATCTGCTGGCCCGAGGCGATGCCGGCCGGGATCTGGACCTCGAGGTCCCTATGGACGCGGTTATAGCCGGCCCCGCCGCAGGCATGGCAAGCATTCCGGACCGTCTTCCCGGTCCCGTGGCAGCGCGGGCAGGTCGTCTCCTGCTCCATGACTCCGAAGATGGTCTGCTGACGGGTCCGGACCCGTCCGGTGCCGCCGCAATCGGGGCAGGTCTGGAGGTCGCTTGGCGACTCGGCGCCCGTCCCGTGGCAGTGGCTGCACGGCTCGTCGTAGGTGACCGGGATGGTGATCTTCTTGCCGTTCACCGCGTCCATGAAGGAGACCTTCACGCGGTAAAGGGTGTCCTCGCCTTTCCGGGGACCGCTTGAGGCGCGGCGGCGGCCTCCCATCCCCCCGCCGAAGAAGCTCGAGAAGATGTCGCCGAGGTCGACGTCCCCGAAGCCGCCGGAGGCAAAGCCGAAAGTAACCTTGGAAATGGGCAGAATGGTTACGCCTTCCGCCGCGTTGATCGGGGCGCCTACGATGGTGTCGGCGTCCACCATCTCCCGGATTTTTTCCATTGTGACGCCCATCAGGCCCTG
>CASEWT010000042.1 GCA_949291655.1 uncultured Bacillota bacterium
GGCCCTGGAAATGATCAAGGAAGCCAAGAAAATTAAAGTGCCCGGGGTCATCTACCGCTGCGAGGACTTTCTCGAGGCCCCCTTGCCGAAGGAAGCCTACGACATCGTCGTCGTCTACAATGCCTCCCCCCACTTCCTCGACGTCGACCGCTTTGCCAAGCAATCCGCGAAGGCCTTAAGGAAGGGCGGAAAGCTCCTGATCGCCTTCGACGAGGGGAAAGATAGGCTGAACGCCCATCATCTTTCCGGGGAGGGAAAGTCTTTTGCCCGGTGTCTTTCGAGCCCCAAGGAAGAGGCTTTCACCTTCTGGAAGCAGTTCAAGGTCGTCTTGTCCATCGACGACGAGGACCGTTACACGCTTCTGCTAAGCAAGCGCTAGAGCCAAAGGAAAAGCCCGGGATGGCGAATCGCGTCATCCCGGGCTTTTTTGGGCTCTCTTAAATCCTGCGTGGTTTTGTGTGGTCGGGGTTGAGGGGCTTCTTAAATTCCGTGTGGTCTCAGCTCGCCTTCCGTTGACTGGGATCCTCGGGGCCTCTTCGCCGTCCTTCGGCCCGGGATCGCCCCCTTCGTCGGCCTTTGGGCTTTCCCTTTCCGTCCCGTCTGAATACATGAAGAGGACCCTCTTCCTCATCCTCTTGAAGTCCACAAGCCCATTCGATGCGGATATCAGCTCCTTTATCTGCGCGTTCCTCGGCTCCGATATGCTGCTGGAGTGCATCTCGCCGGCGACCCTCAATTCGAAGGTCTTCGAGATCTGTGGCATCATCCATTTCCTTATGCTCTCCGCGGCCTTATGGGCGCCGGCGATCCCGGATTTCTCGAGCCTCGGGGCAATCCATTCGAGTTCTTCCTTCGGCGGCCTCTTGGCGAGGCCGTCGACCATGCCGAGCATCGCCTGCTCGGCCTCGTAGACGTCGAGCAGGCCGCCGGAGGCCATGAGGGCGCGGGCCAGCATGTCCCGCCTCCCCATCGCCGGGCCGCCCTGACGGCAGAGGAAGTCCCTCCGATGCTTCTTGGCGTAGCCGTTTATGGGGTCGCCCCTATCCTCCTTGAAGGCCCTGTACCTCGCCGAGTCCATCGCCGAGACGACCAGCTTGACTATGTGGAACATGTCGATGGCGGGGACGGCGTTGGGGGGCAATGCCGGCAGGCGACGTCGTAGGGGTCGTGCATGTCGGAGCTGAGGAACTCGACCCATTCCCTCTCCTCGAGGGGTATGGAGGCGAAGAATCGGTAGAGGCATTCAGACCTCCTTGGCCTGATGACGTCGATGACCGAGCCCGTCTCCTCGTCGCATATGATCGCCGGGTATCGCCCGTCGCCGTGGGAAGACGAGGACTTGAACTCGTCTATGGCGATGCGCCGGGCGAGCTCCCCCCCTGCCGAAGTCCGGGACGACGTCGTCGAGGTCCTTTGAGACCAGGGCGCTCGACACCTTGTATTCCTTCGCGATCGCGGCCACCGTCTTCGGCTCCTTCAGGGAGAGGACGATCTGGGCGTAGACGGCCATCGGTATGCTCCTCCCCTTGCCTATGCCGGCGAGCTTCGCCGAAGAGGCCTTGCCGAACGGGGCGCATCTGACGTTGGGGCACGAGAACCGCGAGACCCTTACGTAGGCGGCCGATTCGTGGAATCTGTTCGACGGCATCCTCGCCTTCTTGAAGTAGTAGCCGTGGGCGGCGCCTCGCGCGCCGCAGAGCGGGCATTCGGCCCGTTCCGAGGGGAAGAGGTCGACATAGTAGACGGTGGTTCCATCGCCCTCCACGGCCTCGACGTTGGCGTTTGACCTGGGCAATATCCCGAGCGACTTGAAGATGTTAGAATCCATGCGGTTCCTCCTTTGTCTATCTCTTCAATTGACCTTGTAGGAGGGAGCCTTTTCAGACGGCCAACTGCATAAATCTCTTAACTATCGTGTGATCCAAGTTTCAAGAGCGACCACGCGAAAATCAAGAGACCCCATTTTCTTCGGGGCCGGAGCCATCCATGCCTACAAGCTCATCTCCGGGAGCAATCCCGATCCGAATCTTTGGATCGTCTTCCTCTCGGCCGTTCCGGTAGCCGGACTCGTTTCGCCTTTTCTATCTTGGGTTCTACAAGCTGCCGCTTCCCTTCTGGATTCTTGTCTCGATAACCATATGGACGGCCTTCATCGTCCCTGCCCTACATTTCGCCTCTATTTCCATCAGGAAATCTGGTATTTCATCCTGGTTCCGATGCCTCTCCAAATAGGCGTTTTGCTTGCGATGCGGCTCGAATGAGGGCGGGCCTAGGCGTTTCATTCCCACGAATAAACGATTTGAATATCGTCTTTTTGCAGCGTTTTCGATCTAAAACCTTCATTCGATGTAATCGTCAGGCCAATAGAAGCCTTCGTAAGGAAGCTCGCGGTTTTGCTCCTTTTCCTCCAAGGTGTTCGCATCGATGAGGGTGAATTGGGCCTTTCCGTTCTCGTAGGCGAAGGAAAAGGCTAACGCGTCTTGAACAATCGGGCTATCGACCGTATTCCCGTTTCCGTCATAGGCATGGAGGCGATAGGCCAGGTATCCTTTGCCCTTGCTCCTTGCCGGCAATGCTAGAGTATCTATTCTGGTAAAAGGAAAGAACAAAGCATCGTAATTCTCTTCGTTGAGATTAGCGTGCGGGATTTCCCCGTTGGCCAAAAAGATAGGGGTCTTTTCAAAGGCTGCCGCGCTCATCCGCTGGAGCTCGACGTATTCGCTACCCAAGGATAGGCCCTGATCCATCCAGAGCCGTTCGAAGGCGACCTCGGAAATCCCGTAGGAAGAAAGCGATGGGACTGGCTCCTGGTAGGCGAGGTAGTCCGCGCCATAGGAAACGAGAACCCGGAAGGTCAGCTCTTCCTCTCCTTCCTTTGCCTCGGCCGTCTTATGCATCACCGAGGCCAGGCGGAGGGCCGAGCCTTCGGCTTCGTCCCGGTAAAAGCCGAAATGGAGATAGTCGTCACCATTAGAAGAACAGGAAGAGAGGGGAAAAACCGCAAGGACGAAAATCAGGAAGAATGAGAACCTATTGATATTCGCAGATTTCATGGTTCACTCCTTGCTTATGAAGGGAAGCCAGAGGCTCGGAACTTCATAACGGATGTCGTACGACCAACCCTCCAAAATTTCCCCTCCTACTCCGTTGACAAAGGTCAGAACTACTCGGGAATGATAGTCTTCGTCGACTCGGAAATACCTTGTATCCATGACGGTCCCGGGCATAAGGTTCGAAGGCTTCATTTCCGTCTCCCCGATTGTCAAAACCACCCCGTATTCGATATAAGTTGGAACATATCCGATTTCTTCAAAAACGAGCATGTCGACTATGAGAGAGCAGAAGGACGTGTCCTCATGGAAATGCTCGCTATCGGGAAATCGTGACGGGTCGCCGAAACTTGAAATTATTTCCTCGTCGAGCCTATTTCCGTCCGCGTCATATAGGACACGGTTGAGTTCCAAGGAAGGTTTTTCATTCCCGTCGAGATTGAGTTCTTCTTTCAGAAAAGGCCAATCGACCCAACAGGCAAGAAAAACACACGCATCTATCCCGGTGGGCATAACATTTATCCACTGTCCGTAGGTTCTACCTAAAGCAAAGCGGAAATAAGGGGACACCGGCCCTTCAGAACGAAAAGCGTAAACGAGATCGAATTGGGTAATTGGATACATCATGAGAGGCGTAGTTGAAACACAAGAAGAAACTGCGAAAGAACCAAGAGAAAGAATGGCAATTAAACACGGCTTGACTTTCTTATGCATTTGCCTTGCCTCCATTGAAGTTATTCCTTGGCTCAGACCCTCTCCACGATTGCGCTGTAACCAGTTATCGGGAAAGTTTCCCCTTCGTCGAAAGAAAGGACGATGTCGTCGATGCAGATCCTCCCTTTGTTCCTATCTCCTTCGGCCGGGGCGGTCGCCTCGATGAGCAAGCCATAGAAGCCGCTTTCGTCATATTTGGCAAAGCGCTTTACGTTCAACCTGTTCGTGGAAAGACTGGCATTTAAGAGATCGAAGTCGCAGGGATGAATAGGTTCGCCGTTTTGATCAAGGCGATAGACGCCCGCCTCGCAATCATCGCCATTGAGGCCTTCGGTCGAACTCCAAATCGAGGCCCCGAACATATATCCATATGCGGGGCGGTCGAAGGTGATCTTAAAGTATGCATGGCCGGCATTTTCTCGCCTCGGGGAAAGATTGACAAATTGTTCTTCGATGTAACCACACCTAAGCCGCTCCGTTTCAAAAGACACGCCATCCAATGTAAATGAAGTTTCTTTGATGCCTTCGTCGAGAAACCAATACCTTTCTTCGAAATTCCATTCCGACGGCTTGATTTGGGTGAATTGAGAGAAATCCGTCGGTTCCTGGAAGAAGAACTTTTCCGAGTAATATGGTCCAGTTTGAAAATAGGTGTTCTGCGAGGTCTCGACATAAACTACATATCCGTTGCCGGCATATGAGACAACGTTATTCCATTCGTCGATCGTCAGCGTGCACGTTGCATCAGCCCCGTTAGGCACATTGTCAATGCGCTTGCGGAAAATTTCGCCTCCAAAGGCGCCTTCGAAAACCAAATCATAATCGAGCGGCAGCTGTTCGACGCCGCTATAGGCTTTCCAAGTGAAGGTCGGCCCTCCCCGAATCCCCCCAGCAATTACTCCATCCAAGAAATGGCCGGAAATCGAAATAGTCGAGGGAGTGAAGTTGAAATAGGAAGTAACCTTTCCCAAGGCAAATTGATCGTATCCTTCCGATACAAGAGCACTATAAAACTCGGAGAAGTAACGCGGGCGGTATTCCTTCAAGCAATCGAACATTTCCTGTTCGGCAATGCAGACATCGTCGAATGAAGTCTCCTCTCGTGACCAGTAATGGTACAAAATCGAAGAAATGGGGCCTTCGCAAGCATCGCCGAGGCTTTCAAACCCATCCCATTCAAGGATAGGCAAAGATAGATCCAAAGTGGGCCCGTTCGAGGATTCATACACTGCATCCCCAACTACCGGAACGGTTTTTAGGTCGTCAGAAAAAGATTGCTGAGCTACAACCGAGAAAAAGGTTGGCCATGCTTCTCCGAATGCAAGTTGCAGCCCCTTGGATTTCGCCAGCGAAGAAAGGCCGCCGTTTTCAATTTCGTGGCCGATGCAGTTCACGCCTTGCCAATGCGTACCGCCTGGACTGCCCGGCAAAAACAGGCACCTTTGAACATGATGGCCATATTCATGACCAATGACATCCCAGTCCGCATACGTAGGAACATAACCCTTGCCTTGGTATTCGTTCTTATTCTGAATGTAAATGCAGGTTTCAAAATAGAAGGCGCCCTTGGAAGGATCATTGTGTGGATAAACGATCTTGCACTGGCCAAACTGGTCGCTCCCGTTAAGATCGACGGCGTGTTTGGCGAAGGCATCAACGGCACATAGAATTTGGGCGGCCTCGCCGAGTTCGCCATCGCCATCGGAGGTGAATTCGTGAGAAATTTCATATGAACCGTCCAATGAAACACCCCTCAAATCCCAATGTTTGACATACGGAACACGGTAATAGTCATAAATCTTAGCGTAATCGGTTTCGAGGTAAACGGTAAAGACCGGAGGGAAATCCATCGAAGCGGCTTTAACCTCCGCCATGTAAAACGAATAGTGACCTGAGGAATCCGTCGTTGTTGAAATCTTTCGCTCGGCCCCAACTTCTATTTTGATGCCGGGCAAAGGATGCTCCGCCCCGTTTTCATCCTCCCAGGTGATATCTCCTTCTAAAACATTGGCAACAATAGAACTGGGCGTTACCTCAGAACTATTCCCTAATTCTTCCGATGAGGAAACGACCGCACCAGCAGAGGAAAGCAAGCATGAGCTTAGACAAGTTAAGGCAAAACTCAGAAGCATTGGATCCCTCCGCAATTTTATCTGCAAAAGTAAACTAACATTAGCAACTTACATTTGCAAATGTGAGCCATTGAGGGGCTGCATTTCAAAATTGTAGGCAGGAAATAGAAATGGCCTCGCAATAGTTTCGTTGACAAACAAGAAGGAGGCCTATGGAAGTTGTAGCAGATTCGAAGGCGCGGGAAGCCGCCAGCTTCGACGATTTTGTCGAGGAGCTCGAACAAGGCGCGCATCGACCTGAGCGGGTTCAAGCGGGGAACGAGGCTGACGCTCTCCTGACTCGTATGCGGAGGATAGGCAGAATGAGCCTTCAGCGAAACGCCGGACGGTTCATTCCTGCCTACTAAATTGAAATGCTACTAAAGTGAACGG
Source organism: uncultured Bacillota bacterium (assembly GCA_949291655.1). Classification (GTDB taxonomy): domain Bacteria; phylum Bacillota_I; class Bacilli_A; order RFN20; family CAG-826; genus UBA4951. The sequence goes on from CASEWT010000042.1 coordinate 6,269, forward strand.
TCACAAGTTCATTCCCTTTTTTATCCACTGAGGCTCGCTGATAGAAACGCCTCAGGCAAGGAGAGAGCCTCCCGCGTCATTGCAAATGTAAGCGTTTTCATAAATACTATGTATAGGAGGTGCAAGGATGGAAGGAGCACAACTATTCTTATCAGCCATCCTTGCTTCAACAATCGGGCTTAAAGCCACATCGGCCGAATTTTCTCTTCTTGGAGACGCGTTAACGAACGTCTTGCGCATCGCTTTCCCGCCCGCCTCCCAAGCATCGGCAGGCCGAACTTTTGGCGTGTCTTTCCGCGTTAGGTCAACGATGACAACATCCGGCGGAAATGTCGTGCTTGATGCCTATCCATCATTCCGCTTTTCAACCCCGAACTGAAAGCTATGGAACCGACTTGTTTTTTAAAGGCCTCCTCGATTTCCTTCGGCGTAGGGGGAAAAGAGATATTTTTAGGCCTTGATTTGGAGCTGCCCGCCCGCGGCTACTACCGCCTCAAAGGGGCCAACGGCTCGGGGAAATCGACCCTCCTGGGGATTCTTTCAAGCCATCTGAAGGCCCAGAAGGGAGCCATCTTCCTCAAGGAAAGGAAAGCCGGCCCTTCCACTTTGGCCAAAGCTTCCTCGCTCGTTACTTCCTCTCCCGCCTTTTTCGCCAGCAAAACGCCCTTGGAAAATCTCCTTTTGCTCCTTGGGAAGAAAGGGCGCGTTCGCGCCCTCGCCCTCCTAAGCCGGGTTGGCCTCGAGGGAAAGGCAAGTCAGGAAGCCCTGACCCTTTCCGACGGCGAGAAAGCCCGCCTCTCCCTCGCCATGGCCCTCAGCAAGGATCCCTCGCTCCTCCTAATCGACGAGCTCGACTCTCACCTCGACGAAGCGACCGCCGAGCGCATCGAGGCCATCTTGGAAAAAGAGGGGGAAAGGCGCCTGGTCATTTCCGCTTCCCACCGGAAAGAGGGAGGCGAAGGAATCATCTTCCTCTCGGGCGGCCGGGCCGGAGTGAGAGCCGCCCCGCTTCCGAAGGCAGTCCCGGCAAAGGAAGAAAAACGTCCCTTCCCTTGGGCCCGGAGTTTTCTCTTCGTTACCTTTGCCAAGGCCCTCTTGGCCTTTTTCCTCGTCTCGACGCCCCTTATTACCGCTAGCCTCTCGCTCCTGAACTATTACCAAGACCTCGACGAATGGTCGCTCGCCTCGGTTTTGGTTGACCAATATCGCGAAGCTTCCCCTTACGTCATTGTCGATTCCGCGGAGGCCAAAGGCCAGGTCGGGAATGACGTTTTCAGGATTTTGCCCCAGTGGTTCGGGATTGAAACAGCGATCGACTCAGACGATGATTCGTTGGCCTTCGGGGCGGCGCTCCAAGGTCCTTATTATGCCGAAAGCGAGGCCTCCTTCGAGGAGTACGGCATCGAGCTCGACGATGATATCGCCTCCGAGCTAGGAGTAACCTTCTCCTACCCCACCACTTGGTCGGATTGCCTCCTCCCGTCCACTTCCTATCCTTACTATCTCTCCCACCTCGCCAAGGCGCAGGGGGTAAGCGAAGAAGAAGCGAAGAAACTGCTCATCGGCTCGCCGGTCATTGTCCTCGAAGGGAGTTTCCGCTGCGTCGGCTTCTATAAGGGAAGCCTACCTTCCTTGCCCATCGCGGAAAAACTGCCAGAGCCTTTCGACAACTTTGCCTATCTTTTCAAAACCCAAGGCCTTTTGGCCGGGCCGATCGACGATGAAAACTGGCGGGAAGGATACCGGTCTTTCTCCCCTCGGAAAAGGCACGGTCGCTATCCTTGAGCGACGAGAGTTACCGCCTGCCAATCCTTTATCAGGCCTACAAGGTCATCGATGGCCAGAGCAAGGACTTCTGCCCGGGGTATTCCTCCCTCGGCAAAGATCTAGGGGACTATGAGGAACGCTACATGAACAAGGCCGGCGTCGGTTCGGGGATTGTCCTCCTCGGGTCCTCTTTCGTCTTTCCTCTTTTCCTGGCCCTTCTTTCCGTCGTCATGGCCCGGCCGGAACTGAGGGCCTATCTCCTCATCGGGGGAAGGCGCCTCTCTCTTTCCCTCGCGCTTGCTTTCCTTTTCGCGGTGCCATCTTTCCTTTCCCTAACCCTCGGAGAAGCCTTGTCATCTATCATCGTGGCCATCATGAACGGGGCTTATGAATCTTCCTTTGTTCTTTTCCACGGTTCCACCGCCTTCTTCAACCCACTTTCCCTCGTCTCCCTTTTCATCCCGGCGGCCGTCTTATTGACAGTCTTCCTAATAGGCATCCTGACGACGAAGAAAGGAAGGCGCTTCGATCGCCCGAGCTGACGATGGAGAAGAAGGATGACCTGCTTCTTAAAGCCGACGACC
>CASEWT010000043.1 GCA_949291655.1 uncultured Bacillota bacterium
AGCCGGCGGCCCCGACGGTTGCCGTCCCGAAGGAAAAGATCATTCGGATTCCCTTCCCCGAGCGGCTTCTCGCCTCGGATAAGGACCTTCTCAACAACTACAACGAACTTAAGAGCGAAGCTCTCTCCTACGGCCTCAAGAGCCGGGTCTCCAACACCGGCGACACCTTCCGCCTCCACACGAAGACCTATCTCAAGATCACCGTGGCCGGGAAGAGTCTCAAGATCTACTACGCGCTCAAGCCGAGCGACTATGCGACGAGCCCGATTCCGGTCCAGGACGCTTCCGGGAAGAACATCTACAAGGAAATCCCGGTTTGCTTCAAGGTCAAGAGCCCGCTATCGCTCCGCCGGGCCAAACAGCTCATTGCCGACGTTTGCGAGCACGACAACCTCGAACAGGGCAAGGTCGTTCCCAACAACTGGGCGGCCGAGCTCAAGGACTACAAGCCGACCGGCGCCTCTTCCGACGAAGACGCTTCGGGCGACGAAGAATAAGTCCTGAATGGCGAGTAAGCCCCTCCCATGCGGAGGGGCTTTTCTTATAATGGGGTGGATGGACTATAAGGGAAAGAAGGTTCTCATCACCGGAGCAAGCAGCGGCCTTGGCCTCGCCTTGGCCCTCTTTCTTCAAGAAAAGGGAGCCGATCTCGTCCTTACCTATCGCTCTGAAAAGCATTTATCTTCCGCGCTCGATAGCCTTGGGGGAAGCGGCTCCTCGCGGTTCCTTCGTCTCGATCAAGGAGACCCCGAGAGCATCGGCTCCTTTCTTTCCGAGGTGTCTACTTTCGACTTCGCTTTCCTGAACGCCGGGACCTATTTTCCCTCCGGCCCGGCGGAATCCTTTCCCGATTCGACCTTCCGCATCAACGCCATCGGCACCTACCGCCTTCTCAAGGGGCTTTTGGAAAAAGGAACGGTATGTTTTACCCTCATAACGTCGATGAACCGGGCTTGGCCCGCCCAAGGTTTCGGTGCCCTCTTCGGTAAAACGATTTCCCTTCGACGGTCCTATGCCTATTCAAAAGAGGCCATATCCGCCTTCCCGAGCCTTTTTCCGGGGGCTCGAGTCAAAGTGGTGGAACCGGGTCTCATGAAAACGAATATCTACGGCAAAAGGGCTCCTAAATTTTGGAAAATGGCAAATAAATTGGCTCTCATCTTCGGATGGAAGCCATCCGAGGCAGCAGCGGAGATAGCATCCGCCCCTTCCCTAGATGGCATCCATTTTGCTCCAAAGGGGCCTTTCCGTCTCCGGGGCCAGCTTATCCCTCTTCCTTACGATTGGGACCAAAAAGAAAAGGAAGGGAAGTCCTTCCTCGACCTTCTTGAAAGAACCGGGCTCACTTGAGGCCCCGTCTTTTCAATTCCTCCATATAGACTTCGTATACTTCGTCGGTTATCTCCTCGATGGAGCGTCCGTCGGTCTTGATCTTGAAGTCGGTCGGGTGGACTTTGCCCGGGGCGAATTCGATCCGGTCGTTGAGCAGGCGCTTTTCGATGTCTTCGCTCCGATCGCCGCGTCCTTTCATCCGAGCGGCCCTTGTATCTTCCTCGGCCGTTAGGTAAAAGGTCACGATTCCTGGGTCACCAAGGGAAATGAAGTGCTCGAGGCCATTGGGGTCGAGGACGACGCAACGGTTTTCGGCCACTTGGTCCTTCCCGCATCCGTAGTAGTTTCCGTTATAGATGGCATGCTCGATGAGACGATTGTCCTTTAACAAGCGTTCGAAGCCTTCGAGGGTGACGAAAAAGTAATCGATTCCATCCCGTTCGCCGACCCGAGGCTTCCTCGAGGTCGTCGTCGTCGCCTTCTTCATGCCGTATCGCCTTTCGAGAAGCCTCGCGACTTCTGTTTTGCCGCTTGCCGAGGCGCCAACCAAGATCACCATAGGCGCAATATAGGCCTTTTCTTTTCTTTTTGATAGGGGGAGCCATGAACTCCAAGACCGCGAATATCTTTTTCGATTTGAGGGCCAACTTGGCTTTCTCCTCGTTATATAAGGGTGTAGGAGGCAGCCAACGATGGAAACATATCCGATCAGAATTTCCGAACTCCGCGGCGGGAAGGGCGGAATCGTGGGGGCCATTTTCCGCCAATCGCTCATCAACTTGGGGTATAGCCCGGATTCCCACGTTTACGACATTACCAGCGATTATTTCCGCTATGAAATCGGAAGCGCCGCGAACCGCTTCGTCCGCAAGGTCAAGGATTTCTACGACTCCCTCGACGATTTCCGCCGGCGCATTTTCCTTTGCGAATTTCTCGAGAGGGGGCGCCATTATCCCTTCTGGTGGCTGGAGTTCACGACGAAGAAGGAATACCTCAAGAAGCTGCGCGAAATGAAGAAGCGCCTCAACAAGGCCTTCTAGGAAAGAGAATGGTATGAAAAAGAAGTGGCTAGCCGCCTTGGCCGTTCCTTTCCTTGCCCTCAACATGAGTGCGAGCAACGTCTCCCTTTTCGTCCACGAGGAGCTTGTCATCCATTCGATCAAGTATTTTCCCTTCGCTCCCGGGGATCCGCAAAAGCTCGAAGTAGACGTCACATTCAAGGAAGCGATAACCATTTCCTTCCTGGCTTTGACCTACGTCGGAGATGAGAGCTTCGAAACCGCGCCTCAGGGTGAAAGCCTTGGCTTCCACCCACGGAACCCGGGCAGAAGGCAACTGTTTACCTTCCTCATCCCGCCCGAGCGTTTCGCTTCCGACGGAAGCGGCTTTGTCTGGCTGCAGATGCACGGAAGGTCAAAGCTCTTCCTTAACCTCGGAGCTGAGCAACGGGTCCGGGAAGCCAAGACCTATCGGCTCGAGGGGAATGCTTTCGGCCATTATGTCTTCCAAAGAAAGGAACTTTACCAAACGGAAGAAGGGGGCGACCTCTATCGAATCGTCGATTACGAAAAAGTCCGCTTCGAGGGAATGCGCCCGACCTTTTATGCCAGCGGGGACAATTCCCTTCCGATGGCAAACTGGCGAGCCTATTCCAATTACGTTTGGGGGTCAAAGGAAAGCTTCGAGTGCGATAAGGCCACCCTCTACCTTCTCAATGACTTCGATAGCTTCGAAATCGGATACGAGACGATGTATGAACGCCGCCTTTGCCGGGCTTTCGATCTCGAGACGGTCCCGGGAAGCGACCTCCCAGGCTCAACGACTTTTCAACTAGCCGAGGAAACCGAGGTCAGCCCCGACGGCCGATACCAGAAGAAGAAGGGCGAAGGCGGCCTCTTCTATCGAACGAGCCGCGACCTCTATTTCCCTCCTCTCGAGGGAAACGTCGCGAAAAGCTATGACTTCGTCCTCGTCCTTGACGGAGCCGATCTCGGCGGAGCGGCTCAATACGTTTATCCCTTTACCTATGTGAAGGACCGTAACTTCGTGGGTCCTTGTGCCTCCTCGGACTTTTGCGTGGCAGAGGTGAAATGATGCTTCCCTATCTTCTTTGCGGGATCGGCCTTAGCATCTCCCTTCTCCTTTTCCAGGGGTTTTCCTCGGCGATGGCCGTCACCCGGGTGTTTGGCGAGGTCACTCCCTATCTCCTCAACAATTGCGTTGCCGTCCGCTCCGAGTTGCCGGAGCCCTACTTCGACGAAAGTCTTCTTGAATTGGCTTTGACGGTTCACTTTGCCAACCTCGACGCTTCGATCGGCCGGAACGCTTACCGCTTTTCCTACGAGGTCGATGATTTCCTGACCGGAAGAAGGTATCCGCAGTATTGCGAAATCCGTCTCCAGTATCGGTCCGTCCTCGGCTATTACAACTACCACAAGGCCTTTCGCATCCAGGAGGGAATGAATGCACGACATAGCCGCCTATCTTGAAGAGAGTTTTCTTAAGGAACTCCTCTTCCTCCCGGGGATTACCGATATTTCCTATAACGGGGAGGAAATCTACTACCTCGACAACCAGCGGGGCCGGGTCCGAAGCTCGATTGCTGTCACTCCGGAGGAAATCGGCGACTTCCTTCGGCAAATCGCCAATTTCGCCGAGCGGCAGTTCTCCTATAGCGAACCGATCCTCGACGTGAGCTTCGGCCGTTACCGCCTCAACGCGGTTTTCCGTTCCCTCGCCCGCGTCCATAACGAGAAGACCTTCACCTTTTCGCTTCGGATCGAGCGGGAAATGGCTCTTAGGAGCGGCGATCCCGATTTCTTTCCCGGGAAAAGCGAGGAAATCATCCTCGGATTATTGGCAGCCGGAGAGTCAATCGTCATTGGCGGGAAGACGTCGACCGGAAAGACCGAACTCGAGAAATACCTCATCGCCCATCTTCCCCCGGGGACCCGGGTCATCGTCATCGACAACGTCGAGGAACTCTCCCTCGTCCCGCACGAGGGCATCGACATGACGCATTGGCTGGTCAACGAGGCCGTGCCGAAGGGAAGCTTTCCTTCGTTGGTCGCCAACTCGCTAAGGAACAATCCCGATTACGTCGTGGTGGCGGAAGCCCGGGGCGCCGAGATGCTCGATGCCCTCATAAGCGTCATGTCGGGGCATCCCATCATCACCTCGGTCCACGCTAAATCGCTCGAAGCCCTGCCTTCCCGCATGGCTCGGTTAGCGATGCTTTCCGGCCCGAAGATCGACCGGGACTCCCTCATCGACGACATCAACGAGCACCTTCGGGCCTATGTCCACTTGGAAAAGCGAATCGATGGAAGCGGACGGGTCATCCGTTACGTCGAAAGTATCGGCCTCCTCAACCCCAAGACCCACGAAATGGAAATTCTTTTCCGGGAGGGAAATCATGGTTAAGCGTTTGCTTTTTGCCCTTATTGCCGGAGCGGCGGTCCTGGCTTTGGCCCAGCTCCTCTTATCGAATTGGATCATTGCCGGAATCCTTTCGGCCATCGCGATTCCCGTCGCGGCCTTCCTCGTCATTCGGCCCCTCTCCTGCTGGAAGGAGAAAAGCAAGAAGCGGGAGGAATGCTTTCGCTTCGTCAATGCCTTCATTGTTTCCTATGCCGTGAACGAGACGATCGAGGCTTCCTATGCTTCGGCCGCCGTCGGGCTGAGCGAGGAAGGAAAGGAAGCGGCCGAATCCCTGGCCTCGCGTTCGGTCTACGAGCGCCTCGAAGGTCTCTCCTCATATTTCGAGGCGCCTTTCTACCGGATGTTCCTCTCCATCCTGCGGGTCCAGCAGGAAGAAGGTGGGAACTTCATGGACAAAGCTGAGCCGCTCCTTAGCGAAATCAACCAGAGCTATGACGACCATCTTCTGAGGGAAAAGGAAAAAGGAAAGCAACTCGGCCAGTGGACCGCCCTTTGGATGATGAGTGCCCTTGTGGTCATCTTCGTCCGCTTTGCTCTCAACAACAACTACGAGCAGATAGCCGCCTCCCTTCCTTATGTCGTGATTGGGGTTATCTACTTCCTTCTCGTCTTTGCCGGCTTTGCCATCTTTGCCAGCCGCCTGGCCGAGATTCCCCTCTTCAAGAAAGGAGGCCAAGATGCCGATTAGGAAGCGAAAGAAAGAAGCCTCGAAGTCTCTTCCCGCCTCCGGATCTCCGGCGGCAACAAACGTCGAAACTCCCGTCGATTTGAAGAAAAAGAAATCCTTTCAGTGGCTTTTTGCGGGGATTATCTGGATGCTAGCTGCTGGATTTGCCCTAGCTATCGTCCTCCTTGGACTATCCCCTATCCTTGCCGGCGGGGTCGGCCTCGTCGGCGCCGTCGGCGGCTATCTCGCTATCGGAAGAAAGAAAAAAGGCGAGGCTGAGGACAAAGCGGCCCTTGAATCCGACTTCGTCGAAGCCTTCTCCTACTTCTCGGTCTATGTTCAAAACGGCCTGCCGGTATACCGGGCTCTGGAGCTGACGGTGGGCTTCGCTTCCAAGAAGCTGGCGCCCCACCTTCAGCGGCTTATCATGGCGATCGATTCCGACAAATCCCTTCGTCCCTACCTCGAGTTTGCCGACCTCTTTCCTTCTCCGGAAATCCGGCAAGTCATGATTGCCGTCGAACGGATGGTCGAGGAAGGCGGGGCCTCCCTCTATGTCAGCCAGTTCCGCTTTGTCTTTGCCTCTTTGGCCAAGGCCAAGCGGCAGGAAGGTAGGGACATCCTTTCTTCCCGTCTGTCCTCCCTCAACCTTCTGCCTCTATTGGCCAGCGGACTCACGATTCTCCTCGTGACCGTGGCGGTCCTAAGCATGATCGGGGGATACGCCAATGGCTTCTAAGCTCGGACTCATCCTTACCTTGGCGTTCGCGATCCAGATTCTCTGCTTCATGGGCGATTTGACTTGCCTTCAGGGGCTTCTCGGCCGCCTTGATTCCTTCGCCATCGCGACCGGCAAGCGCATTGCCGAGGAGGGAGGCCTCTCTACGCGCGCCATCATTCAAGCTCGGAGCGAGTATGGCTTCATCCTCCGCTCCCTGAGCGGCGGCGCGGCGGAAATCGGGACGCTCTACAAATATCAGGTCTCGTGCGAATACGTGCCGATTTCGTTTCTCGAGCCTTTTACCGTGACTCTCACGAGGTCGACGGTAATCGGATACATCGAATAGAAAGGAGGTGAATCGATGTCGGAAATCAAAGCCCAGCTGCTTGGCATTCTCCTAGTGCTTGGCATCTTCGCCGCGGTCGGCGGCGTCCTTGTCGGCGCTTTCGAATCGCAGGCTAGCAGCATTGCCGCCGAGACGACCACGTTCGTCGCGACCGCCGAATAAGGCAAGGACGTGAGAAAGGAGGGGAGCTGGCCTCAAGCTCCCTTTTTTCTTGCCCCGAATCCCTTATAATGGCCGCGAAAAGAGGTAATGCTGCAATGGAAAACCCGAAGTTTGCCGAAATCAAGGAAGCCCTCAAGAAGCGGTTGAATGTCACCGAGCTCGATCCGAAGGCCGATATCAAATCCCTCGGCTTCGATAGCCTCGACGTCGTCGAGACCTGCATGAATCTCGAGGACAATTACGGGATTGCCTTCCAGACGGAAGAACTTGCGACCTTCAAGACGCTTGGCGATTTGCTTGACAGCATCGAGAAGAAGATCGGAGCTTAGAATTTCCGCTTGTCAAAAGCGCTTGTCGTCTATATATTTGTTCTTGCGCTTTTGGCGCATGCGCACTTAGCTCAACGGTAGAGCAATCGGCTGTTAACCGATCGGTTGTAGGTTCGAATCCTATAGTGCGCGCCAGCTGGCCCGTTGGAGAAGAGGCTTAACTCATATCCCTTTCAAGGATACATTCATGGGTTCGAATCCCGTACGGGTCACCAGCTTGCAAATTAGTCCCGGCTTTGCCGGGCTTTTTTGTTTTTTTCGTCCACTTGTTTACGGGATTTCCCGAGTTTAGACTAGCCGCGATGGGAAACTGGAACTGGCTTACATTCCTCAAGGTCATCCTCTTAGGTCTCGTGGAAGGCATCACCGAGTGGCTGCCGATTTCGAGCACCGGGCACATGATCGTCCTCGAACAAGGCCTCGATATGGATGCGGCCTTCGGTCCCGATGGGGCGGCCTTTTGGGAGTTTTTCCTCGTTTTCATCCAATTCGGGGCCATCCTTGCGGTCATTGCCGTCTTCTTCAAGGAGCTTTGGCCTTGGGCGCCTTCGAAGAGCAAGGATGACCGGAAAAAGATCTATTGGACTTGGCTTTACATCGTCATCGCTTGCCTTCCGGCGGCCGTAGCCGGGCTCTTGCTTGACGACCTTCTCAACCAGTATCTCTATAATTTCATCACCGTCTCGATTACCTTGATCGTCTACGGCTTGGCTTTCATCGCCATCGAGTTTTTCCTTCGCCGGACGAAGAAGGAACCGCTCATCAATGACCTCTCTTCCTTTACCTGGAAAACGGCTCTCATCATCGGGGCCGCCCAAATCCTTGCCCTCATCCCCGGAACCTCGCGGAGCGGGGTCACGATCTTGGCGGCGCTCCTCATTGGATGCAACCGCGAAACGAGCGCCAAATTTTCCTTCTATGTCTCGATTCCCATCATGATTGGGGCATCGCTATTCAAAGGCTTCAAGTTCTTTTACGAAGGGCACTCGATGGATGGCTCGCAAGTCGTATACCTTCTGGTTGGGGCGGCGGTGGCCTTTCTCGTTTCCCTTGCGGCCATCAAATGGCTTACTTCCTTCGTAAAAAGCCATACGTTCGTCGGCTTTGGCTATTACCGGATTGCCCTTGGCGTCCTTTTGATCGTTCTCTACCTTTCGATCCCCGCCCTCCGGGACGGGCAGGCGCTACTATCCCTCTTGCCTTCGGTCCCCGAGGCCAATGCTTTCGTCTCGGCAACCCTTCCTGTCCGGTAGCATTTCAATTTAGTAGGCAGGAATGAACCGTCCGGCGTTTCGCTGAAGGATCATTCGCCTATCCAC
>CASEWT010000044.1 GCA_949291655.1 uncultured Bacillota bacterium
GGCGGCCTTTCGTTGTCTTGTCGGATTACTTGACCACCGTGAGTCCAAAGGACTTAAGACGGATTTGCTGCGAGCCAGCGACGTCGAGCTTGAGATACTTGTATCCAAGCGTGTGGTCGATGTCGAGCGTGTAATCGGTGTAGGACGACGTGGTAACTTCGATGCCCTTGATTAGCGTGTATTCGGCGCCGTCAACCGAGCCATATACGTTGAGCGTGTCGACCTTGTTGCCAGCATTCATCCGGAAACCAGCGATGACGTTCGTGCAGGCGACAATGGCATAGCCATCATGGGTGCTGTTCGAGTAGATCCGGAGTTCCGAGGTGAAGTGGGATTGGGTCGTGGTGACGGTCGTGTATTCGTCGAGGACGTGAACCTCGTTCTCGGCATATTGCTCGCCCGCTTCGTATTGGGAGAAGACGTAGTCGAGGTTCATGGTCGGAAGGATTTCCGTATCCTCGGTGACGAATTCGGCCTCGACTTCGATGTCGCCCAGGACCTTGACGGTGACAACATTGTTTTCGATGTTGGCCGGGACGCCGTTGACCTTGATAGAAGCAATCTTGTAGCCGGTATCGGCGACAGCAGTGAGGGTGATCTCTTCGTCATAGGCAATGCCGGTGGACTTGGAAGCCTGGATTTTGCCGTTTTCGCAGGGGAGAACAGTGACGTCGTAGGTTCCCCGGGTCATTTCGACAACGTGCCATTCAACGAGTTCAATGGTATCGAAGTAGTTCTGAAGTTTGCCTTCGAGCGTAACGGTGTCCTTCATGTGGACATCGCCTTCGCCTTCGGTCGGATCTCCGTAGACGATGATGCTGCCGGTTTCATCGGTGACCGTGAACTGACGATCAGTGATGGCCGTCACATTGCCGGTGAGCTGATAGGTTTCGGTCGAGGTGCCGCGGTTGCTATCGAGAGCAGCCCCAGTTTCGAGAAGGCTGGCAATGGTGGAGATGGTCGGCGTTTCGGGATCGGGTTCTTCGGTCGAACCGCCTTCCGTTTTGTCGACGAAGTTAGCGATGTAGGTGAAGACCTTCTCGCCATCCTCAACGTTGAGGAAGGTTTCGGTTTCGAAGCCATCGCCGACCGCGAGATTCTCGACCGGGGTCATGTCGTTGTAGCGTTGATCGAGAAGGAGGGTGTATTCCTTGGTCCCTTCGCCAACGGTGAAGGTGATGGTCGTGTCATTGCCGGAGGTGGCGATGCTCTTGACGGTAGCATCGCTCACGTTGAACTTCGTGCTGACGAGAACGCTCTCAAGGTCGATATCGGCATGGTCCTTGTCGAGGGTCTGATAGACCGGGGCTTCAAGGCCGGTGGCGTCGGTGACGACCTTGATGGAGTCGGCACGGCATTCATAAAGGCCGCCGTAGTTGGCGACTTTGCCGCTGAATTCGACGATCGATTCGCCCGGCACGAGGTTGAGCGCATCGATTTCCTCTTGGCTGTGGTTGTAGATCATGTAAGCGGTGGCGCCGTCGGCGACATATACCGCGTTGTAGGTCATTTCCCCCTTATTGGCCGCCTTGCTGTTGCGCCCGACGTAATAGGCGCGGGTCGTGAAGGTGGCGTCGTCCGCGAGCTCGATGACGTCGGCGAGCGGGGTAATCGTTTCGCCGCCCGGTTCCTCGGCCGAGCCGCCCTTGGCGGTGATTTCGAGCTTGTCGATCGACTCGAAGCGGCTGCGGCCAACGAACGATTCGCAGTTGAAGGTATCCCCGGCCTCAAGGTCGGCGACGATGGAGGTGTCGGTATAGCGGGAGTCGAAGTAGATGGTGTACTCGGTATCGTCGGTCCCGACGGTGAACGTAACGGTTACGTTGTCATGGCTGCCCGTTTCGTTGCTGACGACCTTGGCATCGTTGATGACGACGCGGCGGGAAGCCGTGGTGGCATCGAAGGTGAAGGTCGGGTTATCGGCGTCGAGGGTCAGCATGACCGGGGCTTCAAGGCCGGTGGCATTTTCGACGACGGCGATGGTATTGAGGGTGCACTCGTAGGTGGTGCTGCCGCTATCTTCGTCGACGTAGTTGGCGATGGTTCCGGTGAACTCGACGACCGTCTTTCCGACTTCGAGCTCGAGAGCGTCGATTTTGGAAGCCTCGCCCCGGTAGATGATGTAGCCTTCGTCTCCGTCAGCGACGTACGACGTGTTGTAAGTGCCGTACTCTTCGTTGATCATCCCGCAAGTGCCCATCCAGTAGGCGCGGGCCGTGAAGGAGGCGCCGATGTCCATGGTCTTGAGATCGGCGATGGTGCTCCAAGTCTCTTCCTCGGGATTGGAGGTTTCGGATTCAGTTGTGGAGGAGCCGGAAGGGACTTCTTCGCTCGAAGAGGTAGTCTCGGAGCTGGTCGGAGTCTCTTCGCTCGACGACGTGGAGGACGTGCCGGTCTCTCCGCACCCAGCAAGAACAAGGGCGCTGAGGACTAGCGGTAATAGGATGATCTTACGATTCATCATTTTCTCCTTTCACTATTACCCTTCTATTCTACCTGACTAAAAAATAAGCAAAAGCCCCATTTAATTATTGACTTTGCTGTAAACGGTAACCAGCAAAAAGGAGCGGACAAACGCCGCTCCAAAGACTACAATACTTTAATCAGCCCTTGATTTCGTCGAGCGCCCGGGCCACTTTGGTCTTTTTGTTGGGGACGTAGGCGATGCCGTTTTTCTCGAGAAGCTCCTTGAGATTGCTTTCGGCATCGCGGAGGTTGTTGAACTCGAGCTCGACCTCGTAGTCGGTCTTGCCGCTATAGTCGTTCTTGTCGATCGAGAGCTTGCCGCTCAGGTAGGGGACGTCGACCCGGCAGGTCGTGAGGCTCGTCTTGATGCGGAGGGCGCTCACGTCGATGTCGAGCATCGTGAGGAAGCGCTTGATGTCCCCGTCTGGGAAGGCGCCGTTCTTTTCGAAGGCCTCGAACGTCGCCTTGCTCCAGGCGCAGTTCTTCTCGAGGAGGCCTTGGCTGAGCGGGGTCTTCAGGGTCATTTCGTAAAGCCCTTCCTTTTCCCGGACCCGAAGGGCGAACCCCTCCTTCCGAAGGAGGAAGTTATCATCGTCGACATAGTAGTTGGTTTGGGTGTAGCTCGGGTAATCCCTATAAAGAGACCGGAGCTTTTCGTAGTCGGCCGCCCCGACGAGGGCCTTGGCCTCGATTTCGATTGCGTTGCTCATTTAAGTGACCTCGCTGAATGTTATTATATGCGAGCCATGCTCTTCCTTGAACGCGATTTCCTTCTCTCGAACCTCTATTGGATCGTCCTCGTTGCCCTCGTCCTTCTCGTCGGGGCCGTCTATCTTGTCGATTACCTCGCGTTCAGGAAGCGGAGATCGCTAGGAAGCGACAAGGAAAAGGTCGCTCCCCGGGGCGATTACCTTTCTTCCCTCGGCGGGGAGGAGAACATCGTTTCCCACCGCCTTGTCGGAAGCCGCATCGTCCTCGTCCTCGTCGATCAGGGAAAGATTGACCGGGAAGCCCTCAAGAAGACCGGGATCACCGGCTTCGTCGAAAAAAGCGACCAGCTCACGCTCGTCGCTAGGAACGCCAAGGACGTCTATTCACTGCTTTTCGGGGAAGACGTGGCGAAGTAGGTCCTCGAGGGGAAGGCCCATCACGTTGTAGTAGCTTCCCTCGAGCCGCTCGATGAGTCCCGACTCGTCCTGAATTCCGTAGCCTCCCGCCTTGTCGAGGGGCTTTTTCCTTTCGACGTAGGCCCGGGCTTCCTCTTCCCCGAAGGGGCGGAAGACGACGGTCGAGACGACGGTCCGGGCGATTTCCTTCCCCCGGCCGAGATAGTGGTAGGCCGTAAGGACCTTTTCCCGCTTCCCGCTTTGCTCCATGAGCATCGCGACGGCCCTTTCCGCGGTCAGAGGCTTTCCGAGGGCTTTCCCCTCGAGGACGACGACCGTGTCGGCCGCGAGGACCTCGGCATCGGGGAAGAGGGACTTCACGGCATAGCATTTGAGGCGGGCCTCTTCCTTCGCGAGGTCGCTTGGAGGAAGGGTTCCGTCGAGGAGCCGTTCATCGACTTCCGGCGAGAAAACGGTGAATTCGATGCCCGTTTTGGCGAGGATTTCCTTTCGCCTCGGGCTCGAGGAGGCCAGAATCAGCATCTAGGCCCGCTCCCGGGTAACGTCCATGATGAGAGGGACGATCATCGGGGTCCGCTGGGTCTTCCGGTAAACGTAGGAAGAGACGGCTTGGCGGACCGCCGTCTTGATTTCGGCGAAGGTAACCCGGCCCTTCATGACTTCGCTTACCGCTTCAAGGGCGTGCATCTGGCAGTGGCGGACGACGTGGGTGTCGGAAAAGGAAGCGAAGCCCCGGAAATAGACGATCGGCGGGACAATGATCTTGCTTTCCCGGCTGTCGATGGTCAAAAGGACGGCCACGAGCCCTTCCCGGTTCATCTCGTCGCGGTCCCGCATGACGGCCGAGGAAAGGCCGTCGAGGTCGTTCCCGTCGATGTAGACGTCGCCGGCCGGGATGTGGCCCCGGCGCTTGACCTCGTGGTCCTTGAGGGTGAGGATGTCGCCGTTGTCGAGGACGTAGATGTTGCTTTCCGGGATCCCGACCTGGTGGCCGATTTCGCCATGGATCTTGAGCATCCGGTACTCCCCGTGGACCGGCATGAAGTGCGAGGGGGCCGCCAAGCGGAGCATGAGGCGGAGCTCTTGCTTGCTCGGGTGGCCGGAGGAGTGGAGGGAGAAGCTCATCGAGTTGAGCTTCACGTCGGCCCCGAGCTTGACGAGGCTATTGACGAGGCGGTCGATGACCGCGTTGTTGCCCGGGATCGGGTTCGAGGAGAAAACGATGGTATCGCCGGGAACGATATGGATGTTCCGGTGCTCCCCGCGGGCAATCCGGGAGAGGGCGGCCATTTCCTCGCCTTGGCTCCCGGTGCAGAGGATGCACACTTCGCGGGGGCGAAGGTTCCGGACGGCGCTATCTTCGACGATCGAGGCGTCGGGAATCTTGATGTAGCCGTACTTCCGGGCGATGGAGACGACGTTTTCCATGCTCCGGCCGAGGATGCAGATCTTCCTTCCGTGCTCGACGGCCACCTCGACGACTTGCTGGATGCGGTTGATGTTGCTCGAGAAGGTCGAGACGATGATGCGGCCGAGGGCCTTCTCGAAGATGTCCTCGACCCCTTGGCGGACGCTCGTTTCCGAGGGGGTATAGCCCTCGATTTCGGCGTTGGTCGAATCGGCCATCAGGAGGTCGACGCCTTCGCTTCCGAGGCGCGAGAGCTTGGAGAGCTCGAACTGGGGGCCGACCGGGGTGAGGTCGATCTTGAAGTCCCCGGTCTCGATGATCCGCCCGTGCTTGGTGTCGATGCAGATGCCAAAGGCATCGGGTATCGAGTGGGTAACCCGGAAGAAAGACACCTTGAAGTCGCCGGCAATGTCGACGACGGTGTCGCTATCGTACTCGACGATGTTGACCTTCTCCTTGATCCGGGCGTCCTCGATCTTGTGGCGAATGAGGGCGGCGGCCAGCCGCGGGGCGTAGATGACCGGGACGTTGACGGTCCGGAGGAGGAAGGGGATGCCCCCGATATGGTCTTCGTGGCCGTGGGTGATGAACAGGGCGCGGATCTTGCCGCGGTTGGCCTTGAGATAGGAGTAGTCGGGGATGACGTAGTCGACCCCGGGCAGGTTGGCTTCCGGGAAGCGGACCCCGGCATCGACGATGATGAGGTTGCGGTCCGTCTCAAAGCAGTACATGTTCTTTCCGACTTCGGAAAGGCCCCCAAGGGCAAAGATGTTTACGGGTGAATCGATTCTCGCCATGAAACCTCCTTAAAGGGCATGCTTAACGTGGGCGAATGAGGTATGTCGTCTTCTCTTTCGAAGAGATAATAGCAAAAAGAGGCGAAAGGCCGAAAGTGAAACCGCTTTATTATTTGTCTTTTCCCTTTCGGAAGTGCTTCTCCCACCAATCGTCGATGCGGCTCAGGAAAGCCCAGCGGACGATCAAGCTCTTCTCCTGGGGGTCTTTCGCGTAGAAAAGGAAATAGCCGAGCGAATTGAGGAAAAGGAGGGCAGGGAGGACATGGGGGAAAAGGAAGAGACTTCCCATCAGTTCGAGGGGAACGAGGGCCGGATAGCCTTCGACGAGGCCGTTGGGATAAAGGACGAAACTTGTGATGGTGAGGGCCAGGAGAAGGACGTTGACCCCAAGGTGGATGTAGCCGGCGATCTTCCTTTTCTTGTACTCCCAGGATGGGATGAGGAGGAAAAGGGAGGCATAGAGGGAGAGGATGAGGAAGAGCGAGACGAGCAGAGGGAAGGCGGTTTCGGGGGTAATCCGGGCGTAGTTCGGCATGTGGAACACCCCGGCGAGGAAATACATCGTAAGGAAGGTGTAGAGAACGGAGTAGATGACTTGGATGGCGTAGCGGTAGTCCGGTCGCGGGTCCCGGGCGTCGTCGGAAAGCGGCAAGGAGACGATCTTCTTCTCGAAGGATAGCCCTAGAGCCCCGAGAAGGACCGAGAAGAGAGCTATCAAGAGGCCGTCGAAGGGATAGCCGATGCCGTGGGGAGCGATGTCATTGAGGAGGCCGGCTCCGAAGTAGGAAGCATAGAGGACGAGGGCGAGCCCTCCGGATGAAAGAGGGACGATGAAGGTGGAGCGGACGAGGGCGAGGCGGTGCCGGCCCCGGGGCCGGGTCCACATGAGGGCGAGGTAGAAGGCGGCAAAGAATCCCAAATACGACAAAAGAGTGGGGATTTGCAGGTAAATTACGCGGATTTCGCTAAAAGCCCCGATGAGGAAATAGACGTAGCCGTAGAAAAGGAAGGAGAGAGGGATGAACAAAAGCGCCATGGAGAGGCGATAGATTTTCTCAAGCGACATGGATGCTCTCCCTTCCGTTCTCCTCGAGCTTTCCTTCTTCGTAAAAGACGTGGGATAGTTCGTAGGAACCGTCGCCGCTTAGGACGTAGCTGGCATAGCCGACGCGGGGCCAGCCTTGCTCCGGGTCGTTTGCGTAATAGAGGCCGCGGCCGGTCTTGACCCCGTAGCCGAGGGTCACCCCTTCGTAGGAGGAAACCCAGTCGTTGCTATGGTCGTGGCCCACGAACATCCCCTTGCAGTTGCTTTCCTTGGCCGCTTCGAAAAGCTTTCCCAGGTGGCAGGCTCGTGGATTTCCCCGAGGAGCCCTTCGGTGCTTTGGTCGTAGGCATAGGCCCACTCGTAGAGGGGGATATGGAAGAAGAGAAGGTTGGGCGCACCGTCGTTTTGGAGTTCCTTGTAGAGGTCGGTCTGCTCCTCGCGGACGTAATCGTAGACGTAGGAGCCGGATTCGACGATGAGGGAGCCCGAGTCGATGAGGTTGATCCGCCAGGCGATAGAGCCGTCCTCATCGGTCAGCTCGACGGCGTAGTTGGTCGCCCCGTGGACGTCGTCGTCGACGATCTTGGTGAGGCTATGGTCCCCGGAGGTGACGAGGCGGTCCATGAAGTCGGGGGAATAGGTCCCTTGGTAATCGTGGTTCCCGTAGGTTACGGCATAGGGGACCTCCAAGCTTTCGATCGTCTCGTAAAGCTTTTCTGCCACGTAGGCGTCGGCCCCGAGGACGTTATCGCCCGACAAAACGAGGAGGTCGGGGCTTTCCCGGTCCACGATGCTTCTTAGATAGGCCCTTTCCTCCTCGATCGGAGTGCCTTTGTCCCAATGGAGGTCGGCCAACTGGAGGACCTTGAAGCTCTCGTGGAAGGAAAGGGAAGAGACGTAGTCCTCCCGCTCGGGACGGAGGCTCCCTTCCCCGCAGGAAGCCAGGAGCAGGACCGGGAGGAGAAGAAAGAGGGTGGCTTTCATATGGCGACCGCCCCCGGAAGTTCCTTGAAGGGATCCTTTTTGTCGATCCGGTCGTAGAAAAGGATGCCGTCGAGATGGTCGATCTCGTGCTGGAGGACGATGGCCCCGTAGCCCCGTTCCTTGATGAGGACCGGGTTCCCGGTCAGCCCGTCGACGGCCGAGACGGTCACCTTGTAGTGGCGGTAGACGTAGCCTTCGTGGCCCTTGGGAACGGAAAGGCAGCCTTCCCCGCCTTGCAAATAGGCACGCTTGATCGAGCTGGCGACGATCCGCGGGTTGGCGAGGGCGTAGGTGGTGTAGTGGTTGTTCTCGGGGTCGTCGAGGAAGTAGACGACGAGCATCCGCCGGTTGATCCCGATCTGGGGAGCGGCCAGGCCGACTCCCGAACGGACGTTCGGATGCTTTTCGAGGAATGCCGGGTCTTGGCTTTTGACCAGATAGTCGAGCATCTTCTTCATCGTTTCCCGGTCCTTGTCGGAAAGAGGAAGCTCGACTTCCTTGGAAGCCTCCCTCAAAGAGGGGGTTCCGTCTAACACGATCTTTAGCATACTTGCTTGGATTGTAGCATAATTCGCTCGGAGCAATCTCGATGGATGCGCGTCTCATCAAAGCGGCCGAGGAGTTAGGGGCCGCCCTTCGAAGCGACCCCCGCCGGAAAGCCTACCTTGCCGCCGAGGAGGCTTTCTTGAGCGACAAGGAAGCCCAAGGGGCCAAGGCTGAGCTTTCGCGCCTCCTTTTGAAGATCGATCAGGGAGGAAAAGAAGAAAACCTCCCGCAAAAAGCCGTCGAAGCGAAGAAAAGGCTGATGGATTTGCCAGTCTCCAAGGCCTATCAGGATGCCTTGAGGGAATACCGGGACGCCCTTGCGGCCATCGACCGGGCCCTTTTCCTTGCCAACGACCTGCCGTCCTTTTTCTTCGAGAGGCAGAAGGATGATTAAGATCATCGGGGGCAAATACCGTTCGCGCCTCATCGAGGTCCCGCCCGAGGTCACCGTCCCGACGAAGTCCCGGGTGCGGGAGGCCGTTTTCTCGGCCCTAAGCGGCCATATCGAGGGCGAAAGGGCCCTCGATCTCTTCGCCGGCTCGGGCGCCTACGGCTTCGAGGCTCTTTCCCGCGGGGCTTCGTCCGCCGACTTGGTCGACCTTTCCCCTTCGGCTGTCGCCGTCCTCAAGCGGAACAAGGCGGCCCTGAAGGAAGAAAAGGCCAATGTCGTCGCTTCCGATGCCTTCCGCTTCATTGAGGAAAGGCACGCCCCGTACGGGTTGATCTTCCTCGACCCGCCTTACAAAGACCTCCGGGCTTACCGGGAAATTCCCTTATCCCTTCTAAGCAAGGGCCTTCTTAAGGAAGGCGGGTGCCTCGTCGTCGAAAGCGAAAGCCTCGACGTCCTCCCCCATTTGGAAGGATGCCGGGAGAAAACCTATAATTACGGGCGAACCTTCGTCCGCCTACTATGGAGGAACCCATGCGCCTAGCAGTCTATCCCGGTAGTTTCGACCCGATTACCAACGGCCACCTCGACGTCCTCAAGCGTTCGCTTCAGGTTTTCGACGAGGTCATTCTCCTTTTGGCCGTCAATCCGAACAAAAAAGCCGCTTTCTCCTTCGAGGAGCGGCTGCGCCTCATGAAGGAAGCTACGAAGGGGCTGAAGGGCGTCCGGGTCGATAGCTATGCCGGCCTTACGGTCGATTACTCGCGGAAGGTCGGGGCCCGCCACCTCATCCGGGGGCTTCGGGCCGTGAGCGACTTCGAGTACGAGTTCGGGCTGGCCGCGGCCAACGAATACGTGGCCGGGGACATCGACATGGTCTTCTTCATGGCAAGGAAGGAGGAGAACTTCATCTCGAGCTCGATGATCAACGAGCTCGCTTCTTCCCACGTCGACGTCTCGAGCCTCGTCCCGGAAGCGGTGAACGAAGCCTTGCTTAGGAAATACGGCCCGGCCGAGCCTAGATGATCTCGACCCGGTAGAGGTTGCGGAGTCCGCTTTCGAAGTCGACGGTCAGGATGCCTTCGGCCTCGTTGACCGAAAGGGGCGAGATGGAAATGCGCCGGGGATCGACTCCCGCTTTTTCCATCGCCAGGACGGCAAGGACCTTCATGTCGAGGTAATGCTTGGTCCCCTCGCTTCCCTTGACCGAGCCGAAGGCCTTCTCGATGAAGGACGCGGCCGTCTTCTCGTCGATCGGGAAGGAGGAAAAGGAAGGAGCCGGGCCGATGTAGGCGGCCGCTTTGGCGAGGTCGAAAGGGACTTCTTCCTTGCATAGATAGGAAAGGAATTTCTCGATTTCCCCGTCGAGGCAATTGGCTGGGGAGAAGGAAACGACCTTCAGGCGGTTTCCGTCATAGAGGGCAACGACCATGTCGTCGGTCAGGACCATCCCTTTCTCGCGGTCGAAGTCGGGGCCCGGGCGGCCCTCTTCCATCTCGATGCGGAAGGGCGGGAACAGTTCAGTGCGCTTCATGCCCCCTATTATAAAGGGAAAGGGTCGCCCGCGGCCGGCCAAACGAAAACCCCGCGTTCCCGCGGGGTCCACATTCCTTTCGCTTAGTTCCGGTAGTCGGTGAAGGGATTGCTGGCCGAGGGGGTCTCGGTGTGGTTCCACATGTCCATGAGGAAGGAAGCCCGCTGCTGGTCGGTGTCCCCGGTGACCGAGAAGACGACCTCGCGGAGGCCGGCGACGCCCTGCTCGATGGCCGCTTCGGTGTAATCGACAAGGCAGATCGAGGGGACCGGGAAGGCGCCGAGGGCGGTGGTGGGATCCTCGCTATCGGTGTCGATGAAGAAGTTCAGGTAATCGTCGTCGCCGATCGACTCGTTCACCTTGTAGTTGCTGTTCTTCCAGTCCCAGTCGGTATTGAGCTGCTGGAAGAAGTTGACGTGGGCGATGGTCCAGCGGTTGAAGGCCGACGGGGCGGTGCCCATGTCGGTATATTCCTTGTCGTCGTCGTTGTCCGATTCCTGGCTGGCGTTGATGGTGTACATCCGGAAGGTCTCCCCCGCGGTGGCCGGAATGAGGTCGTAGAGGTTCCAGTTGTCGCTGAGGTAACGGAGGCCCGACTCGGCCGTTTCGCAAGCCGAGCATTCTTCCTGCCAGACGACGAAGAAGAACTTGTCGCCGTAGGAATCGATGTCGATTTCGTCGTATTTGCCTTCGGCGATTTTCTCCTCGTTCTCCTCGAGGACGTTGGCGAAGCGGTCGGCTTCGGTGACGTCGCCGGAGAGGGTCTGCCCCTCGAGGGTAAGGAGGCTGGCCTCATAGAAGGAGTTGGCCCCGGTTCCGCTCCAGCCCTCGACCCATTGGGTGATGTAAGGAATCGAGAAAATGACGGCGAAGATGGCCCCGACGATGAGAAGGGGCTGAACCCAAGCCGTCTCCTTGATCCAGTGCCAAATCTTCACGAAGAAGGCGCCGATTGACTTTAGAATTACCATCGAAATTCCTCCAAAAAGAAAGGATGCCTCTTAAAAGCGGAGTAATCATAGCACCACCCACCTATGGTGACAATAAAATCGAAGGCCCCCATTCGGAAGAATTTCCAGCCCTTTTCCCTTGGGCCGGCCCGGTTCGGGGAGGCCGAAAGGAAGTTTTCCCTTTTCCCTTGCGCGCAAAGCGTTTCGGCTGTGCTATGCTTCTCTCGTCTATGGCTTGGCTCCGCGGGATCCTTTCCAATGGGTTCCTCGTGATCATATCGACCCTTTCAGCCCTCGTTTTCGCCTTTGGCTTCAATTGCTTCATGGATCCCGGGGCCGCCATCCTCGCCGAGCATAATTCGTTTGCCCTCGCATCGGGCGGGGTCTCCGGCGTCGGCCAGGTCATCGTTCTCTTCTTCGAGCTCTGCGGCTGGAAGGACATCGATGCCTCGACGGCCATTTCGATCCTCTATTTCGTCGTGAACGTGCCGCTCATCATCCTCGGCTTCCTCCGGGTCGGGCAGAAGTTCACCCTCTTCACTTTGATCAACGTTGCCGAGACTTCCCTTTTCCTCCACCTCCTCACCCCGGCCAACATCGCCGCCCTCGGCGAGGTGTTCGAACTCGTCAACGACAACGGCGGCATGCTCGCCCGCGCCCTCTTCGGCGGGGTCTTCACCGGGCTTTCCTCGGCCTTGGCTTTCAAATTCGATTTCTCGACCGGCGGCATCGACATCATCGCCTACTACATCGCCCTCCGGAAATCGGCCCTTGTCGGGAAGTACGCCCTGATGCTCAACTGCACCACCATGACCCTCTTCGCCCTCCTTACCTCGGCCAATGCCGGCTTCCAGAGTGAGACGACTTTCCTCGCCTTCGCCCGGATTCTTTACTCCGGCCTCTACCTTTTCGCTTCGAGCCTCGTCGTCGACAAGATCAATCTCCGGAACAAGAAGCTCAAGGTCGAGATCACGACGGCCAAGGAAGGGCTCGGGTCCCTCCTCGTGGCCCAATTGCCCCATGGGGCAACGGTCGTCAACGCCTCGGGCGCCTATTCCGGGAAGCCGGTCTTCTACGTCACGATGGTCGTCTCGAGCTATGAGGTCAACCATCTTATCAGGATCGTCCGGAAGAACGATCCCCACGCCTTCGTCTACGTGACCGAGCTGCAGCTTGTCGACGGGCGCTTCCACATGAAACCGGTGAAATAGGCCGCAAAAAGCCTTTCCTTTGGTCGATATGCGAGGTGAGGCCTTGGTCGGGCCTCTTTTCTTTGACGCTCTCCGGGCGGAAGCGGGACATCGGGCGGAAATGTAAAAAGTTAATGGCCATGGCTCTTTCCGGCCGGCCCCGTCCCCGAAGACAAAATATTGTTGACATTTGCCCCCGCAAAGGGAAAATCCTCGAGGAAAGGGGCTTTCCTAACTGATTGCCAATGATGAAAAACAAGACCTGCCTCCTTATTGCCGCCGCTTCCATCGTCCTTGCCGGATGCCAAGAGACGGCCGTGAGTTCCTCTTCTTCGCCCTCCGAGCCGGACTCCTCGCTTTCCTCTTCCGATCCCTCCTCTTCGTCCCTCCCGGGCGTTTCCGAGGACGTCGACGCCAAGAAGCAAGCCATCGTCGACTTCATCGACCGGGCGGAAGAAGGGACCAACTACACCTATGCCTTCACCGACGGGTCGGCCTTCGTGAGCAATCCGACCATCATGACTCCCGAATACATTTCCTACCCCTCCGAGCAGATGGCCCGGGTCGCCCTCCCGAGCTACGAAGGAGACGGGAGCAAGCTCCTTTACGACATCGACAAGGCCGAGGGCGAGTATTCCATCGTCGTCGCGGCGACCTACACCGACACCCTGACGGGGGAAGTTTCCGGCTATGCCTCGACCGACGAGCTCGATTACCTGGCCCTCCTTAAGCGCGACGACGTCGCGTGGGGAAGCGAGGCCCTTTTCAAGCAAAGCGGCAACTACCTGAGCGAGGACGAGAACGTCATCCTCATCTTCGCGAGCATGTTCGGGCTCGGCAACTACACCGACTACGTGATGCGCGTCCTCTTCAATCTCGACGGCGATAGCCTCTACGTCGGCTTCATTCCGAATTACACCGATAGCGACGGTTCCATCTCTCCGGCCATCGAAGGCACGATGGGCGTTATTTATGACGTCGGCACGAGCGTCGACGAAGAGGTCGCCGCCTTCGTTTCCTCCTATGAGATGCCGACCGAGTCCCTCGGGGAAGAAAACCTCTCCTACCTCAAGGGCGAGAAGGTCACCTATTCCGCCGACCTCACCCTTTATCTCGATGGGATCCCGGATTCCTACCCGGCCAAGGCGACTTTCTCCTATGACTATGCCGCCCAGCGGGCGAAGATCGTCGACTCCTCCGTCGGCGGACCGGAAACCTCCTATTATGCCGCGAGTTCCGACGGAACCCTCGTCGAGCAGTTCCTCAGCCCCGAAAACCGCCTCGTCGAGCTCGGGCAAGGGGTTAGCTACGAGGAGTGGGTCCCTGACCTCCTCGATCTCCTCGACTACAAAGCCTTCCTCAAAATCGACGAGACGACCTATCGCTACTTCGGCCTCCAATACGATAGGCTCGTCAAGGGCCTGACCGGAGCCGTCGACGGGATGGGGCTCGTCATCGACATGGAAGCCACGGTCGACGAAAGCGGGAACCTCGTCGCGATTACCGCCGTTTCCCGCGACGTTACCCTCACCGGGACCGGGACATACCGCTATGTCATGAACCTCGCCTTCGGAGCGGCCGAGACGATCGAGAACGTCGACGTCTACAAAGACGAGGGCGAGGAGAAGATCAAGACGGCCCTCGCCGCCCTGAAGGCCGATGGCGGCTATTCGATCACCGCCTACCGGGCCGGGAACCCGTCCTACTACAACAAACTCACCGTCGTCGGGAACGTCGTCCTCCGCTCGATGACCGGAACCGAGCTCCTCGACGGGCCGACCCAGGTCTACGACGGCTACTACTTCGACGGGGAGGGCATTGCCCCCTTCCGCGTCGAGGAGGGAAAAGCCGTCCTCTACGCCGAGAGCGATCCGAGCTACACCTCGGTCGACGATTTCCTCGGCTATCAAGGCATCTCGGCTTCTACCTTGGCCTTCGACGAGGATGGCTACATCGTCCCCCGGGCCTACGTCAAAGGCTACAAGGACCTGCTCTTCCTCGGGCCGAACGGGGAGTTCATGGACGAAACCTCCCTGCGCTTCGTCTATGACGAGGATAGCGCCAGGATCACCGGCTACGTCTACGACGTCCCGGGCTTCGATAGCGAGCGGGCCGACATCGTCTACGGGGCGAGCCTCCCCGACGACATCGACTTCTCCGCCCTCGAAGAAGGCTTTGCCAATCCGACGAGCTGGGCGGAAGGCTGCCCCGAACTCTACGAGAAGCTGAAGGCCGTCAGCTGGATCGGCGAGGCCGTCGACGAGATTCCTTATCTCTACGACCCCGTCCTCAACGACTACTGGCTCTTCGGGAGCGAAGGCGGAACGACCATCACCGAGGCCGTCATCCTCAACAACTACTCCCCGATCGGGAGCGAGGAGGCCGCCGAATACGCCTATCGCTACGAGGAGTACATCGTCGAGGAATGCGGCTTCGAGGCCGGGCAAGGCACTCCGACGCGCTACGGGAAGGAAGGATTGCCCTTCGTCATCTGCTTCGTTTCCCATGGCGAGGACACGATGATCGACATCGCAATCCGGAACACCGAGTACTATCCCTTCTATCCGCTTGCTTAAGTGGGCCGGAAGGAGGAAGGCCGCCATTCGGCGGCCTTTTTGCTTTTTAAGGCAACATTTGCACATTTTTGTTGAAATGGCGGCCCGCCCGGGTATGTTCAAGTTGTTGCGATATTCCTAAAAGGGGGACCTCAATGAAAAAACAACCGCTAGCCGTCTTGGCCCTGGCCGCTTTGCTCGGCCTCACTTCCTGCGGCAAGACGCTTTCCTCTTCCTCTTCGCCGTCGACCTCGGGGAGTTCTTCCCTTTCCTCCTCAGTGGAGGAAGGTTCTTCTTCCTCGCAAGAATCGAGCATCCTCTCCTCGGATCCCGCCTCCGACTCGACGACTAGCGACCCTTCTTCGGAAGAAGGAATGAAGATCCCGACCGCGATGATCGGCGTCTACGAAGGAAACGACGGCCATCGCTACCTCAAGCTGACGGTCGGGGAAGATAGCCTCGACCTGAACGGGACCATCGGGACAATCGTTTCCGACTTCGCCGAGTACGAAGGCACCATCCGGGGCCGGGTCGCCTTCGGGGAGACGACCTATTACGTCGATTACGTCGACGACGGGACCGAACGTTACATCGTCCTCACGAGCGGAAGCACCGTCGCCACCCTTTATCCGGAAGGGACGGTCGAAGAGCCCCTTCCGCCTCTTCCGAGCACCTTCGTCGGGACTTGGAAAGGGACCGACCTCGAAACCTCGCTCGCCTATACCCTCGTCGTCGACGGGGAGGGGATCCCGACCCTCAACGGAACCAGGGGCTACGTCCAGTTCGTTTCCGAGAGTGGGGCCGAGGCCAGCATCCTCTTCGGGGAGGAACTCTACGAATTGACCCTTTCCTCGAGCGGCATCCTCCTCGAGAAGGCCGACCATAGCGTTTCGGCCGTCTTGGTCCGCGAGGAAATCGAGGAGCCCGACGAGCCGGCCGTCCTCGTTCCGGAAGCGGCCTGGATCGGCACCGCCGAGGGTCTTTGGTCGGTCGACGGGACCTTTGCGAGCAACGTCGAGAAATCCGGGGAATACTATAGCGTCCGCATCGGGAAGCTCTCGCAATCGACCCTTTACCAGCTGAGCCTTGTCGAGGAAGGCGGGAAGACCGTCATGCTGGCCGAGACCCTGAGCAGCAAGTGGACCCTCCATAAGGAAGGGGCCGAGACTCCCGAACTTGAGCTTCCCTCCGGCTGGATCGGCACTTGGACAGGTTCCTTCATGGGGACGACCGACGTCACCTTGACGATCGCCGAGGACATGACGATCACCATCCTCGGGACGGTGGCCGAAGGGGCGACCTACGACGAGGCGACCGGCACCCTCTCAATCACCTTCATGGGCATGCCGGCTACCGCGACCCTCGAGTGGAACCAAGGCATCTATGAAATCCACGTCGCAGTCATGGGATCCGAACTCGTCCTTCGGAAGGACGGGGAAGCCCCGGTCACCCTCCCGGCTGGCTGGCTCGGCGAATGGTCGGGCACGATCATGGGCATGAGCATCGCCCTCACCGTAGCCGACGACATGACGATCACGATGGGCGGGGAAGCCCTCACCGGCTGGACCTACGACGCGGCGGCCGATGAACTCCACATCGACTATAGCGGCATGGCTATCGTCGCGGCTCTCGTCGAAGAAGAAGGCGTCAGCAAGATTGCCATCAAGATGGCGGGAACGACACTCGGCTATCTCGAAAAGGCAGCGGTGGAGACTCCGAGCATTGCCCTTCCGGCCGAATGGGCCGGTACCTGGGTCGGCGTCGATAGCCTCGCCGAAGAAGGCGAGACCTACACGGTCGTCATCACCGAAGAAGGAACCATCACCATCAACGGTGTTGAAGCGACTGTCACGGCCGAGGATTATGGTTGGTACGACCTCCTTCTCAATGGCAAGAAATACACAATTTGGAAAAACGGTGAGCAGCTCCAGCTTTATAGCACCGGGACTGATGCCATTACGGTCAACATGACGAAGCAGGAGGCCGAGGAACCCGACCCCGAGGTCGTCATTCCCGAGGAGATGATCGGCACCTGGACGGGGGAAGACGGGTACACCGGAACCGCCTACGAGCTCGTCGTGACCGCCGATTCGATCGCCCTCAACGGGGTTGCCGGGACCGGTCTCACGGCCTTCGAGGAGGACAGCTACGGCGACCTCGTCGCGACGATCTACTTCGACGGGGTCGAGCACTCGGTCGCCTACTCGGCCACCCCTGGCTTCACCCCGAGCGTCATCCTCGACAACCTCGAGACCTCCTCCCTCTACGACTACCCGACCCTCAAGAAGGTGGAGACCGAAGAGCCCGACCCCGATCCGGAAGAGCCGGAACTCGCGATCCCCGACGGCTACGAGGGGACCTTCGAGGGCGAAAGCGGCGGAGTCACCTACACGATGGTCATTACCGGGGGCACGATGGAACTAAACGGCACCGTCGGGACGCTTACCGAACTTACGGAAGTCAGCTACGGCTGGACCGGGAAGGCCGATTTCGGCGGGACGACCTACGGGATCGAGTTCGGCACCGGCTTCGACGGCGAGCCCTACGTCTCCATCAACTGCTCGGATCCGTATCTCTACTGGCTGACCCTCGAGAAGGTCGGAACCGAGGAAGAGGAGCCGGAAGACCCCTCGACCGGGGATGAGGTTCCCTATGCCGCCTGGTATGGCACCTATGAAATGACCAATGCCGGGAAGACATATACCATGGTCGTCGCCGAAGACGGGCTTACCCTCAATGGCGTCGCCGGAACGGTGGTGGAGGAGTTCGCGGCCAATACCTACGGCGGCTTCCTCGGGAAATATTCCTTCGACGGCATCGAATACGAAATCGAGCTCTACCACAGCACCTGGGGCGAAGGCGCCTACAGCATCTACCTGACGTGTAAGGACAACGCGAACTACATGATCGATGCCCTCATGACGAAAGTCAGCTGAGCAAAGCCGCATCACGAGGCCGGCCGTGTGGCTGGCCTTTCTTTATGGAAAAGCCGCCCTTAACCTGGGGCGGCGTTTCCTTAAAAGGGCTTCGGAAAGGAGAGACAGCCCCTTCAAGGCTAGGATAGGCGGTAGGCAAGGCAGCCGAAGGGAAGGAGGCAGCCATCCTCGAAGCCGTTTTGATAGAGGATCGCCGCCCGAGGCGGAAGTTGGACGGTAACTTCGCGATTCCCGGCCAAAAGAACTGCAAAACAGCCCTCTTTTGACCGATATCGGAGCTCGAATACATCCTCGGCCGCCTCGATGGAAGGGCGCGTGGGCGGCAAAGTATTGCGAAGGCCAATCAATCTCTTGATATCCTCTTCGAAAGGCGATGGATCCCATTCCATGGCTCGCCGGTAATCGTTTTCGACGATGCCATCGAGGCCTTTTTCGTCCCCGTAGAAAAGGGAAGGGACCCCGGGGAAGAGGTAGAGGAGGGCCAGGGCCGAGCGGTATTTCCTGGGGTCTCCCTGGATGAGGCTATGGAAGCGCGGGACGTCATGGCTATCGAGGAGATTGAGTTGGCCCCTAGCAAACGGCGGGGCATAGCGGTCCAATAATCGATTGAGCTCGTCGGAGAGACCTTCGGCATCCAATTTTCCATAAGCGAAGAAGAAGCGGGCAATCCGGGCGAACTCGTAATTCATCGTGCTGTCGAAGAGATCGTGGGCGAGCCAAGCCTCAGCCCCACCCCAGATTTCGGCCAGGAAGACCGAGGACGGGCGAGCCGCGAGCACCTCTTTCTTGAAGGCCCGCCAGAAGCTTTTGTCGACTTCGTTGGCCACGTCTAGCCGCCAGCCGTCGATTTGAAAGCGCCGGCTGAAGTCCGCGGCCCCATGGGCGAAATAGGCAATGACCTCGGGATTGGAGGTGTCGAGCTTCGGCATCGCGGGGCAGTAGCCGAAGCAAGCGTAATTCGGGGAGCCGTCGGCTTTGAAAAGGGGAAAGGATACCCGGTAGTACCATTGGAGGTAAGGCGACTTATCTCCCTTTTCCTCAATGTCCCGGAAGGCAAAGAAAGCGCGTCCCGTATGGTTGAAGACCCCATCGACCATGACCTTGAGGCCGAGGCGATGGGCTGCTTGGACGAGCGATAGGAAAGCTTCGTCTCCCCCGAGGGCGGGGTCGCAAGAAAAGTATTCGCTCGTGTCGTAGCGGTGGTAGGAAGCCGCTTTGAAAATAGGGTTCAGATATAGGAAATCGATCCCCAAGTCCTTGAGGTAGGGGAGCTTTTCCTCGATGTCCTTGAAGGCGCCGCCAAGGCGCGAAGGCGGCTGAACGTTCTTTTTCCCTCCGCATACGAAGGAGTCCGGGAAGATATTGTAGACGTTGGCCTTTTCCCACCATTGAGGAAGCGAAATCCTCTCGCTCCTCAGGTCGTAAGGATAAGTGAAGAACTCTTCCCGGTTGTCGATGGTCTTTCCGTCGCACGACTGATTTTCGATGGACGGCCGGACAAAGCCGTCGATGAAATAGAGCGTCTCCTCCCGGCCGACGAGGCGAAAGGCGTACAAGAGGCGTTCCGGGACGTGGCTGAGATATACCTCGAAGGTCTCCCGGCCCTCGGACGCTGCGACCTTTTTCATGGGCTTTTCGGATAATGGCACCGGCGACGAGGAGGACCCGCGGTCGCCATAGACGACGTAAGCTTCCAGGACATCGCCTTCCCTAGCGAAGAGGCGAAGGAAGAAACGCCCATCTTCCAGCGGGCAGGCATCGCTTCCTTGGCCGCGGTGGAGGAGGGAGGAACGCTCGATCTTCATTCCTTGACCCCTCCGGCCGTGAGACCGCTCACCATGTAACGCTGCATGAGGAAGAAGACGATGAGGACCGGGAGGGAGATGAAAAGGGAAGCCGCCGCGAATTGCGGCCAGTTCCGCGCCAGATTGTTGCTTTGAAGGGCGTACAAGCCGCTGGCCAGGGTGTAGAGGTCTTTCCCGGTCAGGAAGGTCGAGGCGAAAAGATACTCGTTCCAGCAATTGATGAAGACGAGGATCGAAGTGACGATGATGGCCGGACGAGCCAAGGGAAGGACAACCTTGAAGAGAATCTCGGGCCGCGTTGCCCCGTCGATCTTCGCCGCTTCCGAGATCGAAGCGGGAATCGAGGCGAAGTACCCTTTGAGGTTGAAGAAGGCGAAGATGCTGTTGCTGCCGCTATAGACGAGAATGAGAGCGATCCGGGTATTGAGAAGATGCGTATTCCTTAAAAGGGCGAAAAGCGCCGTCATCGTGAGGACCTGGGGGAAAGCATTGAGAATGAGGAGAGTGAAGAGAAGGACCTTCTTCCCGCGGAAGGACATCGTCGCGAAAGCGTAGGCGGCAAAAGCTGAGGGGATGACGGTGACGAGGACGGTCGAAAGGGAAAGGATGAGGGAGTTCCCAAGCCACGTTCCGAAATCGAGCTCGGTGAAAATATGGAGATAGTTGTCGAAGGTAAAGTCGGTGATCGCGAAGATCCCGCCGGTCAGGTTGGTCGTTCCGCTGAAGGAAATGGCCAGGGCATAGATGATTGGGACGAGAGCAATGAAGCAAACGGCGATGAAAAGAAGGTGGAGCGAGCCGAATTTCAGGGCATTGCGGGCGGTTTTGCGGAGTTTCATCCTAGTTCCTCCCTTCCTTGGCTTCGCGGTAGGCGAAGCGCGAGAACAGTAGGGCAATCAGCATGAAGATGATGGTCGAGATGGCGCTCGAAAGGCCGTAGTTGTTGCTTTCGAAGGCCGTCGTGTGGGCATAGGTTATGATCGTTTGGAGACCCGCTCCCGTCTGGGCGCCCTTTTGGAGGGTCAATAGGTAAACGACGTCGAATTGCTTGAACTGCATGAAAGCGGTCATAAGCAGGGAAGGCGCGACGATGGGGACGATTTCCGGAAGCGAGACGTTGAAGGTCGTCCGCCAGAAGCCGGCCCCGTCGAGCCGAGCCGCCTCGTAGAGGGACTGGTCGATGCTTTGGAGGGCTCCGTCCATCATCGTCATAGTGAAGGGGTAGGAGAGCCAGACATTGACGAGGAGCGAGGCGAAGAAAGCACCCCAATAGCTTTGAAGGATGTAAAAGGAATCGCTCCCTAGCGCCCGGGCGATGTCGCCGAGGAGGCCGAATTCGCCGTTGAAGATGCCGATCCGCCATAGAAGGATCGAGACATAGGAAGGAACCGCCCAAGGGAACATGAGAAGGGTCTTGTAGACGTTCCTTCCCTTGAAGCCCTTGACGTTCAAGAGGACGGCCAGCACCAGCGAGACCAGGGTGATCAAGACCATGTTGGCAATCGTCCAGAGGATCGTGAGGCCAAGGGAAGAGAGGAACTCGCTATTGGCTTGGGAAAAGGCCCGGATGTAATTGCCGATCCCAATGAACTCGAAGTCGAACCAATGGTAGAGGTTCATGTTCGTGAGCGAGATGTAGACGGTGTAGCCGATTGGGAAGACGACGATGAGCGCGACCAATAGAAGGATGGCCGCTACGTAAAAATAAGCGCTGTTCTCGTACCGGCGCTTCCTTTCGTTCCTTGCTGTTCCTTTCATTGATCCCTCCTCGCGGGAAGAGGCCCCGCCCGGAAGCGGGGCCCTTTTCCCTTAGTGCATGTTTTCGATGGCTTGGACGGCGTCGGCTTGGTATTTGGTCGCCGCCTCGTCGATATTCTCGCCCTTGTTGACGGCGGTCAGGAAGTTGGTGAACGGCGTCCACATGACGCCCATCTCGGGGATGTTCGGCGTCGGGACGGCCGATTCGGCGATCGTGTACTGGGTTTCCTTCACCATTTCGTTGGAAGTTACCTCAGTCACGTCGGAAGCCGCTTCGAGGGCCGGGGTGCAGTTGTAGTTTTTCGCGAGGTCGGTCGCAACTTCGACGGTCGCCATGGCTTTGAGGGCCTTGGAAATGGCATCCTTCTTCCCCTCGGCGTACTTCATGACGGCGAAGCCTTGGACACCTTCATAAGGAGAGAGGACCTCTCCGTTGGGCAGCTCGAACCGGGAGAGGGAAACATAGCCGCAGTCGATGCCGGCATCTTTCACCGAGGAGACGAACCACGGGCCGGCGAGAATGCCGTCGGCTTTCCCTTCGAGGAAGAGGTTGGTGATGGTGTCGTAGGTCCCGTCCGACATGGTCGGGGCGAAGCGGGCATTGTAGGCTGCCCCTTCCTTCGTCTTGGCGTCGCTGATGCCGGGGGTCGCCTCTT
Organism: uncultured Bacillota bacterium; assembly: GCA_949291655.1. Taxonomy (GTDB): domain Bacteria; phylum Bacillota_I; class Bacilli_A; order RFN20; family CAG-826; genus UBA4951. The sequence continues at coordinate 22,146 of CASEWT010000044.1, forward strand.
CGTTGATGACGAAGCCGCCGTAGCCGTTGATCCAAGGAGCGGCGTTGTAGGTGTCGTTGTACTGGTTGAGGAAGCCATAGCCTCCTTCTTTGACCCGGGCCTCGTTGTAGGCGAGGAGGCCGTCGGTGGTCGTCGGCATCTCCCCCTTCCAAAGGTCCTTGTTGTAGAAGAGGAGGTTCGTTTCGGCGTAGAGGGGGAAGAGGTACTTGGTGCCCTTATATTCGCCCGCATCGACGGTGCTGTCGAGGAAGGAGCCGAGAGTGGTGGCGTCGGCATAGCCTTCGATGCCGGCGAGGATGCCCATTTCGGCATAGGCTCCGATCGCGTCGTGGGCCCCGAAGAAGAAGTCCGGGCCGTTCGAGGAATCGTTGCCGTAGAGCTTGATCTGGTCCTGGATGCCGCTCTTCTTGACGGCTTCGACGGTGATGGCTTCGTCCTTGAGGGCGTCGGTCGCGGCCGAGGCGAGGTAATTCATCATGGCCTCGTCGTTGTCGTGCCAGAAGGTAAGAGTGGTGGGGCCTCCCTTTTCCGTGGCGCATCCGGCTAAAGCCGTGGCAGCCAAGAAGGCGGCGATGGGGATGATGGCTAGTCTCTTCATTTTGTTCCTTTCCGGTTAAACGTTTTCCTTATTTGGCAAAGCTTAACCTAAGTATCTGAGGCCATTATAAGGTCATTTATTTTTTTGAAAGCCCTTTCAATAACGAAACTTTACGTTAAAATAACGAAAACGTTTTCGCGGAGGTAAGCCATGGCTTCAACTATCAAAGACGTCGCCAAGCTAGCGAAGGTTTCGATCGCCAGCGTCTCCAAAGCCCTGAACGGGGAAAAGGGCGTCGGGGCCGAAACAAGGGAAAGAATCATGAACGCGGCCAAGATCCTTGGCTACGCGCCTAACGCGCGGGCCGTTTCCTTCTCCCGGCAGGAAGCCCATGCCATCCTCTTCGTTTACCGTTCCTATCCGGACGATCCCTTTACCAACCCTTATGTCTATTCCCTTTTCGAAGCGATCCTCGAATCGCTTACCGAGAGCCATTACCGGTTCGCGGCCCTCAACGTGAACAATTTGGCCAATCCTTCGGAAACGGTGAAATCCCTCATGGCCGAAAAGGCCTACGACGGGGCTATCATCCACGCGAACGCCCTCGACAAGGAACTTCTGGCCCAAATCCGCCTCAATAAGTTCCCGGCCATCCTCATCGGGCGGGACAAATACGTCAACTGGCTCGACACCAACCACGTCTTGGCCGGCCGGGCCGCGGCCAGCTATCTTCTCAACCGCGGCTATGCCCGCTTTGCCTTCATCGGCCCCAACAAAGAGGACGACATTTCACTCGGCCGCCTCGAAGGGCTTCTGCTGGGGCTGAGCGAGCACGGGATCGAACTCGCCCCGAGCCTCGTCGAGCGGGCGGATGGTTCCTTTCCGAGCGTCGACGCAGCCGTCGGGCGGCTTCTTTCCTTGGCGGAACGCCCCGAGGTCATCGTCGCGAGCAACAATCTGATCGTCTACGGCGTTTCCCGCTCGCTCGAGCAGCGGAAGATCAGCGTCCCCTCGGAAGTGTCCTATCTCACCTTCGATGCCTATCCCTATGCCGGCATCGCCTATCCGCCGGCGACGTCCATCGTCATCAATGTCCAGGAACTGGGACATGAGGTTGCCAGGCAAACGATCCGCCTCATCGGCAACCGCAGCTACGGCGTCCAGAGCTTCGTCACGGTCCCGAGCGTCAAAGTGGGGGAGAGCACCCGATAAAAAAGCTCCCCCGGTGTAGGGGAGCTGGGGAGTAATCCTTGAGCTTAGCGGATGACGCTCCCGATGCCGATGGCCGCCCCGCCGAGGATGCCGCCGATGGCCGGGATGATGCTTCCGGCACCAAGGGTCAAAGCGGCGCTTCCCCCGAGGAGGGACAAAGGACGATCGAAGAGTCGATGAGGTCTTGGCTCACGACGTTCGGGACGATGAAGAAGAGGACGCCGCCGACGATGGTAAGAAGGCCGGCGAGGAGGCCGACGAAGAGGGCGGGCTTCCGTTTCTTCATCATCCGGAGGAGCATCGCGAGGATGCCGGCGACGACGCCGAGGGCGAGGACGATGAAGAAGATGAGGACGGCGGTGTTCATTTCCGGCTCGGCCGTGAAGGTGAAGCCGGCGACTTCGACGTCATAGGGGGCCCCGAAGGCGAGGCCGAAGCCGGTGATGAGTTCCCCGACCGAGGGCTCGGCATCGGCGGTGAGCTTGACGGTGAGGCTAAGGGCGTTGAGGCTCAGGCAAACGATGCCGACGACGGCGATGACGATGCCGATGAGGATGACGATGGTGCCGAGCGGCGAAACTCGGGCTTTCTTCTTGGCTTTGGACATATGTTGTTCTCCCTTCTTGCTTGGCTCCATTGTAACCGCTTTCGGCCGCGGTTGAAAAAGAATTTGCGGAATCGAAGGGGGCTTTGCCGCGTTTTTGAAAAAGGAGCCGTCGGGCTCCTCAATCGATTTTCTTGACGAAGGACCGCCGGCGCTTGTGGAGGACGTTCTCGAACCGGCCCCAGTTGTTCTGGATGCCTTTATTGTCCTCGAGGTTGAGGTTCGTCTCGCAATAGGCGACCCCGCCTTCGTAGAGCATCTTCATGATCTCGTAGAAGATGGCCCAGCTGACCCCGGAATTCTGGTACTTGGGGAGAATGCCGATGAGGCCGAGGTCGATGATCTCCGGCTTCCGGACGGCCTTCAAGACCTTGATGAGGCAGGGGAGGGTAAGCTTCCCGCCCGACTTCTGGAGGGCTTTCCCGATTGAGGGGAAGCAAAGACCGATGGCGACGACGTTGTCGTCGTTATCGACGATGATCCGGACGAATTTCGGGGAGATGAGGAGCTTGAAGGCGGCGATGTACTCCTTCCTTTCCTCTTCCGGGAAGTCGATCGTCATGTAGAGGTCCTTGTAGGTCTCGTCGATGAGGTCGAAGAAGGCGTCGCCGTAACGCTTCACCATATCCTTCGTCGACTTGCAGACGGCAAAGCGGAGGTTGTTCCGCTTCATCATCGCATCGGCGATCCTCCCGATCCGGGTGTCGAGTTCCTTCGGGGCATAGAGCTTCCGCTCGACCCAGTCGACTTCCTTTTGGTAGCCGAGGCCCTCGATGAGCTTTTGGTAATAGGGGTAGTTGTACTGCTCTTCGAAGGTCGATAGCTCGTTGAAGCCTTCGATGAGGAGCCCTTCCCGGTCCATGTCGCTATAGCCGAGGGGGCCGCAGACGCAATCCATCCCGTTGTCACGGGCGAACTGCTCGACCGCCCCGAAAAGGAGCTTGGCTACCTCCGGGTCGTCGATTGCGTCGAAGCGGGTGAAGCGGACCCGCTTTTGGTTTTGCTTTTCATTCGAAAGTCGGGAGATGATGGCTTGGATCCGCCCGACGACCTTCTTCCCGTCGTAGACGAGGTAGAAAGCCTGCTTTGCGTACTTGAGGTGCCAGTCCCCGCGGAGGATTTTCCTTTCGTCGCCATAAAGGCAGGGAACGAAATAGGGATTACCTTTATAGAGTTTCAGAGGGAAGTCGACGAAGTCCTTTTGCTCCCTCTTGGTCTTCACTTCGACGAGGCGGTACATACTTAGCGGTGCTTGGCGTGGAAGGCGATGCCGAGGCAGTCGGGGCCGGCGTGGCTCCCGGCAACCGGGGAGACGATGATTTCCTCGATCTTGAGGTCGCCGAAGTGCTTCTTGATGAGCCCGCGGAGATATTCGAGGAGTTCCTTCGAGATGTCGCTATGGATGATGAGGAAGGGGTGGTTTGCAATGTCCTCGCCCTTCTTCTCGATGTCCTCGACGATGGTCATGAAGGCCTTTTTCTTGCCGGCGACTTTGCTGACCGGCTTCATGTAGCCGTCCTTGTCGATGGTGATGATCGGCTTGATCCCGAGGGCTCCGCCGAGGAAGGCCGAGATGCCGCTGACCCGGCCCGAGGCCTTGAAGAACTTGAGGTCGTCGGCAAAGAGGGTGATGGCGAAGTGCTGGCGGGCTTCCTCGATGGCCTTTTTCACCTCGTCGAGGGTCGCGCCCTTCTCGTAAAGGGGAAGGGCCTCCTCGACGATGGCTTTCGAAAGGCCGGTGATGGCCAAGGTGTCGACCTCTTCGAAGCGCCAGGAAGGATATTCCTTCCGGAGGTCGTCGACGGCGATCCGCATGGCGTTGAAGGTGCCGCTCATCGCCTCGGAGAAATGGGCGTAAAGGACGTCCGTCCCCTCCTTGGCATAGGGTTCGAAGTGCTGGCGGTATTGCTCGGGGGAGAGGCCGCTCGTCTTCGGGACGAGCCCGCCCCGTTGCTCGGGGGAGAGGCCGCTCGTCTTCGGGACGAGCCCGCCCCGGAGGCGGTCGAAGAAGGCATGGGGGTCGAATTCCTTCAGCTCGCCCTCGACATAGGGGAGGGTCGGGATGCCGTCGATGATGACGGGCATCGAGATAAAGCCGAGGTTGTGTCGTTCGCAATCGGCCGGAATGAAGTCTTCGTCAAGGTCAACGAATAGTTTCCACATAATTGAAGAGTTTATTTACCTTTCGGCACATTATATGGGCTTATCCGAGTTCCTGGCAAATTTGGTTTAGCCGAAAGAGGGTATGTTAGGGAATTCGATGGCTCCCCACGCTGGGATCTTGTCGAAGGGCGGAAGGGGCTTTAAGCTAGCTAGGATGGATGCCTCTTTCGACAACGATCTTGTCCATGCGATGGTCAACGCCTTCATCGATGCCAGCGCGGAAGGGTCGAGCCTTTATAGCCCCTCGCTTATCGTCAATCGGGCCGATCAGCGGAAGAAAGTCATCAATTTCTTGGTAAAGGAATTGAGGATTGCGGATGAATTTGCCATTTCGGTCGCTTTCATTTCCGTAAGCGGGCTTCAATTGCTCAAGCAGGTTTTCTCGGAACTGAGGGAACGGAAGGCGAAGGGCCGGATCCTCACCACCGATTACCTTTGCTTCACGGAACCGAAGGCCCTCAAAACAATAAGGGACCTTTGGCCGAACATCGAAGTCAGGATGTACAAGTGCAAAGACGAGGGAAGCTTCCATACCAAGGGCTACATCATTAAGCAGAAGGACGTTTACAAACTTATCATCGGCTCGAGCAACATCACCGCCGGAGCCCTTTCGACCAATCAGGAATGGAATACGGAACTGGTTTCCCGAAGAGAGGGGAAATTTGGTTCGGAAGTCCTCTCCGAGTTCGAGGCCCTCTGGGCCAAGGGAACCCCGCTCAACGAATATTTGGAAGAGTACGAAAGCCTCTACGATGCCCAAAAGGCCCGGGAAGCCGAAGAAGAAAGGAATGGCGCTTCATTGACGGCCCCTCTCGAGCCAAATGCCATGCAGATCAGCTTTGCTTCCCGCTTCCGCGACCTGCTGGAGAAGGGCGAGCGGCGGGGTCTTCTCATCTCGGCAACTGGCACCGGGAAGACCTATGCCTCGGCTTTTGCCCTCCGGTCGGTCTCGCCTCGCCATGTCCTCTTCTTGGCCCATCGGACCCAGCTCCTTTCCCAGGCCATCGCCTCTTACCGGCGGATTATGGGCCGCGACAAAACGTTCGCGATCCTGACCGGCGATAGCGGCTTTGCCAAGAAGGTCGAAGGAGCGGTGCCCTACGAAAAGGGCAAGG